>CAYSIX010000089.1:0-15050 GCA_964431205.1 uncultured Phycisphaeraceae bacterium
ACCACCGCGTGCTGGACGGCGCCGTCGCCGCCGAGTACCTGCAGACGTTCAAGCAACTGCTGGAGAACCCCGCCGCGCTGCTGGTCTGAATAACCGCGGCGCAGCGGGATGCATCCACCATGAACCATCTTCAAACTGCAGGAATCTCCCCAATGGCAGTCGTGCCGATCGTCCACGTCGATACCCATTTCGTCGATAGCCGACAGACTGCGCTGAGCCTACAATAAGCCTCGCAGGCCCATCATTCTGGGTCTTTCGAAAGATCATCATAGTACGGTAGCCGGCCTCAATGGAGAGAATCCAGAACGTCAACCCGGAGCGGATCCGATGGTGCTGCAACGACTACGGCATCACACCCGAGGACCTCGCCGAGCGCCTGAAAATCCCCCAATCACGCTTGAATGCCCTGTTGGAGGGGGCAGACGGCATCACGTACTCTCAACTCCGTAGGGTTGCCGACTTTTTTGGCCGAGGAGTGTTGTTCTTTCTCGAGTCGGGCACGGTCGACGAGACTCAACTGCGGACAGCAAACTTCCGTACCCTCGCGAACCAGAAATCAGACCTCTCTCCCAAGATGAAGGCTCTGATCGAGCGCGTCGAGTCGCACCGCGAACTGTACTTGAGTCTGTGCAGCGACCTGGATGAGGAGGAGTTTCCTCGCTTCCGTCCACCAAACGTGCCAGAACGAAATCCGCAGCGCGCGGCCGCGATCACCCGTGCATGGCTTGGCCTCGCGGACGAGAACACTTTTCGCAGCTATCGGGAGGCTGTCGAATCCAAGGGCGTTTTGGTGTTTAGCAGCTTGGGTTACCGTGGCGCGTGGCGCATTCCATCGGATAGCCCCATCGTTGGCTTCTCACTCTTCGATCCAGCGTGTCCTGTCATCATGGTGAAGAAGGAATCGTTTGAGACACGACAATCATTCACACTAATGCACGAACTCGGCCACCTCTTGCTGGATCGAGACAGCTTCATTGATGAAGAAGAAGACCTTCAGTCACATAATGGTCGCGAGCAGTCAGCAAACGCTTTTGCTGGTCATTTGCTTGTGCCTGATGCGTTCCTCGCGCAGATCAGCGATGTCGATCGACCGAAGAAAGTGTCGCACTTTGACGACTGGCTTGACTCGCATCGACGGGAATGGGGTGTCAGCACAGAAGTGATCCTTCGTAGGCTGCTGGACGCGGGGCGTCTCAACGCGTCAACCTATCGAGCCTATCGACGGTGGCGGCATGCTCAGCCTATTCCCATCAGAGAGCGTGGAAGCCGTAAGTATCGCGCACGAGAGCCATTGCATATCTTTGGCAGCCGTTACGTCAAGAGCGTGTTTGACGCACTGCACGCGCGAGAGATCACCCTGAATAAAGCCAGCCGATACCTGGACAATCTAAAGATTAAGGACGTACACCGCTTGGAGGAGTATATTGCGGGTCATTGACGCGTCTTCCATCATTTATGCTTGGGACAATTACCCACCCGAGCAATTCCCGCCGCTCTGGCGTTGGCTCGGTGGGGAGGTTCGCGATGGTCGGATCGTCATGTCCAAGGTTGCTTTCGACCAGGTTGCGAAGAATGCAGGAGATTGTGCCGACTGGCTTCGACTTCATGGAGTCAGACGCCTGCCCGTCACCAATGCGATTATGCAGGAGGCCATGCGAATCAAGCAGCTACTCGGTATCGAGGAGGATAAGTACCATAAGAGAGGTGTAGATGAGGAGGACGTCTTAATTATTGCGACCGCAAGTGTCGAGCATGTCGAGCTTGTGACGAACGAGGAAGTTCAGAACAATCTCCCGAATAATCCTGCAAGGATGAAGATCCCCGCGGTGTGCGGACTTGATGAGGTTGGCGTTTCATGCATCAATTTCATCACGCTCGTCAAGGAGTCTCGCGAAGTCTTTGGCCAATAATCTCTTGAATATCAGCAACTGCGACGGCGAGCTGACCGTCGGCCACGTCATGAGCGCGGTGCTGAGTGCCGACCACCGCGTGCTGGACGGCGCCGTCGCCGCCGAGTACCTGCAGACGTTCAAGCAGTTGCTCGAGAACCCGGCTGCGCTACTCGTCTGAGCGGTCGCGGGGGTCAGGGCAGCTCGGCCCTGGGCTCGGGGGGTCTGGCCGTCGGGCTCGTACACCGCGGTCTGCGGGTGCATCGCGTGCCAGGCGAACCAGAAGGTGTGCACGACCGCGGCGTCGTCGGGCGCTTCGATGACCTCGACGCTTTCGTTGAAGCGGTCGGCGCGGAGCGTGATCGTCTTCCCGTCGATCGTGTCGGTGACGACGCCGCCTTCGGCCCGGGCGACCGCTTCGACCGGATACGCCTTTGCGTGTTCGCCCAAGCGGACGCCGACCACCGGCTCCTTGTTGGGCATGCGCTCGTCCCGCGGTTCGGCGGGGAACATGAGCCGATCAGTGCGGAAGTAGTCGGCGTAGACGTTGTGGCCGTAGGGCCGGGTGTGGCCGGTCTCGCGGCTGATCACGGTTGAATCCGGATGTTCGGCCAGCCAGGCGCCCAGCGAGGTCAGCGACCAGCCGCCGAGGTGCCGCAGCGTGCGGCCGGCGTTCGGCCCGCTGACCGCCCCGAGCTTGACCTGCGACCACAGCGCCTGATCCTGACGGTCGTACAGCAGCACGTTCGAGTTGTACAGCAGGCCCGAGATCCCGAACTCGTACGTCTTGCCGTCCAGCCGACGGCCCACGACGCTGACCGAGTCGCACAGCGGGCAGTAGATCACGGCGATGGGCACGCCGCCGAGCTTGTCGTTGACGCACTCGTGAAACGTGAGGATGTCGATGGGGTAGGCGCGGGATTCACCGTTGATCGTCACCCCCACCACGCGATCGCCGGCACGCAGGTGCTCGGCCTCGTCGGGCCGGATGACCACGGGGTCGGTGATCGAGGGGATGCCGTCCTTGCCCGGCCCGCCGGAGAAGATCTGGTCCTTGGGGATGGTGAGGCTCGAGGTGTCGAAGGAGGCGAGCAGCGACTCGCTCGCGGTCGGCCGGGCGGCGGCGTCGGGGGCCATGCCCTCTGCCGGGTGCGCGAACGCCTCCCGGTCCTGAGCCAGCCGCGACCACTCCTCCCACCGCACGTAAAGCAGCGCCGCGGCCACAGCCAGCACCATCGCCACCGCGGCGGCGATCCGACCGACCGTCCAGTACCGGGGCGAATCCTGAGCGTCGGCGACTGGTCGGGCTTGTGACATCGGGTACCTCCGCGAATGGAATCAAAGCGACATCCCCGGCACGTCGCGCAGAACCGTTGCCCGTCCGACGTTATTCCCGAGACTTCGTCGCCGGCGCCGCGGGCGCGGCCGAGGGGCGACTCAAGCGCCGCGGCGCACCCGTGCCGTGAGCATCCGCGCGGCTCAGACGGTGATCGCCGCCAGCGGCACAATCGCCTCGATCAAGGCGTCTAGGTCGTACGAGCGGGACAGGTCGATAGGCAGCGCCACGCCGTGCTCATGGTCAGAGTTGAGGATGAGGATGCGGTCGGCCTCGGTCTCGTAGCCCATGTCCGCGGGCTGATGACCGAGGACAAAGACGCGAGCGTCCCAGGCTTTGCCGAGCTCGTCGGCGACCTTCTGGTTGTGATGTCGGCCCCAGACCAGGGCGTACACCGAGCCGTCGGGGTCGAGGTCCTCGTCGGTGGGAATGCGACCGAGGATCTCGGTGTCGAACGATTCGAGACGGCGTGGCGCCGGCAGGCTGTGGGCGACAAAGACACCGTTGGCGCAGCGTGCGGCCAGGGGGTAGCTGCGGATGAAGCGGTTCATGGCGGCGCGGACGTCGTGGGCCGCGTTGCCGTAGAGGAACTCGAGGCCCTCCTCGAACGCGCCGACCACGCTGAGCCCGTCCTTGAGGATGCGGTCGCCGGTGAGCTGCGCGAGGTCGTGGTTGGACTGGATGACGGCGACCTGATCGGGGTACTGGACCTTGAGAGCGGCAACCTGAGCGAGCAGGCGGACCGAGAGGTCACGTCCATTGACGTAGTTCGGGCCGTGGACGATCTCGTGGAGGACCAGGAAGCGGTCGGGTGCGGCGTCGAGCTCGGCGAGCTTGAGGATCTTGCGGAAGTGGTGGGCGTTGTCGTGCAGGTCGCCGGTCAGCAGGAGCCGACCGCTGTCCGGCAGGTGAACGAGCGAGCCCCGGCGGTTGAGGGTGTTGAGGTTGGCATCGGCGGCGTGATGGAACGCGTCGATGACCTGGTCGGCGTCCATGACGTCCAGCTCGTCCCAGCGTGGAGGCGAGGCGGCATCGGGGCGTGGCTCGTCCATGGCCACAGTATCGGCGATCGGGCGGTGCCCGTGCCAACCGAAGCCTTCGCCGCACCGATCGAACGCGACCTGAGCCGGGCCCGAGCGAGGCGAGAGCGGCCCTCGGGGCGACGCGGCGACCGTCCCCAGAGCACCCCTCGTCGGGCATCGCCTCGCGGCTCACGCCGTGGGCAGAGCGCAGTGGAGCCGCGGATCTGATCCGCGACTCCACTGAGCGCTCGCCCGGATGAAATCGATACTGGCATCCACGCCTCAGGGCGCCGCACGGCGCGTCCGTCTCCGGACCAGGAGCAGCACACCGCTCGCGAGCCCGAACACTGTCGCCCCGGCTGGCTCGGGCGTGATCGTGATGCGCGCCAAGACCTGATCCTGGACGGTGAAGTCGGCGGCGACCGGATCGAAGAACACGCCCAGACCGTTGGTTCCTCCCAGGATAATCGATTCGCCGTCCGGTCCCGCGACCGAGCCGATGAAGCCCGGGTGCGGCTCGACCACGCCGTTCTCGTCCAACCCCGTGTCCGGCGCGGCCTGGTTGATGAACGCGGCGTCCAGCTCGTTGTTCACCTCCGTGCCGGCGTCCAGGATCTGTCCGCCCAGGATCGTGATGATGGTCTTGCCGGCAAAGCTGCCGTCCTCCTCAAAGACCTTGTGGGCGAACGGATCGCCGTTCGCGATGAAGGCATCGTTCGAGGGCACCACCATCGAGGCGAAGCTGAAGTAACGGTTCGTTATCGGGTCGATGTCGAACGTGCGCGAGACGGATTCACCGGGATCGAACACAGGCGGGGAATCGATCCCGGTCGGAGCCGTGATCGTGTCGTCCTGGCCCGCGCCGCTGGTGGCGGTGGCGAATGCAGCGCTGATCGGACCGGTTTCGCCGTCCTCGGTCAGACGTTCCAGCGCCGCCGTGGCCGGCGCGCCCCTGTCGTACAGGTCAAAGCTACCGTCGTGGAAACCGACCCACACGGGCGTGAAAAACAGCCCGTTCTGGGGCGCCAGGTTCTCAATCTTGACCTGCACCTCCGCTGCCTGTGCGCCCAACGCGCCGCACAGCACAGCCGCGCCAGCGAGCGTGGCGACGCTTGCAGGAGCCGTGCCCCCTCGTTGCGAAGACTGCTGATTCATCCGAACACTCTCCTTTCCGCATAGCACTTCACGAGACAGCCGCCGCCGGACACCTCGGCCCGGACGCACGGACTCCGACACCTCGTCGGAGCACAGGTGTGTCGAGCTTGACGGCCCGCCGTTACAGCGGTCGGGGAGATTGCGCAAAGAGTCAGGCGTGGTCTTGCGCGCCCAGCGAGCGGAGGCTCGCCTCGATGCGCCGGCGTGCCTCGGGCGACAACGTGTCTGACGCCCGCTGAGTCCGGCGGTCGGCGTCCGGCTCACCCTCTGCCGCGCGCCGACGCGCCGCCTCCCGCAGGAACGCGACCTGCCGCTTGAATCGCCGGCACGACCAGCAGCCCAACGCGTGCAGCCGGACCGCCCAGCGCTCCGCCCGTGTCAGCCGACGGTCCATCGAATCCGCAACCAGCCGTGTGGACTGCTCACAACGCAGCGTCAGCACCAGCTTCACCGCTGAGAGAAACGACGAAATGGTTGACCTTGCATCCGACATGAAGGCGTTCTGAATTCCTCTGGCTCAAGCTCGGCGGTGGCGCTCCGGGTCGGAGAACCAGCGTCGCTCCAGACATTCGCGAAGTAACAGACGGGCCCGATGCACGCGCACCGACAGGTTAGTCGGCGAGAGCCCGGTTCGCTTACAGGCCGTCGCGACGCTGAGCCCCTCGATCTCTCGGAGGACGAACGCCTCGGCCAGCGGCGCCGGCAGGTGCGCCCGGCACTCGTCAAACACGCGCCAGAACTCGCGGCGCTGCAACGGCTCCGACGGGTCGGCGGGCCAACGCCCCAGCGTTCGGCGCCAGTGCCCGCCGGCGGTAAAGATCGGCTCGACCCGTTCGGCGTCCAGCGGCACGTCTCCGCGCTGCCGCGCCCGATCCCGCAGGTGGTCCAGAACCTTGTGCCGCAGGATCCCGATCAGCCAGGTGCGTCTCGACGATCGTCCGTCGAAGCGGTCTCTCGACTCCCACGCTGCGGTGAGCGTCGCCTGCACGAGTTCTTCGGCCGCGTCGGGATCGCCCAGCCGCGACATCGCAAAACGAAACAGGGCGTCGCCATGATCTGCCAGCCAGCGGACGGCGTCTCGCTCTGGGATTGGGATCACGGTCGATTTGTCGGGCTTCGATCCGCCGGTCGCGGCCATGGTGCGTGCCAGCTCGCTCGGTTTCGTCTGCTCCCGGCTGAAGCGGCGGGCCGAGCACACCCACGCCGGATTCTCAATCGGTTGAGTCGCGGGCCGAGCGGGGCGAAGCCTCGGATCATCCGGCAAAGACCGTCGCACTACCCGGCATCACGGTGTGGTCACCGGCTCCAGACGAACGCGCAGCGTCTGGCCCCGGCCGAGCGTCATCGTGCCCTGCCAGCTCCCGTCGGGCAGCGGCAGCAGGTCCACCGGGTCGCTGACCCGCTCCAGGGACAGCGAGGCCAGGTCCTCGTGGTCGAAGCCCTTGAGCTCGCCGGGGCTGGGCAGACGCAGGGCCAGGCGTTCGTCGGGAATCGCGACGGTGAGCACGTCGCCCCGGAACTGCACGCTCTGACCGTCGGCGAGCAGCTCGACCACGCCGAGCTGCACCGGGCCGTCGGGCATCTCGATCGAGGTGGAGTCGGCGGATGGGCCGGCGTCCGAGGGCGGCGGGCCGCCGTAGCCCTGGCTGTACGGATCCCCGCTGTACGGATCCCCGCCGTAGGGGTCGGCGCCGTAGGCGGGTCCGGCGTCTCGCGATGACGCCGCATCGGTCTCGACCGGTTCGAGCACGAGGCGGTAGCGACCGGCGGCCGAGGCCAGACGCCGGGCAAAGATCTGCTGCTTGGCCGGGCTCCAGATGCTGCGCAGACCGTCCACTGTGCGGTCGCCGGCGTTGGCGAAGCGGGCGATCATCTCCCGGGCGGTGCGGGCGTCGCCGCCGGCGGCATACACCAGCGCCGCGACGGCACCGGCGGCCAGCTCCGCGTCCGGGGCGCCGGCCAGTTGCAACAGCTGCTGCTCGTCGTTGAACGGCTCGGCCCAGGCGGCCGGCGGCGGCAGCGTGCCCGAGACCACCTGATTCGCGAACCAGCCCAGGACGGCCGCTCGCTCGTCGGTCTGGCGCAGCAGGCCGACCACCGGGGGGTGTTCGCCATCGACGGCTTCGTACAGCCGCGCCGCCAGCGTCGAGCGCTCGTCCAGGCCCAGCCGCGGCAGGATCTGGTCCAGCGGCCGATCGGAGCCGATCAGCTTGCGCGCCGCCGACGCCGACGCCGCCGAGTCCCCGGTGATCACCAGCTTGCACAGTGCCTCGGTGGCGCGCGGCACGTGGGGCTGGTCGGCAAGGAAGTGGGCCAGTGACTTGGGCGTCTGCCGCTGAGACATCGCCGCCTCCATCAGCCGACGGTAGATCTCGTCGGTGTCGTCGGCCGATCCCGTCGACGACCCGCGGGACGCGAATCGGCCGCGGTCACCAGTCGCCTCGCCCTGCCGGGACGAGCCGTCCGGCGGCCCGATGCGGAACGCAGGCAGCGATCGCCAGGCCAGCGTCCGCAGGTCATCGTCGTCGCTTCGCAACAGGTCGAGCAGGGCGTGCTCGGCCGAATCGATCGGGAGCGGCGTGTTTAGCCGCAGAGGGCGGGTCGAGACCGCCGGCTGGGCCGCGTCCGTGTTCCCGAACAGAGCGAGGAACGCGTCGGCCACCGGGCGGGCGAACGACTCGCCGCCGGCGGTCGTGGCCAGCACCTCCAGCGTCTGCCGGCGGACCGCCTCGTCGTCCGAGCCCAGCAGTTTCTTGTCCAGCCACGCCGAGGCGAGCGCCGAGGTGCCGGCCGCCTGCGCGACGGCACGGATCGCCTGCTCCCGCCGCGCCGCGCTGAGCGTGGCGAAGTCGACGCCGCTGACGAATAGGCTCAGGGCTTCGGACTCGCCCGGCAGCCCCTCGACGATGCCGCGGACGACCTCACCGGCGGGCGGGCCCTGCTCGTCACGCAGCAGCCGCGTCGCGCTGGCGAGCATGTCCTGCAGGTGGCTGGGGTTGTCCGGATCGCCCCGCAGCAGCCCGCGCAGCGCCGCGATCTGCACGCCGGGGTCGTTCCGCCGGGCCGCGTCGCGCAGCAGCATCACCGTCGCCGACGTGGACGGCTCGACCGCGGCCAACGCCGCCGTCACCGTCCGGCTGGCTTGGGCGTCCTCGCTCTCGATCAGCGTTCCCAGCAGCCGGTACAACGGGTCGTTCGGCTGGGCCCGCCCGGCCAGGCCCGCGCGCACCACGATGTCCGCGATCAGCCGGTGTGTCAGCGGGTGCCCCTCCCGCGCCAGCAGCGAGAGCTGCGAGACGAGCTGGAGGCCCTCGAAGTCCAGCCGGCCATCCCCGCCGGCGAACGACCGGCCCGCCGCCGCACGCATCGCCGTCAGATCCTCGAAGCTGATGGCCCACGGCAGCGGGTCCTCGCCGTTCAGCGTCAGCTCCGGCAGAGCCTCGGGCACCTCGAACACCGCCCACACCATCGGCGGCGCCGGCACGCTGAACTCGTCCGGCAGGTCTCGGATGGCCGTGCGCAGGTCGCGGTACTGCTCGAGCTCCTGGCGGTAACGCGCCTCGGCCTCGCGGCGCTGCTCGATCGCGCCGCGGTCGAGCGTCGGTCGCGACGCGCCGGGGTTGCCACGAGACAGGGTTTGGCGACGCCGGTCGGCGCCGGGGCGCTGCGGCTCCATCTCGGCCAGACGATCCGGACGCACCTTCAGCACGTACCCGTCGTTGGACTGGTTGACCTCGGCGCCGGGGATCGAGCGATCGAGCGACCAGGAGAGTCGGCCGTCGGGTGTCAGGACGATCTTGCGGGCCAGTTGCGGCGCGCCCGGGGGGACCTGGGCGACGTCGGATTCGGCGGCCTGCCCGCGCGGCGAGGCCTGAGGGCGTTGCTGGGGGTTGAACTGGCCGCGTGGCCCGACCTGCACGGGCGCTTGGCGACCGCCGTACGGGTCGCCGCCGTAGCCGCTGTCGTACGGGTCCCCGCCATAACCACCGCTGTAGGGATCGCCGCCGTAGCCGCCACGACCGGCGCCGCCGCGGAAACCGCCCGAGCCGGCATCGGTCCCGGTGATGTGCCAGGCGACGAAGCGTCCACCGCGCACGTCGATGGGGGGGCTGCGCAGCTCGGCCGTGCCGGTCACCCGCTCGATCCGCAGGGGCAGCTTGAACAACCGCCGACCCTCCTGGGGGGTGAGGTTCCAGACCGGGTCATTGACGCGGTCGGGGAAGACCTCGTTCGAGGTGAGCAGAGCGTCGGTGTCGAGGGACAGAACGGCGTGTTCGGCAGGGTCGTCGGCGGGGCCCGGCGGCAGCAGCTGGGCCGCTGCGGGGCTCGCCGCCGTCACGCACGGGGTCAGCACGGCAAAAACCAGCGTACGAAAGGAAAGCATGGGCGCACTCCCGACCAGGTGTGAGCGATACGGGTCGGACCGTGGCGGGCCGGCCGGACGCGGCGGCGGCCGTATCGTCAGGACGATCCGCGCATGGGTTCATTCTAGCGGATCGGGGCCTGGAGTCGTGGAAAAAAGTGCGTGCAGCCCGAGACAGTGAGGGCGACGGTCGGGAGTTCAGGCGGGCAGGTCGTGATCGGTCAGGATCGAGCCCAGATCAATGGGCTGCTCGCACTGGAGGCCGATCTCGAAGGCGCGGAAGGGCAGGTCGTCGACGGGTCGGTGCCAGACGACGCGGCCGGCGACGATCTGTCCGCCGCTGTGGCCGTGGGGGTAGGGGGCCAGGGCGAGGGTGCATCGGGTGCCGCGTTCGAGCGGTTCGGGGCTGAGGAAGCCGAGGCCGCCGACGCTGACGTTGCGCAGGGCGACCAGGTAGGTGCCGCGATCGCCGTTGGGTTGCAGGACGCGGAGCATGGTGCGCAGGTGCAGGGGATAGCGGGGCCGATCGGGGTCACGGCGGTCGCCGTCGGGCTCGGGCCGATCGGCGGGGGAGGCTTGAGATTCGAGCCGCGAGAGCACGGCCATCCACTGCTGGTCGGACAGCCAGAGGCGGACGGCCAGGTCCTGGGCGTCGAAGTCACTGGTCAGACCCGAGGGCAGGGGACGGGACATACCGGGCTCCGTTGGCCGCGGAGAGGCGGCGTGGCGGATGGATCGGGGCGAGACGCCGGGGCGTCGCGTCGGCCGACGGTCCGCCGCACGCCCCGGCCGTGCACGACAGACTGCATGACAGACGCAGGTTTCATCGGTCGCGTTCGCCCGCTGCTTGACCGCACGTTCAACCGGGCGTCAAGGGCGGTGCGATCGTCACGACCGGTCCCGACGGATGAGCTTACCGGGCCCGTGATCAATCGCCCGTTCCCCCTGACCGATCAAAGGATGGGAGGCGATGCGCGCCGCGCGTGAGCCCGGCGCGATCGTGGACCAGGAGCGGGGTATGGTGGTCGGTGGTGTCAAGTGCAGCGAGGCCGGGTGTCCGCGGCGACGCCGACGGTCGGGCTTCACCCTCACCGAGCTGCTGATCGTCGTCGTGATCCTCGGCATCCTCGCGGCCGTCTCGGTCGTGCTCTACCGCGGGGTTGTCGACGCCGTCGGGGACGTCACCCTCCAGGCCAACCAGCGACTGCTGGCCACGCAGGTCGAGGCGTATCGGCTCGACCATCGCGGTCAATACCCCTCCCTCGACTCGTTCTCCGATCAGTTGACCATGGCCACCAACGAGCAGGGCGAAACCGCACCGCCCGGCACGCCCGGCTACCCCTACGGGCCTTACCTTGACGAAATCCCGGTCAATCCCGTCACCGGCGGCAACCGCGTCGGCGACGGGGCGCCCGGCACCAGCGACTGGTACTTCAGCCCCGACACCGGCCAGCTCGACTCCGTCCGCACCGACGCCTCCCAGATCGAGGCCTCCCAGGCCAAGATGAGCACCATCATGGCCGCGATCTTCGCCTACGCCGCCGACCACAACCAGAGCGCCCCCGGCTCCCTGTCCGCCCTCGTCGGCGACTACCTGCCCAGCGACGGCTATCAGCAACTGCTCACCAGCCCGCACACCGGGGAGGTCTATCGCTACCGCTCGCCCGGCGCCCCGCTCGACGAGCTCGACGACCCGGCCACCACCCTCATGCTGCACGAGACCGTCGGCGGGAAGCTGACCGCCAGGACCCTGCGCGGCTTCGCCGACGGCTCGATCCGTGGCGACGCCGGACCGTGACCGCCCGCCCGTGCGCCGACGCCCGGCGGCCGACCGTGGTCGCTGGGCCGACCGCGGTCGGCTTATGATCCGTCCATGCGCGACCCGCGCCGGCATTCCGACCAAGCTGCGAGGGCGGTGGTGTGAGCGAATCCCGGCCCAACCCATATCACCCGCTGGTGCGGTCCGTGGCGCGCGGGCTGCGGCGGCGCGGTCGTGTGAGCGAGGGCGAGCGGCTGGTGCTGGCGGTCAGCGGCGGGGCCGACTCCGTCGCCCTGATGCGGGCGGTGGCGATGCTCGCGCCGAGGCGGCGGTGGCGGCTGAGGCTCCACGTCGCACACGTGCAGCACCACCTGCGGGGCGAGGCGGCCGAGGCCGACGCCGGCTTCGTCGCCGAGCTGGCCGACCGCCTGTCGCTGCCGTTCGAGCGGTGCGACGTGCATGTGGCCGGCGGGACCGAGGCCGAGGCGCGCCGCCGGCGGTACGCGGCCCTGGCCGAGCTGGCGCAGCGGCTCGACGCCGCGGTGGTCACCGCCCACCAGGCCGACGACCAGCTCGAGACGCTGCTGATGCGCATGATCCGCGGCACGTCGATCCGCGGGCTGCGCGGGATCGCGTGGCGTCGGCGTTTGCGTGTTCCGGGCGGCGAGGGTGCGACGCAGGCCGACGGCGAGCGCACAGGTCCCGCGGCGTCGGTGACGCTGCTGCGACCGATGCTCGGCGTCAGGCGCGGGCAGGTCGTCGCGTTCCTGTGTGAACTGGATCAGCCGTGGCGTGAGGACGAGACGAACCGCGACCGGTCGCGGTGGCGGGCGCGGCTGCGACACGAGGTCCTGCCGGTGCTGCGTGATCTGAGGCCGGACGCGGCGCGTCAGGCGGTGGCGCTGGCCGGGCGGGCGAGGGAGCTGCACCGGCTGGTGCGCGATCTGACGGCGCAGGCGAGGTCCACGGTTCAATCAAGAGCAGGGGCGGCGGCGTGGGGCCGGGCCGCGGCGCGTGCCATGCCTCGTCCGGTGTTGCACGAGCTGCTGCGCTCGTTGCTGCGTGAGCGGGGCGTGCCGGCGGACACGCTGAGCGAGTCGGCGCTTCGGCCGACGGTCCGCGCGATCCGCGACGGTCGCGGCGGCCGACGCGTCTTTCAGTTCGCGGCCAACGTGATCGTGACCGTGACTGCCGATCGCGTGACGGTCGAACCCGGCGACGCGGACGCATGACTCATCCGCCGTTCTCGATGACCTCGAGCCGCTGACGCGCCGCCCGGACGCCGAGGCCGCGCACCGCCACGAGCTTGGCGAGCTGCGCCTCGCGCGGCTTGGTCTCGCCCCGCTCCCACAGGTAGATGCTCTGCGGCGAAGCGCCGACGAGCTTGGCGTAATCGGCGGCCGATAGGCCCAGCTTCTCGCGGTGCGACTTGAGCCACTTGGGGCTGAACCGCTTGCCGTCGAGCGCCTCGGAGGGAACGGATGGCTTGCGGATCCGCTTGCGCTCCTGGCTCTCGAGAAAGTCGATCTTCCGCTTGGCCTGATCGAGCTCACGCTTGAGCTGGGCGATGTCGTGTCGGTATTGCGCAACGATTTTGCGGGTGCCTTCCGTGTTGGCCTTTACCTCCTTGCGCGCCAAACGTCGGATTTCCTCTTTCATCACTTGTGCCAGGTTTGGCATCGCATGCATCTCCTGAGAAACCACGGATCCAGCGAAAAAACAACCGCGGGCCCCGGATTGGCCCCGGTCCCCGCGGGTCGAAGCGGCAAGCTTAGCCGATCACCGCAACTTCGGGCAAATCCGCTACGAACGCCAACGCACCGACTCCGCGTCGCCCCACAACATCTCCAGGTCGTAATGGGCGCGCGTCGCCGGCTCAAAGACGTGCACCATCACCTCGACGAAGTCGAGCACCAGCCATCGCGTGGTCGTGTCTCGCTCGTCGCCGAACCGGCCCAGGCCATACGTCCTGGCCAGGTCCTGCACGTGCCGACCGACCGATCGGATCTGCCGATCCGACGTGCCCGAGGCGATCAAGACGTAGTCCGTCAGGTCGCTCATCCCGCGGACGTCGTACAGCAGCACCTGCTCGCAGTGCAGGTCGGCCAGCAGCCTCGCCGCCTCCACCGCGAACCCGCGGACACGCGCTTCAACCTGTCGCCGGGACTCCCCTGAATCGGGGCCTGAAACCGCTGCGGGGTACGATCGCGCCGAAACCAGACTCATGCCTCTCTCCCAGAAAAAACGACAAGACCCAGAGACACGCGTCCCTGGGTCCTGTTTGGTATTCCGCGACTTGCCATCACCCCATATTTTACCCCAATCCCAGCGCCTGACCCACCGCCGGCGAGAATTTTACGACCAGCCCCGCGAACACCACGCTCACGACGCTCACCAGCTTGATCAGGATGTTCAGCGACGGCCCGGACGTGTCCTTGAACGGGTCGCCCACCGTGTCCCCGACCACCCCCGCCTTGTGCGCGTCCGAGCCCTTGCCCCCGAACTGGCCCGTCTCGATCCACTTCTTGGCGTTGTCCCACGCCCCGCCCGCGTTGGCCATGAAGATCGCCACCGCGAAGCCCGAGACCAGCGCCCCGGCCAGCAGGCCCATCACCCCCGCGACCCCCAGCACCAGGCCCACCGCCACCGGCACCACCACCGCCATCAGCGACGGCACCACCATCTCACGCAACGCCCCCGCCGTCGAGATCGCCACGCAGTTCGCGTAGTCCGGGTACTTGTGCCCGTCGCTGTCGACCTCGTAAGGCCAGCTCATCGGGTTCGCCACGTCCTGCTCGCTCATGCCCTGCTTGCGGAACGCGTCCTTCATGATCCCGAACTGACGCCGGCACTCGTTCATCATCCGGTACGCCGCCCGGCCGACCGCGTTCATCGTCATGGCGCAGAACACGAACACCAGCATCACGCCCAGAAACAGCCCGCAGAGCACGCGCGGGTTCATCAGCGTCACGTTGTAGTACGACATGACCTGCGGCAGCGTGGCCGTCGAGGCGCGCACGACCTCGAACTCGAACTCGCCCTCATCGTCGGTCGCGTAGCCGATGTAACGGGTTTTCGCGTCGTTCCACTCGCCGGCGACGAGCATGACCCCGTCGGCCGCGGTCGCCGTCGCCAGCGCGTCGAGCCGGTCCGCCTCGTCGCCGGTGGCGATCAGCATGCCCGCGTCCACGCGCGTCGCCGAGTCGTTGATCGCAAACAGCCCGTGGCCCTGGTAATCGACGGTGGGCGAGGCGGCCTGGGCGCCGACCATCTCCGCGTTCACTCGTTCGCCCACGCGGTTGGCGACCTGACTGGTCAGGCTCGTCTGCACGGTGATGACGTAGGCGGCCAGCAGCGCCAGGGCGGTCAGCGCCGCCGAGCCGATGGCGAAGCCCTTGCCCGTCGCCGCGGTGGTGTTGCCCAGCGAGTCGAGCATGTCGGTGCGCTCGCGGACGTAGGGCTCCTGGTGGGTCATCTCGGCGTTGCCGCCGGCGTTGTCGGCGATCGGGCCGTAGGCGTCGGTCGC
>CAYSIX010000090.1:0-14822 GCA_964431205.1 uncultured Phycisphaeraceae bacterium
CCCCGTTGCCGGGACCGCCACCTGAAGACGGCGCGTCTGCCAATTCCGCCACACGGGCCTGGGTGCCCCACCCGCGGATAGTGTACGCGGCCGATGGGGCGTGTAAAGCGCCGTTGCGTGGGACGGTTTCGAGGTCGGGGCGGACGGGGGTGCACCCACGCGTTCGGTGGCGTCCGCGAGGCGTTGCCTCGCGGCTCGGAGGCGCCGGGTTCGGCTACAGCGTCAGGACGGTGATGTGGGTGTTGCTGTAGATGCACAGCTCGCCGGCGATGGTGAGGCTGTGGCGGCAGACGGCGTCGGGCGGCAGGTCGGTGTGGGTCAGCAGGGCGCGGGCGGCGGCCATGGCGTAGGGCCCGCCCGAGCCGATGCCCAGCACGCCGTCGGACGGCTCGATCACGTCGCCGGTGCCCGAGACGAGCAGGCTCACGTTGCGGTCGGCCACGGCCAGCAGGCTCTCGAGGCGTCGGAGCAGGCGGTCGGTGCGCCACTGCTTGGCAAGCTCGACGGCGGCTTTCTTGACGTTGGCCGGCGAGGACTTGAGGTGCTCCTCGAATCGTTCCATGAGGGCGAAGGCGTCGGCGGCGGCGCCGGCGAAGCCCAGCAGGACGCCGGCCTTCTCCACGCCCAGGCCGTCGAGCTTGCGGACCTTGACGGCGTCGGCCTTGGCGACGGTCTGTTCCATGGTCACCTGCCCGTCGCCGCCGATCGCCACCTCGCGGTCGCGCCGCACCGAGAGCACCGTCGTGGATCGGATCCGCATGGTCATGGGCGGATTGTAGGCTCGGGCGTCTGGGGCACAATGGCCGGCCCGGTGGGCCGCACACGCCGCGAGGGCGCCGCTCGGCTATAACCGACGTCGATGTCCGATGCCGGCCACGTCCCCGTTCTGCTGGATCAGGTGCTCGAGACGCTGCGGCCCGGGCCGGGCGAGCGTGTGTTCGACGGCACGGTGGGTCGCGGCGGGCACGCGGCGGCGATGATCCCGCGGCTGGGCCCCGGGGGGGTGTACGTCGCGCTCGACGCCGACCCGGCGAACGTCGCGTTCGCGCGCGAGCGTCTGACGCCGATCGCGGAGCGGGCGTCGGTGAGGCTGAGTGTGATTCACTCGAACTTCGCGGAGGCCGAGCGCGTGCTGGCGGCGCACGGCTTCGAACGCGTGGACGTGCTGCTGCTGGACCTGGGCTTCGCGTCGAACCAGATGGACGACCCGGCGCGCGGGCTGTCGTTCATGGCGGACGGCCCGCTGGACATGCGGCTGGACCCGACGCGGCCGACGACGGCGGCGGAGCTGATCGGGACGCTGCCGCAGCGTGAGCTGGCGGACCTGATCTACGAATACGGGGAGGAGCGGCGAAGCCGGGCGATCGCGCGGAAAATTGTGGAGCGTCGCGGGCAATCACCGATCACGAGAACAGGCGAGTTGGCCGAGCTGGTTCGGCGCGCCTACGGCCCGGTCGCGGGCCGGTCGCGGATTCACCCGGCGACGCGGACGTTTCAGGCGCTTCGGATCGCGGTGAACGACGAGCTGGGCGTGCTGGAGCGGTTGCTGGGCGTGCTGCCGCGGCTGGTGGCGTCGGGTGGTCGGGCCGGCGTGATCAGCTTTCACTCGCTGGAGGACCGTCGCGTGAAGCAGTCGTTCGTGTCGATGGAGCGGGCGGGGCTGGGGCGACGGGTGACGCGTCGGCCGGTGCGACCGACGGACGAGCAGGTCGCGGCGAACCCGCGGTGCCGCTCGGCGCGTCTGCGGGTGTTCGCGTTCGACGGGTCGACGGATCGGCCGACTTCGCGGGGCGGACCGGTCTGAGCGACCCACGGCGCGGCTCGGTCGCGACACGGACTTCGCCGCCGGTCCTCACGGACCCCAAGCCACAAGGATGTTGGCGCCATGACACGTGAAACCAAAGTCGGCATGCTCGTCGGCCTGGGCCTGATCCTGCTGGTCGGGATCATCATCAGCGACCACCTCTCGATCGCGCAGCGACAGAGCCCGGCGGCGATGACCGGCTACGCCGAGAGCGTCGAGCAGTCGATCCACCCGTCGGACCCGACGGTGCGGCCGGCGCCACGGCGGCGTGTCAGCGAGTCGCCGGCGCCGTCCGGTGAGCGGCACGACGCGCGCGCGGTGGTGCCCACGCCGGAGGAGTTGAGCGAGGAGCGTCGATCGCAGCCGAAGGAGATGCCGGCGTCGCCGCCCGCTTCGCCTCAGGTCCGACCGACGGAGCCGGTGCGGTGGGCGGTGGATGAGCCGGTCTCGGCGATGCGCGTGCAGACCGCGGCGCTGGACGGCGTGTCCGAGTCGGGCGTCGGCGTCGGCGTCGGCGCCGGTGGCGAACCCGAACCCGAAGCCGCGCGTGGCGGCACCGAGGTGTCGCGCGGGGCTGATGGGATGCGCGACGGGGCGACGGGTGATCAGGCCGCCGCGTCGTCACCCGCGGTGGCCCGTGGCGCGCAGGATGCTGACGTGCTGTCGGAGCCGGCGCGGCAGGCCGACGAGGATCGACCGCGCCCCGCGCCCGTGCGTGTCCACGTCGTGGCCGAGGGCGAAACGCTGTTCACCATCGCGCAGCGGTACTACGGCGACGGCAGCAAGTGGCGTTACCTGGCCGAGCACAACGCCGCGGCGGTGAAGGAGAACGGTCACGTGTGGGCGGGCACGCGGCTGCGGATCCCGTGGGACGCCGGCCAGCCGACGCTGGGCCGGGACTTCATCCCCGCGGGGCTCGAGCGAATGCAGCGGGTGTCGGTCGGCGATGGCGGCGCCGGGGCGAGCCGAGCCGCGTCCGGCGACGGTGGCCGGCGTATCACGGTCGAAGCCGGCGACACGCTGATCGGGCTGGCCCGGCGACACCTGGGCGACGGCGAACGCTGGCACGAGCTGCTGGCGGCCAACCGCGACCTGCTCGAAGAGCCGACCGACCTGCGCGTGGGCATGCGCTTGAGGCTGCCGGGTTCGGCGCGTGCCGCGGCGTCCGTAAGCGAACGGTCCGCCGCGACCGCGCGGACGCCGGCGACCTACACCGTGCGGCCCGGCGACAGCCTCAGCCGCATCGCCGAACGCGTGCTCGGCGATCGCGACGCCTGGCAGCGGCTCTACGACCTGAACAAGGATCGGCTGACCAGCCCCGACCGGGTCCGCGTCGGCCAGACCCTGCGGCTGCCGAGTTGATCATGCCGGCCCGTCTGACCCTGGTGATCGTGGTGATCGTGCTCACGGCGTCGGCGCTGCTGGGCCTGCGGCACCATCGCCTGGAGCTGGCGCGTCAGATCGCCGTGCTGCGGGCGCAGATGGACGAGGACCGCCGCGTGATCTGGGACGCCCAGTCGCGGCTGGCGGCGGGGGTTTCGCCGCAGACGTTGCGCGAGGCGGCGGCGCGACGGCGGCTCGAACTGGAACCGGTCGTCCCCGCGGAGGCAACCAGCGATGATCGAATCGGACCGGTCGTCCAGGCCGACGCCGCCTACCCGTGACGTGACAGGCGCCCCTCCCGTCACGCCGACACCGACGCCAACGCGCACAGCGATCCCGACGCCAACGCGCACAGCGATCCCGACGCCGGCATCGCGCCGCCGCGACAGCGCCCGGCGGGTGCTCTGGATCGGCCGCGGCAGCGTCTGGCTGCTCTCGGCCGTGCTGCTGGCCCTGCTGTGGCGCGTGGGACAGCTCCAGCATCAACCGGACGAACGGCTCGTCCGACAGCTCGACCAGCACGAGGGCGCCCGATCGCTCGAGGCCCGCCGCGGCCCGCTGCTCGACCGCCGCGGCCGACCGCTGGCCATCACGCGCACCGCCGAACGCCTCTTCGTCGATCCCGCCCTCATCGCCGATCGCAACACCTTCTCCGAGCGCGTCGGCTACACGCTCGGGTACGACCCCGTGGCGATCGAGCTGGCCATGGCGCGTCGGCCCGACAGCCGGTACCTGGTCATCGATCACCGCCTCGACGAGGCCACCGCCGCGCTGGCGCGGCGACTCGACCTGCCCGGCCTGTTCACCGAAACCATCACCGTCCGCGATTACCCCCACGGCGACCTGGCCGGCCAGCTCATCGGGTTCGTCGGCCGCGACGGCAGCGGGCTCGAGGGCCTCGAGCGGCACTTCGATCGGCGGCTGAGCGGCGAGCGCGGCCGGCTCGAGTTCCTTCGCGACGTCCGCGGCCGCGAGCTCTGGTTCGACGCCGACGGCTACGTGCCCCCGACGCACGGCGGCGCCGTCCGCCTGTCGATCGACGTGACGATCCAGGCGATCGCCGAACGCGAGCTGGCCGACGCGGTCCAGCAGTACGGGGCGCGCGCGGGGCAACTGGTCGTGATGCACCCGTTCACGGGCGAGGTGCTGGCGATGGCGAACTACCCGGCGTTCGACCCCGCGCGGTTCGCCGACACGCCGGCGCAGGTCCGTCGCAACCGCGTGGTCACGGACGTCTTCGAGCCGGGCTCGATCTTCAAGCCCTTTGTCTGGTCGGTGGCGACGCAGCGGGGCCTGGCGCAGCCGCAGGAGGTGATCGACTGCACGAGCGACGGCGTGCACGTGACCTCGCGTGGTCGGCGGCTGCGTGACGCGCGGCCGCACGGGCGGCTGACGTGGGAGCAGGTGTTGATCGAGTCGAGCAACATCGGCATGGCGATCGTGGCCGAGCGCATGGGCGAGCAGCGGCTGCACGACGCGGTGCGTGCGTTCGGGTTCGGCCAGACGACGGGCTCGGGATTGCCGGGCGAGGTGGCGGGGCTGATCACGCCGCGGCGCAAGTGGAACCACTACACGCTGACGTCGGTGCCGATGGGGCACGAGATCGGCGTGACGGGGCTGCAACTGACGCGGGCGTTCTGCGTGATCGCCAACGACGGTCGGCTGGTGACGCCGCGGGTTCGGCCGCTGGACGCCGACGCCGCCCGCGCCGCCGCCGCGGCGCCGCAGGTCCTGCCGCCGAGCATGGCCGCGTACACCCGGCGGGTGCTCCGCCGCGTGATGACCGAGGGCACCGGCCGCCGCGCCCCCAGCCCGCTCTACGCCGTCTTCGGCAAGACCGGCACCGCCGAGCTGCCCGACCGTGAGACCGGGACCTATCACCGCGATCAGTACGTCGCCTCGTTCGTCGGCGGGGCGCCGCTCGACTCACCGCGGCTGGTCGTCGGTTGCTTCATTCACCGCCCGGACCGCTCGATCGGGCACTACGGCGGGATCGTCGCCGCGCCCGCCGCCGTCCGCGTGCTCGAGCGGTCGTTGCAGTACCTGGGCGTGAGGCCCGACGGCTCGACGGCGCCCGACGCCCCGGGCCGCTTCGTCGCCGGCGACTGAGCCCGCCGCCTTGTGTCCGCCCCCGCTGCCCGCTAGCCTTGAGCCTGTGAACACCACCGAAACCCCCACCCTCCTGCGGACCCCGTTTCACGACTTTCACGAACGGCACGGCGCTCACTTCGTCGAGTTCGCCGGCTGGCAGATGCCCATCCGCTACGGCTCGATCATCGACGAGCACCGCCAGGTCCGCGAGTCGGGCGGGCTCTTCGACGTCTCGCACATGGGCCGGATCGTCTTCCGCGGACGGCACGCCCGCAAGTTCCTCGAGCGCGTGCTTACCCGCCGCGTGACGGCGATGAAGGAGAACACCTGCCGGTATAGCCTCGTGTGCAACGAACAGGGCGGCGTGCTGGACGACGTGATCGTCTATCGCCTGGCCGACCACTGGATGCTGGTGGTCAACGCCGCGAACCGGCAGAAGCTGCTGACGCACTTCGAGGCGGTGCGGGGCGAGGACGTGGTCGAGATCGACGACCAGACACAGCGGACGGCGATGGTCGCCGTTCAGGGCCCGAAGGTGATGGACTTGATCGGGCGGTTCTCGAGCGAGGTGCCGTCGCTGAAGCGGTACTCGTTCTGCCAGAAGAACCTGCTGATCCTGAAGATGACGATCAGTCGCACGGGTTACACCGGCGAGGACGGCGTGGAGGTGATCTTCGGGGCGAAGATGGCGGAGATGGCGATCAAGCTGCTGCTGGACAAGGGTGGCGCGGGCGAGGTGATCCGGCCGGTGGGGCTGGGGGCGAGGGACACACTGCGGCTGGAGGCGGGGATGCCGCTGTACGGGCACGAGCTGGACGAGAAGACGGACCCGCTGAGCGCGGGGCTGAAGTTCGCGGTGAACCTGGACAAGGGTCAGGAGGCCGAGGGCCCGGAGGTGCCGCGGTTTATCGGCCAGGAGGCGTTGGAGCGGATCGCGGCCGAGGGCCCGCCGCGGCAGCTCGTCGGGATTCGGCTGGAGGGCCGGCGCAAGCCGCGGGAGGGCGCGTCGGTCTCGGTGGACGGCGGGCAGATCGGGTCGGTGACCAGCGGGTGCCTGTCGCCGACGCTGGGCGTGCCGATCGCGATGGCGTACGTGCGCCGGGGATCGGCATCGGTGGGGGACGCGGTGACGGTGCAGACCGGCTCGGCGCGGGTCAGCGGCGAGGTGGTGCCCCTGCCGTTCTACAAGCGATCGTGAACGGCCGGGGGGCGGGGCGCCGTGCCGCCGACCGTCGGGAGGCTCGATCAATGCGGGTGACAGGACTCGAACCTGCACGGGTTTGATCCCACCAGGACCTAAACCTGGCGCGTCTGCCAGTTCCGCCACACCCGCGATCAGGAGGTATTGTAAGGCCCGTTCGCACCGGCGTGGACGGGAATCGGCAAAGCGGGACGGCGATTCGCGTCGATACTGTTGCGGGGCATCAGGGGCAAGGGCGGGCTCAGGTGTTCGGATTTCGGTTCCTGAGCGGCCTCGAGCCACCCATCGATGCTGGGGTCCGGCATGCGGGAAGAGAGCGGCAGATGAAGAGGGTTCACTGGTACTTTGCGCTGGGGCTGGTCGCCGCGACGCTGCTGGGCGCCGGCCTGCGGTTCTATAAGCTCGACGCGCCGAGCCTGTGGGCGGACGAGATGTTTCAGCTCCGCGACGCGGTGGCGGGTCGCTCGGCGGGATACATCGAGACGCGGTGGGGCATGATCCTGGCCGGCGTGGACGTCTGGAGCGTCGGGCCGGAGGAGTACCACGCGTTTCAGGACGCGGGCATGACCGAGTGGAACACTCGGCTCGGCGGCGCGGTGATGGGCATTTTGGCGATCCCGTTGCTCGGGCTGGTCAGCTCGCTTTATCTGGGCCTGGGCGGCGGGTTCCTGGTGGCGCTGCTGCTGGCGTTGAACTCGTGGCACGTGGAGTGGTCGCAGCACGCGCGCTTCTACTCACCGATGTTCCTGTACTACAACGGCGCGCTGGCGTGCTACTTCGCCGGGGTGGTGACCCGTCGCGTGGGATTCCTGGCCGTCGCGATGATCCTGGCGTTCCTGGCGGTGGACACGAAGCCGACGTCGCTGATGCTCTTCGGCGTGATCGCGATCGACCTGCTCGTGCACCTGGCGCGGAACCGCCGGCTGGATTTCACGACGCCGGCGATCGTCGTGCTGTTGATCGGCGGCGCGGCGAGCTTCGGCCATGTTGTGTACGACATCCTCAAGGAGCCGTCCGGCTACGTGGATTTCCTGGAGCGCCGAACAGGCGTGCCGCCGTGGAAGGTATTGCAGTTCAACATTTTTGAGTCGAGCACGGTGATGGTCGTGGTCGCCGGGCTGGCCGTGGTGATGCTGATCGGTCAGCAGACGCGTACGGTGGTGTTTCTGGCGGCGGCGGCGGCGGTGCCGCTGATCGCCTTCGGTGTTCTGGCTTTCAGCGAGCACGTCGAGGTCCGCTACACGTTCATGAACCTCTACGGATGGATTGGGCTGGCCGCGATGGGGCTGGCGCACCTCTACCGTGTCGTGAGGCCGCACGCGGGAGTGATCGCGGGCTCCGTCGCCACGATCCTCGTGGTCGGTCAGCTTGTGGTCGAGGTCGTGACGTACTACGGGCCCGCGGCGGGTGACCGTTACCGCCATCGCGAGGCGTTTCGCTACGTCGATCGGCACCGTGAATCCGGCGACCCCGTGATCGCCATCGAGATGTGGGCCGGCCGTTTCTACCTCGAGGCCCCCTCGCCCGTCTCGCTCGACTATGACTTCCCCGAGTCGGTCGACGTCGATGAGGTGATGTGGTTCGTGATCCCGCATCACACGGTCTCGAGGATCACGGAAGCCGAGATGCCCGGCAACCTGGACCTGTTGCAGACCTTTCCCAATCGGGTTCCCTGGCCGTACTGGAACCTCTACGTTTACAAGTACACTCCGAAGCACTAGCGGCAAGCCGCGGGGGGACGTTGTAAGCGGATGCTCAGGGTGGCGACCGGGTCGCCGCGCCACATCGCTGTGCTACACTTGCAGCGATGGCTGAGGCGACGGTGCAACGACAGACGGGCGGCGGGCTGCTGGAGGGGTTGACGCCGCCGCAGGTCGAGGCGGTGACGCACGTGGAGGGCCCGCTGCTGGTCCTGGCCGGGCCGGGCTCGGGCAAGACGCGGGTGATCACGCGGCGCGTGGCGTACCTGGTGCGGGAGGTGGGCCTGCCGCCGTGGCAGGTCGTCGCGATCACGTTCACCAACAAGGCCGCCGCCGAGATGCGCCAGCGCGTCGCCACGCTGGTCAGCGACCGCCAGGCCCGCGCCCTGACCGTCTGCACCTTCCACAGCCTCTGCGCCCGGCTGATCCGCGAGTACGCCGATCGGCTCGACCTGCCCCCCGGCTACTCGATCTACGACTCCGCCGACCAGCAGCGCGCCATCAAGCAGGCCCTCGACGACCTGGAGATGAACGCCCGCAACTTCACCCCCGCGACGCTGCTCGGCTCGATCAGCAACGCCAAGAACGAGCTGATCGACGTCGAGGCGTACCGTGGCCTGGCGCGCGACTTCTACTCCCGCACCGTCGCCAAGGTCTATCAGCGCTACCAGCAGATCCTCCGCCGCAACCACGCCCTGGACTTCGACGACCTGCTGCTGAACACCGTCCTGCTGTTCAAGCGGCACCGCGACGTGCTCGATCAGCTCTAGGACCGCTTCCAGTACGTGCTCATCGACGAGTACCAGGACACCAACCACGCCCAGTTCATGATCGCCAACACGCTGGCGTCGCGGGACAAGAACATCTGCGCCACCGGCGACCCGGACCAGTCGATCTACGGCTGGCGCGGCGCGAACCTGCGCAACATCCTCGACTTCGAGACCCACTACCCCGACGCGAAGGTCGTGCGCCTGGAGCAGAACTACCGCTCGACGGGGCAGATCCTCGCCGCCGCCGACGCGCTGATCCGCCACAACCGCGGGCGCAAGCACAAGGGCCTGTGGACCGAGAACGCCGAGGGCGATCGCGTCCGCGTCGTCGAGTGCGTGGACGAGCGGCACGAGGCGCGCTGGCTCGCCGAGCGGTTCCAGGACCTGCACGACGCCGGCACGCCCTGGGGCGGCATGGCCGTGTTCTACCGCATCAACAGCCTCAGCCGCGTCGTCGAGGACGCGCTGCGCGATGCGGCGATCCCCTACCAGGTGGCGCGCGGCACGGCCTTCTACGAACGCGCCGAGATCAAGCACGTCGTCGCCTACCTGCGCACCATCGTCAACCCCGCCGACGAGGTCTCGATGCTCCGCGTGATCAACACGCCCAGCCGAGGCATCGGCGACAAGTCGATCAAGGCGATGCAGGCCTTCGCCCTGGCCAACGATCTGCCGATCGACCGCGTCATCCGCGATCCCCGCCGCGTCACCAGCCTCAGTGCCCGGGCCCAGAACAGCGTCGCCCGGTTCGCCCGCCTGCTCGATCGGTGGCGCGAAGAGGCCGACCTCGAATCACTCGCCCCGCGCGACGCCGGCGAGCCCGAGTTGTCGCTTCGCGCCTTTGTCGAGAAGGTCATCCGCGAGTCCGGCCTGCACGCGCTCTACGCCGACGACGACGCCGCTCCCGACGAGGAACGCCTGGCCAACCTCGGCGAGTTCGTCTCCTTCGCCCAGCAGTTCGAGGAGGAGTTCGTCACCGAGCGCGCCGCGCCGAACGCCGACGGCGGGGCCGACGACGGGCCCGACACGGGCGCGGATGCCGATGATCAAACACGCGCGGCACGCGCCCCCACCCTCGCCGAGAAGCTGCTGGGCCTGCTCGAGCGCGTCAGCCTCATCAGCGACGTGGACGGCGTCGATCCCGACCAGGGCGCCGTCACGCTCATGACCCTGCACGCCGCCAAGGGCCTGGAGTTCCCCGTCGTCGCGATGGTCGGCGTCGAGGACGGCCTGCTGCCGCACAAGCGCGCCCTCGAGGACAAGAACGAGATGGAGGAGGAGCGGCGGCTGTGCTTCGTCGGCATCACCCGCGCCATGCGCACGCTGTTGCTCACCCACGCCCGCTACCGCACGATCTTCGGCCAGACGCTGCCCACCGTCGCCAGCCGCTTCCTCGGCGAGCTGCCCGACGAGGCGGTCGAACGCGAAGAGATCGAGGGCGACGAGGCGTTCGGCGGGCTGAGCGGTTCGGACCAACGTTCGCGCGCCCGGCAGCGCGCGATGGCGTTTCCCCCCGGCTGCGTGGTCGCGCACCCGGACTTCGGCGTCGGGACCGTGCTCGACGTCGCCCCCATGGGCGCCCAGACCCGCGCCCGCATCCGCTTCGATGAGGTCGGCGACAAAACCCTGATTCTGCAGTACGCCCACCTCGAGCGCATCGGCTGACGCGGTGCGGCCGGCGACGCGACGCGGTGCGCCACGCCGCGCGCCTCATCCTCGAACCGGCCGCACCCGATGGAACCCACATGACGCGGACACGGATCAAGATCTGCGGGGTCAGCGACGCCGAGACGGCGCGGGTGGCGGTGGACGCCGGCGCCGACGCGATCGGGCTGGTCTTCGTCGAGCGATCGCCGCGGCACGTGACGGTTGAGCGGGCGCGGCCGATCGCGGCGGCGTTGCCGGCGTTCGTCGAGCCGGTGGGCCTGTTCGTGGACGCGTCGGCCGAGGCGGTGCGGCGGGTCGCCGAGGCGGTGGGCCTGCGGACGGTGCAGTTGCACGGGGGGGAGTCGGCGGGGGTGGTGGCGCAGCTCGCGGGGTTGCGTGTGGTCAAGGCGTTGCCGTTTGACGCGCAGGCGATCGAGGCGACGCTGTCGCCGTGGCGTGAGGCGGGGCTGTCATCGCCGTCGCTGGCGGCGATCCTCTGGGACACGCCGCCGAAGCGCGGCGCACTGCCCGGCGGCGGGGGGCGTGCGTTCGACTGGCCCGCGCTGGCCGCGTTGCGCGAGGCGGGCGGGCTCGACGGCCTGCCGCCGCAGGTCCTCGGCGGGGGCCTGACGCCCGACAACGTTGCCGAGGCCATCCGCGTTGTGCGCCCGTACGCGGTCGACGTCAGCAGCGGCGTCGAGTCGGCGCCCGGCGTCAAGGACCACGAGTGCATCCGCGCGTTCTGCGAGGCGGTTCGCCGCGCCGATGCGTCGCCGGCCGGCGCGCCGCGACCCTGACGCCTGCACGGCACACCCGTGCGACGCTCTCGTGCGAAACGTCAACGCCGGCCCCCACGCGGATCAAACGCTCGTCGCTTTCTCACCGGTCGCTTGTTCCGATCGCGAGGCGCGCGCGTTAGGATGCATCCGTCATCAGCGCCCCGGATCGAAGGGAGATCACACCATGCATGAGATCACACGTACATCGCGCCGGGCCGGCGTGTTCGCGGGACTGCTGGCCGCGTTTGTCCTGGTTCATCACGCCGGCCACGCCTTCGCTGATGAGCCACAACCCCGCTGGTACAAGGGCAACACGCACACGCACTCGCTCTGGTCCGACGGCAACGACTTCCCCGAGATGATCATCGACTGGTACAAACAAAACGGCTACGACTTCCTGGCGCTGTCGGACCACAACATCCTCGCCGAGGGCGAGAAGTGGATGGCCGTCTCGGCGATCCAGAAGCGCGTGCGCGGGCCGCAGCGCGACGTCGTCGCCCGCTACGTCGCGCGCTTCGGCGAGGACTGGGTCGAGACACGCGAGCACGACGGCGAATCGCAGGTCCGACTCAAGACGCTCGCCGAGTTCCGCCCGCTGTTCGAGGAGCCCGGCCGGTTTCTGCTCATCCAGGCCGAGGAGATCACCGATCGTTACGAGCGCAAACCCGTGCACCTCAACGCGCTGAACCTCCAGAAGCTCATCCCGCCTCAGGGCGGCTCGTCGGTCCGCGACACCATGCGCCGCAACCTGCTCGCGGGCATCCGGCACGAGCAAAAGATCGGCGAGCCCGTGCTCGTGCACCTGAACCACCCCAACTTCGGCTGGGGCATCACCGCCGAGGACATGGCCCACGTGCTCGAGGAGGACTTCTTCGAGGTGTACAACGGGCACCCCGGCGTCCGCCACTTCGGCGACGACTACCGCCCCGGCGACGAACGCCTCTGGGACATCGCCAACACCATCCGCCTCGGCGAGCTCGGCGCCCCGCCGCTCTACGGCGTCGCCACCGACGACTCGCACCACTACCACGGCGGGCCCGTCTCCTCCGGCAAGGGATGGATCATGGTCCACGCCGATGAGCTCACCCCCGCCGCCATCATCACGGCCATGCGCCGCGGCGCGTTTTACGGCTCCTCCGGCATCACCCTCCGCGACGTCCGCTTCGACCCCGACGCCGGCACCCTCACCATCGCGATCGACCCCGAGCCCGGCGAAACCTACACCACCACCTTCTACGGCACCGAGGTCGGCTACGACCGCACGACGCGACCCCGCGTCGACGGCGAGGGCAACCAGCTCGACGCCACCCGCCAGTACGCCCCCGAGGTCGGCGCCGAGCTGGCGAAGGTCACCGGCACCACCGCGGTCTATCGCCTCACCGGACGCGAGCTGTACGTTCGCGCGACCGTCCGCTCCGATCAGCCGCCGGTCAACCCCTCCTACGAGAACGAGGTCAAGCGCGCTTGGACGCAGCCGGTCGGCTGGACGCGGCACGTCGACGACATGGGTGTCTCCCGCCTCGACGCCCGCGAGCCGTACGCCCCACGCCCGTGACACGGCGACACATAGACAGACGCGCGATGCCACGGCTTGGCTCCAAGCCAGGCCGTGAGCGGGCGGCGTGGGTCGAGCATGGGCGCGTCGTTCGGCCGCCGGTGACGTGACGCCGCTCCGCACGGCTTGACCTACCGGTCAAGCCGTGGCATCAGCGAGTGGGTCCCTCGTCGGATCTGCGCCCCGGACGATGCCACGGCTTGGCTTCAAGCCAAGCCGTGAGCGGGCGGCGTGGGTCGGGCATGGGCGCGTCGTTCGGCCGCCGGTGACGTGACGCCGCTCCACACGGCTTGATCTACCGGTCAAGCCGTGGCATCAGCGAGTGGGTCCCTCGTCGGATCTGCGCCCCGGACGATGCCACGGCTTGGCTTCAAGCCAAGCCGTGAGCGGGCGGCGTGGGTCGGGCACCCGCGCGTCACGCGATCATCGGTGACGCGGCCCCGCGACCCCCGTGACTTACCGGCGACACCCCTCCCACGCACTCGCTACGATGCCCCGCATGAAACGGGTGCTCTCCGGCATTCAGCCGTCCGGCCAGCTGCACCTGGGCAACTACGCCGGCGCCATCCGGCAGTTCGTCGAGATGCAGGCCGATCACGAGATGTTCGTCTTCGTCGCCTCCTACCACGCCCTGACCAGCGTCCGCGACCCCGAACGCCTGCGCGCCAACGTCCGTCAGGCCGTCGTCGACCACCTGGCCTTCGGGCTCGACCCCGAGCGGCCCAACGTCCACCTCTATCGCCAGCAGGACGTGCCCCAGGTCACCGAGCTGGCCTGGCTGCTCGGCTGCGTCTGCCCCAAGAGCCTGATGGACAAGGCCACCGCCTTCAAGGACAAGGTCGCCCGCGGGCTGCAGGCCTCGATCGGCCTGTACACCTACCCGATCCTCCAGGCCGCCGACATCCTCAGCGTCGACGCCGACGTCGTCCCCGTCGGGCAGGACCAGAAGCAGAACCTCGAGATCACCCGCGACCTGGCCGAGAGCTTCAACCGCCAGTACGGCCAGGTGTTCAAGCTCCCGCAGATGCAGTTGCGCGCCGAGGCCGGCGTGCTCCCGGGACTCGACGGGCAGAAGATGTCCAAGAGCTACGGCAACGACATCGACCCGTTCATGCCCGAGAAGCCGCTTCGCAAGCGCGTCATGAAGATCGTGACCGACTCGACGCCCGTCGAGGAACCGAAGGATCCCGAGACGTGCACGGTGTTCCGGATCTATCGCGGGCTGGCCGGCGCCGACGATCCGCGCACCGCCTCGCTGGCCGAGCGTTACCGCGCCGGCGGGATGGGCTACGGCGAGGCGAAGCAGGCGTTGTACGAGCTGATCCTCGACCACTTCGCCGACGCCCGGCGGCGACGCGACGAGCTGATGAAGGACCCGGGCTACATCGATCGGGTGCTGGAGCGTGGCGCGGCGGCCGCGCGCGAGCAGATCGAGGCCGTGACGAAACGCGCCCGCGACGCCGCGGGGCTGTAGACGCCGGTCGATCGATTCGATAGCCCCAAAAGGACACGGGATGGGTGGGCGGCCGCGGCCGGTCACACCCTTTCGATCCTGTTTGCCCAATGTTGCTCGTTTTGCGCCTTTCTGAGTCTCGATACCACGTCTTGGCCTGAATCCGCGATGTGGCGGCTTGACACCGAGGGATGCCACGGCTTGACCGGCAGGTCAAGCCGTGCCGAGGCGGTGGCGTGTTCGGACGCCGTGCGACGCGCGGATGCGTGATCGACGCCCTGGCTTCACGGCTTGGCTTGAAGCCAAGCCGTGGCATCGTCTGGGAGGGCGCTCGGACGTCTTGACCTGATATCCGCGATGTGGCGGCTTGACACCGAGGGATGTCACGGCTTGACCGGCAGGTCAAGCCGTGCCGAGGCGGTGGCGTGTTCGGACGCCG
>CAYSIX010000091.1:0-14756 GCA_964431205.1 uncultured Phycisphaeraceae bacterium
GCCGGTCTTTGCTTGTGCGGAGCGGTCTACTTCATGTTTCGGGGAGGCTTGGTTGCGAGCCAGTGAAGCCGCTTAACCACCGGCTGCGGTTGAGCCGCGTTACCCGCGATGGATGATCAAGTTGCCGCTTTCGAGTCTGCTTCCGCGGGCGACCGGCAACTGAGGCAAGAGGTGTTGGGCGGCAGAACAGAGTACGTGTCAGGCGCTGTTTCGAGAGCCCACGTCATGCCATGAGTCGCCACAAGACACAACTCGACAAGAAGCTGCGATCCTATCGTTCCGCCCGCCTTGGCTCGATCTTTCTCGCCATCATCTCAGCCGCATTTCTGCTCCTGGTGGTCGCCACTGGTGAAACCGACAAGGACGTGATCGTGCCGGCGTACGCATCCACGTTTGTCTGACCTGCCATGGCGTACATATGCCACCTCAAGATCAAGTTGATTCGCATGGAGTCATCGCGGCCCGCGGAGGATGACCGGTAACGACTCTGAGATGGGCGGTTGAAGCGATGGATCGCATGATGACGCGTCGAGCCCGTCAAGATCGAGAAAGCACACACCCGAAAATCGTTGACCGCGAGTGACGGATCGGGTACGCTGGAAGCCGCGTGTGGGGGGGAGGTGGACATGTTCCGAGTCAATGGGTTTTGTGCCACGGCCGGGTCGCTCGCCGCGCTGGCGTGCGTCGCCGTGACATCCAACGCCCGGGCGTTCATCGATGAGTTCGACGACGGCGCGCTGGACGCGGCGTGGGAGGTGCAGTTCACCGAGGACGGCGACGGGTGGACGTTCACCGAGACCGGTGGGCGGCTCGTGGTGACGGACGTGGTGGACACGGTCGACGACAGCGAGTCGAACGTCTGGGGGCGGGTGCGGCTGACGCGGCCGACGGACGAGATCGCCGGCGACTTCACGTTTGAGACGGCGTTCAGTTGGGATTCGCAGGGGAGCAACGCGGCGATGCAGAGCGTGGCCGTCGGGCTGCTGGACGCCGAGGGCGATCGCGTGGCGGCGGCGTGGCACAACGACGCATGGGATGACTGGCGGGGCGGGGCGCTGGCGCAGGCGGCCGACGGGTCCACGTTCCAGGGGTTCAACGCCGCCCCGCTCGCCGGCACATCGGTCGTCGAGATCACCCGCACGGGCGATCAGGTCAAGGTGGACTTCGTGGGCAGCCCGCTGGAGCACGCCGGCACGTCGGACGCGCCGGTCGTCGGCGTGTACGTCGAGTTCTCGTTCTACCGGTACGACGCCGGGCCGTCGTTCTTCGGGACCGAGTCGGTGGATTACGTGCGGCTGACGGCGGAGCCGGGCACGGTCCCCGGCGACTTCGACCTCGACGGGGACGTGGACGCGTTCGACCTGGGCATTTGGCAGAGCGGGTTCGGTCGCATCGGCGACGCGCTGGTGACCGACGGCGATGCCGACGGCGACGGGGACGTGGACGCGTTCGACCTGGGGATCTGGCAGGCGAACTTCGGCACGGCCGTGGGGAGCGCGGTCCCCGAGCCGGCGACGCTCGGCCTGCTGACGGCGCTGGCGATCGCGCTTGATCGCGGGCGTCGCGAGGGGCGGGGCCGCGCACATGCGGAAACCGCTCCGCGTCGCGCTTGACCCACGCGGGCGCATGCGCGTGGACGCGTCACGGGGCCATTTTGACGGTTAGCCGGGACGGGGACACGCGGCCCGATCGTGTGGGCGTCGCGGCCCGCCGATCCTCGGCCGCCCGTCGTGGACGAGCGTCCCCGTGGCCGCCTTCATTCGCTCTGCGGGATATCCCGGCTTGACCACAAGTCAAGTTGACGCCCGCCGGCGCGGTTTTCATCATTCCGCGTCGTCCGGCCACCCCCTGCCCGGCCGGGCCACGTTCATGCCAGACCCTGTTGAACCCTTGCCCGCCACCGGCGGCGCGATCGAGGAGGTGCTTTGACCATGACAAGCGGACACGGTCCTGCAACGACGGTCGCACACACGAATCACGCCACAAACCGTTCTTCCTGGCTGTCGATGACCCGGCGACGCATGCTCGGCACGATGCTGCTGGGCGCCGGCGGGGTGCTCTCGGCCTGTGGGGCGCAGTCGCTCGCCGCCCGGGCCAGACGCAAGGGCGGCGTCCTGCTCGATCGCCTGCCCCACGTCCCGCCGGGGCTCGAGCTGGCGATGAACTTCCCGCTGGTCGAGGCGCTCTACGGCCGACGGGCGCGGCGGTTCTCGCACGGCGCCGAGATCCCCGACGGCCCGCTCGCCTTCAGGAGCAGGCGCGACCCCAAGCCGCTGAGCGACCTGGAGCAGATGCTCGTGCTCACCGCCGCCGCGGGCAACACCGGCTGGCACCACATGATCTACCGCCACGCCCGTTACGCCCCGCACCTGTCCAACTACTCCGCCGCCGCCGGCGGTCGCACCTTCCCCTCCGCCGCCGGCTTCCACACCAGCGAGTTCTTCTTCACCGACGACGACGGCGTCTACTTCTTCCCCACCCGCGACGCCCCGTCGCTCGTGCAATACGACAGCAACGGCGCGTTCGATCTGCACGCCTGGGTCGAGGCGCACCGCCAGCGCATCCGCAAGCTCGCCGACGGTCGGCTGAACATCCCGCCCGCCGAGCCCTACATGGAGGGGCACAACACCTGGTGCGTCAACCGCCCGGGCAGCACGCTGATCTTCCCCGTCGCCGACATCGCTCAGCACATGCTCGCGCTGCTGTGCTTCCTCGTGCAGAACGGGTACTGCCTGTACGACGACCTGCGCGACGAGCGCGTGCCGGGCATGGACCGGTTCAAGGACCTGGTGGACGTGGAGAACCCGTACCCGCTGTCGTTCCTGGAGCGGTACGCGCTGACGGAGGCGACGGCGGAGCTGGCGACCGCGTGCTACGCCGGCATGCTCATGCTCCAGGCGATGGGCCTGGGCGGGTGGATGTTCGACGGCGTGGACCCGTTCACCGTGCTGGGCGCCAGCGGGGACCCGGACGTGCCCGGGCTGGGCTTCCGGTACGACACCGACGACCGCTGGGCCGTGCCCAACTTCACGGGTTTGCCCGGCGTGTTCGAGGGCTTCTGCCCACCGCACTACCCCGACATGCGCGCGGCGGTGGCGGCGCTGGTGGAGCGGAAGTTCGGCAGGGGCGGGCCGTACCACGCCGCGACGACCGGGCCGTGGAAGGAATCGTCGCGCGTCCGCTCGGCCGCGCAGTTCCACGACGAGCACTTCCAGGACTGCGTGGCCACGATGGCGCAGTTCATCCACGACCGCTACGGCAAGTTCCCCGGCACCATGCCGACGATCTTCCACCTGATGTACCTGCAGGCCCACCACCTGGACCTGGACTTCTACGACCACTACTTCAAGGACGGGGCGTATCTGCACACGCACGCGAAGCACGAGGAGCTGTGGGACCGGGCGTGAATCCCAAAGGTGGTGGTGCTCAGCGACCGATAACACGGGCATGGACGCTGAACATGCCGAGGAGCGGGGTCTGCGCCGTCAGGTCCGCTTCTGGCGATCGCTGACGGTGCTCCTGCTGGCGGGCGTGGTGTGCTTGTTTGTCCTGAACCGCGTGCAGGCGTATCGGTTCGAGGCGTGGGTGTGGCGGCTGAGCGAGAGCGAGATGGCCAGGGAGCACAGTTGGCGGCGGATGGTGACGGAGGTCCAGCGTGCGTACGGCATGAAGGGAGGCGGGGGCAGCACCCCGGCGCGTGAGGACCCGGAGCTGGCGAAGCCGCAACGGCTGGAGGCGATCCAGCGCGCCCGCACGGACACTTCGCAATCGCGTCCGTCGATGTCGGCTGCGCCCGCTCCGATCGAGTGAGGGGGATCGAAACGCCGGTCCCGCGCGACGGCCGGCCCGCGCTGGGCTTGCGGTGTCAGCCGCCGGCCTTGAGCCGATAGACGGCGGTGACCAGGGCCTGGGCGTCGCGAGGTGGTTGCTCGTCGGTCAGGGCCTGGTCGATCCAGAGCATGGCGTCGGTGCGTTTCTCGCCGAGCTGGAGCAGGACCTCGAGGGCCTCGCGGGCGATGGGGGTGCGTGGGGGGTCGGGGCCCGGGCCGCTGCCGGCGGCGGCGTCGCGGGGATAGGCGGCCTCGCTGACGAAGCGGTCGACCTTGCCCTTGAGGGTGACGGCGATGGTCTCGGCGGTGCGTTTGCCGACCTCGGGCAGGGACTGGAGGGTGGCCAGGTCGCGGTCGGCGATGGCGGCGGCGATCTGGCCGGGGCTCAGAGCCATCGCCCGCAGGGCCCGGCGCATCCCGATGCCCTTGCAGGTGGTGAACAGCTCGAAGAAGGCGCGGTCCTGGGGCGAGGGGAACCCGGCCAGGCGGGGGAGCATGGTCGCGCCCTGATTGTGGCTCTCGAAGAACGTGAGGGTGTGGAGGGTGACGGGCTGGCCGAGGCCGCCGAGGCGTGAGGCGGCGAAGGCCGGCAGCAGAACCTCGAGCGTGAGGCCTCCGCCGAGACGGACCAGGGCCCGCTCGCCCTCGATGGCTTCGAGGATGCCGTCGATGCGGCTGATCATGGCGGCGATGATATCCGGGCGTGGTGGGTAGGGCGTGAGCGAGGCGTGGGCACGCGCCCGTGGGCTGTAGCGGGTTGGGGGGCGCTCAGGCCGGTTGGGCCGACGCCGGGATGGCCGTCACAGGCCGCAGGCTCTGCCCCGTCCGCCCGGCTTCACATCGTCCGCCCAGGTTTCCAGCGTGGGGTCAGGAGGCACAGGTGCGACGGCGGCGCGGGATTTCGACATGTTCCGATTACCAGTTGCCGTTCGATTTCCGATGGTTGAGTCGGGAGGCAGGCGTACGGGTGGAAGGCGGATCTTCCGGGGAGCGAGCGGGTATGCGAATCATCGGGCCGTTGACGCTGCTGATCGCCGTGAGCTTCGCCCTGATCGGGGGCGGGGTGGCGGTGGCGTGGCGGCAGCACGAGATGCTGCACGACTATCGGCCGCGGCCGGCGCGGGTGGTCGAGGCGGAGGTGATGACGCTGAGCGCTCACGCGAGGCGGCCGCGGATCACGGTGGAGTACCGTGAGGGTCTGGAGACGCTGCGGACGAGCCGGCTGTCGCCGCTGCCGGTGAGCGGGCCGGCCGAGTGGGCGCAGGCGATCGTGGACGAGCACGCGGCCGGGCGGTCGGTGACGGTGTACGTGGACCCGAGAGACCCGACGCGGGCGTACCTGCTGCCGGTGGGTCGGTTCGCGGGTCACGGGCTGGTGCTGGGCGGGGTGGCGTTGCTGCTGCTTGGGTTTTTCCCGTTGCGGACGAGCGGGCTGCTGGACCCGGCGCCGTACCCGGTGCAGACGTCGCGGACGGGGTGGTTCCGGCTGGCGCACACGCCGACGCCGGTGGAGCTGGCGACGATCCGTCTGGCGGAGTCGGGGCTCGGGCTGGTGGCGGGCGTGGTGGTGGTGGGGCATTACCTGCTGACGGCGCCGCGGCCGTACGACCCGTGGGTGTTCGGGGCGCTGGGGTACGCGGCGGTGCTGGCCGTGCCGACGGTGCAAGGCGTGGCGCTGCTGCGGGCGGGCGCGCGGTTTGCCGCGCCGCGGGTCTCGACGACGCTGCCGACGATCCACCTGGATCAGCCGGTGATCGCGCGGGTCGAGCTGCCGGCGGTTCGGCCGGTGACGGTGCACCGGGCGCGGCTGAGCCTGGTGTGCCATCGGCGAACGGGCGTCGGGTCGCAGCGTCACTTCGTGCACACGCGGACCGTGGCCGAGGACGTGACGATCCGCCCGGGCGAGCCCCTGTTCGCCGAGTGCACGTTCGAGGTGCCGGCGAGCAAGCGTCGGCCGAGCAACCGCTACCACCGCCTGACGTATCCGCGGATCGACTGGCACCTGGAGCTGTGGGTTCACCCGCGGCGGGGCGGCGTGTTCACGCTGCGGTTCCCGATCGAGGCCCAACGCGGCCACACGGATGACGTCGCGGCGGCGCCGCCGAGCGTCGCGGCGTGAACGGACTCGATCGCCGGCCATCTCGCGCGGCCGCGACGGTCTCCCGGCCTCGACTTACGGACGGGTGAACCGATAGTGGGCGACGCGCCACTCCTCGCCGTCGGCGTAGCCCCACAGCTCGGCGCAGGCCATGAAGAACACACGCCAGCGCTGCACCCAGCGCGCGGCGTCGGCCGGGCCGTATGTCTCCGTGAAGACCTCGTACACCGCGTCGCGCTGGGCGTCGAGGTTGGCCAGCCACGCCTCGGCGGTTTGCTGATAGTGTCGGCCGTTCCACGTCCACCGCTGATCGAGCGTCAGCGCACCGCCGAACTCGGGCAGCAGGTCTTCGCTGGGCATGAGCCCGCCGGTGAAGAAGTGCCGACCCATCCAGTTGTCCTCGCCGTCGGTCTCGAAGCGGTAGGCCAGCTCGCGATGGCAGAACACGTGGACGAAGAGCTTGCCGCCCGGCCGCAGCCAACCCGTGACACGGCGCATCAGCCGCTCGTAGTTGTGCATGTGCTCGAACATCTCGACGGAGACGACGCGGTCGAAGGTCTGGTCGATGTCGAAGTGGTTCATGTCCGCGGTGACGACGCGGAGATTGCGCACGCCGCGCCGCTCACGCCGTGCTTCGATGAACCGCCGTTGCGGCGCGGAGTTGGACACGGCGACGATCCGGGCTCCGGGGAACCGCTCGGCCATCCACAGCGAGAGCGAGCCCCAGCCGCAGCCGAGCTCGAGCACGTCCATGCCGTCGTGCAGGTCGGCGTGCTCGACGGTCCGCTCGAGGGCGCGGGCCTCGGCGCCCGCCAGGTCGGTCGCGCCGTCCCAGTAGCCGCAACTGTACTTGAGGTGGGGGCCGAGCACGCGTTCAAAGAAGGCGGCGGGAACCTCGTAGTGCTGCTCGTTGGCGGCGTCGGTCTCGAGGGCGATCGGGCCGCGGCGCAGGTCGGCGAGCAGCGCGGCGCGGCGGGCGGCGATGGCGGCCGGGCCTCCGCGACGCTCCTCGGCCAGGCGCTGCCGCAGCAGGCGGCGGATGCCCAGGCGGATCGCCGCGTCCGGCAGCGTGCCGCGCTCCGCCAGGTCGTGAAGCCAGGACGTGACGACGCTCATGACCGCTGCGACTCCCGGGCAAACCAGGGGATGAAGACGCTGACCTCGCGCTGGTACCGGCGGTACGCCTCGCCCCGGCTTCGCAGGGCCTGGGCCTCGGTCGGCGGGATGCCGGTGAGCGTGAACAGGAACACGAGCATGAGGAACGGGCCCAGCAGCGTCAGCCCGCCCAGCGGCCCGGCGATCCCGATCGCCACGTACGCCCACCAGTGCAGCCACTCGAAAAAGTAGTTCGGATGACGCGAGTAACGCCACAACCCTTCGCGACACACCCGGCCGCGCGCATCAGCTCGGGCGCGGAACCGGGCGAGCTGACGGTCGGCCACGCCCTCGCCGATCACCGCGAACAGCCAGACCGCCACGCCCAGCGCGTCGGTCCACGCGGGGAACGGCCGTGTCGACGCCGCGGCGCCGAGCATCGGCGCAGCAAAGAGCACGGCCCAGATCGCCTGTGCCTGGAAGAACAGGAACATGTAGAACCACTGCCGCTCGCCCCAGCGCTGTCGCAGGTCACGGTATCGGCCGTCCTCGCGCTCGCCGCCGACACGCTTCCACAGGTGCCACGCCAGGCGCACGCCCCACATCGCCCCGAGCGCCGCGACCAGCAGCCGACGACCGAGCGGGGCGTCCGTCGCCGACGCGGCAAACCCGACCGCCAGCAGCCCGACGCCCGCCGCCCACGCCACGTCCACGTAGCCCGCGTTGTCACGCCGACGGGAGAACCACCACACGCCCGTCATCGCCAACGCCATGACCGCCCACCCCGCCAGCATCGTCCATCCGGCGCTCATGACGGCTGTCCCCCCGCGTTGGCGACCACGCGCTCCCGCTCGTTCGCCGCGGTCGCGTGATCCGACGCGGCGGCGAACGATCGCGTCAGCCGCGACCCGAGCTCCGCCAGCGCCGGCACGACGATCGCGTAGCCGATGCCGACCGCGGCGAGCGTCACCGGCGGTCGCTCACCGAGCGAGATCGCCCCCAGCCCCGAGCCGGCCGCGTAGGCGATCGGCCCGCCCACCAGACCGAACACCGCCGCGACGATCGGCCGACCGATCAGCCACCGCAGCGCGTGCAGGACCGTCACCGCGAACGCGACCCACAGCCCCACCATCCACAGCGTGCTCGGCCCGCCGAACCGAGCCGGCTCGGGAAACCCCAGCAGCCCCGTGAGCACCAGCGCACTGTCCAGCCCGTAGCCGAGCCCCGCTGCGATGAACACCAGCGCCGCGTCGGCGCCGTGCGTCCGCGACATGCTCAGGTGGCCCGCGACGAACCACAGCGCGGCGATCGGGCCGACCCACGGCACGCCGTTCGCCGCGCTGAGCACCGACGTAAACCAGACCGCGTAGAACCCGATGATGTTGTAGGCCAGTGCCATTGTGTTTACTCGGCGGCGGGCGTCGCGCCCGGGCGACCCGGCCGGGCCAGCACCATCTGCACCAGCCCGATCGTCCGCTCCTCGAACCCCGCCTCGCAGTACGAAAGGTAGAAGTCCCAGAGCCGCAGCAGACGCTCGGGGTAGCCGGCCGCACGCAGCTCGCGCGCGTGGTCGAACAGCCGCCGACGCCACCGCCGCAGGGTTTCGGCGTAGTGTGGGGTCAGGTCCTCGAGGTGGACCAGCCGCAGGTCGCTGGCCGCGGTCATCGCCCGGCCCATCGCCGTGACGCTGGGGATGCAACTGCCCGGGAAGACGAAACGCTTGATGAAGTCCACGGTGCGACGGGCCTGATCGTAGCGCTGGTCGGCGATGGTGATGGCCTGAATGCCGGCCAGCCCGCCGGGGCGGAGCAGCTCCGCGCACCGCCGGAAGAAGGTGCCGTACTGCCGCCACCCGATCGCCTCGATCATCTCGATGGACACGAGCTTGTCGTATCGGCCGGTCAGGTCGCGGTAGTCGCACAGGCGCAGGTCGATCCGAGGCTCGAGTCCGGCGGCGGCGATGCGGCGTGCGGCCTCGTCGTGCTGGGCCCGCGAGATCGTCGTGGTGCTCACGTGGCAGCCACGGGTCCGCGCCGCGTGCAGCGCGAAGCCGCCCCACCCGCCGCCGATCTCCACCACCCGGTCGCGCTCGTTCAGGCCGAGCTTCTCGGCCAGGCGGTCGTACTTGGCGCGCTGGGCGTCGGCGAGCGTCATGCCCGGCCGATCGAAGACCGCGCAGGAGTAGGTCATCGTCGGGTCGAGAAAGGCGGCGAAGAAGTCGTTGCCCAGGTCGTAGTGTTCGGCGATGTTGCGTCGGCTGCCGGTGCGGGAGTTGGGGCGCAGCGCGTGGTAAGCGCGCGCCAGCGGGCCCGTCACGAACCGCGCCGGGCCTCGGTCCATCGTGTCCGAGAGCTCGAGCTGGCGTGCGAAGATGCGCAGCAGCGCGGTCAGGTCGTCGCACGACCAGTCGCCGCGGATGAAGGAGGCGGCGGCGCCCAGGTGCCCGCCGAAGACGACGGAGCGGTAGAACCGCGGGTCGTGGACGGCGAGCCGCGCGCAGAGGTCGGCACCGGGCGTGCCGAAGTCGGCGTGCCGCTCGTCGTCGCGGAGCGAGAGGCGGCCGGTGCTCAGTTGAGCCAGGCGGCGCACGAGCATCGACCGCGCCAGGCGATCGAGGGCCTTGGGCCCGGCCGAGGCGTGCGGCAGCGTGGGCGAGGTCAAGGTTCGGGTCATGCGTCCGCCTCCGCGGTGCGCCAGCGGGGATGGGGGTGGAAGGGCACGCGCTTGAGCCAGAGGCGCACCGCCTGCCAGTAGATCGCGGCGACGACGCGTGCGGTCATGAACGGGTATCGCCAGAGCACGCGTCGCAGCGAGCCGGCGGTGATCGGCCGGGCACGCAGGGCCATGGTCGCGTCGAACAGGCGTTGGCCGTGCTCGAAGGTCTCCATGTGCACGCCGAGCGAGGGTCCGGGCTCGCCGAACCGCCACGCGTACCGCTGATCCATCGGCATGAAGGGGGAGACGTGAAAGGCCTTGTCGAACGAGAATCGGAGGCGGTCTTCGCCCGACTCGCGGGCGGGGCGCGGCAGGACGTAGCAGTGCCGCTCGCCCCAGGGCGTGTTGTGCACCTCGGCGACGATCGTCTCGACGCGGTCATTATTCGCATCGAAACAGTAGTAGAAGCTGACGGGGTTCATGCAGTAGCCGAAGTAGCGCAGGTGGGTCAGCAGCGCGACGCGACCGCTCGGGCGGCGGCCGGTCTGCTCGGCGACGAGGTCGCGGACGGCGTCGTCGAGCGGCACGCCGGGATCGCCGAGGTGATCGCCGCGCCGGAACGACGCGACGTTGGCGCGATCGACGGACCAGAGCCAGCGGCCGCGGAAGAGCTCGCCCAGCTCCGCGAGGTCGAGGTACATCATGAATACGCGATAGCGGAAGGCGTGCGAGCGGGGCGCGAAGCGCCGGTGCCGGACCCATCCCTCGTAGATGCGGCTGTGGCGCGTCACAGCGAACCTCCCAGCGGGCGGCAGACGTCCAGGGCGCTGTTGACGCCGTCCTCATGAAACCCGTAGCCGCGATAGGCGCCGCAGAAGGAGGTGCGGCGGCGGTGGCTGAGCCGGGCGAGCGCGGTCTGGGCCGCGTGGGTCTTCGGACCGAAGACGGGGTGGTCGTAGGTCATGCGGGCGATCACGCGGTCGGGCGCGATCTCGGCGGTGCGATTCAGCGAGACGCAGAACACCTCGTCGCCGGGCAGCCCCTGGAGGGTGTTCATGTGGTAGGTGACGGTGGGCAACTCGCTGTCCGAGGCGGGCACGTGGTAGTTCCAGGCGGCCCAGGCGGCGCGGCGGCGCGGCAGCAGGCGGGTGTCGGTGTGCAGCACCGCGTCGTTGGCGCGGTAGGGGATGGCGGCCAGGGCGTCGCGCTCGTGGTCGTCGGCGTCATCGAGAATGGCCAGCGCCTGATCGCTGTGGCAGGCCAGGATCACGTGGTCGAACGGCCTGGCCCGGTCGCCGCCCGCTTCGAGGCAGACGTGGTCGGCCTCCCGCCGCAGCCGCGTCACCGGGCAACCCACGCGGATGCGATCGCGGAACGGTCGGGTCAGGGCGTCGACGTACCGGCTCGACCCGCCGACGACGGTGCGCCACCGCGGCCGGTCCCAGACGTTGAGCATGCCGTGGTTCTCGAAGAACCGCAGCACGAACCCGGCGGGCATCTCGCCGACGCGGGCGGGCTCGGTGGACCAGACGGCCGCGGTCATGGGCACGAGATACAGCCGGCGGAACGCGTCGCTGAACCCGTGCCGATCGACAAACGCATCGAGGGTGATCGGCGTGTCGTGATCGCGGGCGATCAGGTCTTTAGCGGCCCGGTTGAAGCGGAGGACGTCGCGGAGCATGGCCAGGAACGCCGGGCGGACGGCGTTGCGTTTCTGGGCCAGCAGCCCGCGGAGCGACCCGCCGTTGTATTCCAGGCCCGTGCGTTCGTCGTGGACGCTGAAGCTCATGGTGCTCGGGCGGGAGGCGACGCCGAGCCGATCGAGCAGGCGGCAGAAGTTGGGGTACGTCCGGTCGTTGAAGACGATGAAGCCGGTGTCGATCGCGAGCGTCCGGCCGTGTCGGTTGACCGTGTGGGTGTGGGTGTGTCCGCCGAGGCGGGGCGCGGCCTCGAAGAGGGTGACCTCGTGCTCGCGGTGAAGCAGGTACGCCGCGACGAGCCCGGAGATCCCGGCGCCGATGATGGCGATCTTCATCGCGTGGCCGTTTCGAGGTTGCGCGGCGACGGTGATACGTGTTCCGCAGGCGAGGACGCCCCGCCGCCGGCTTCGACGTGTGCGGCGTCGCGCGCCTGTTCGGGTACGGGGCGCAGGTCCCAGATCAGCCCGGTCCACGAGAGGGCGACCAGCAGGTAGTACGTCGGGTCCCACTCCCACCAGAAGAAGCCCTGCCGGGCGCTGACGGGGTAGTGGTGGTGGTTGTTGTGCCAGCCCTCGCCCAGGGTGACCACCGCCAGCAGCAGGCTGTTGCGGCTGTCGTCGTCGGTAGCGTAGCGCTGGCGACCGAAGCGGTGGGCGAGGGAGTTGATGGTGTACGTGCCGTGGTACACGGCGACGGTGGAGATGAAAAAGCCCCACACGAGCATCTGGAGCCCGCTGGTGCCGGTCTGTGGCGCCAGGGTCTGCAACAGCCAGCCGAACCCGAAGACCGCGGCGGCGAACACGAGGTAAACCACGGCGTCAAAGCGGTCGAGCAGGCGGAGCTCGGGGTACCGGGCCAGGTCACGGACGCGCTGGAGCTGGGTGGGGAAGTGCGGCCGCGCGGTGAACCAGCCCATGTGGCTCCACCAGAACCCCAGATGGCGGGGCGAGTGCGGATCGCGTTCGGTGTCCGAGTGCGTGTGGTGGTGGCGATGGTGGGCGGCCCACCACAGCGGGCCGCGCTGGACGGCGGTCAGGCCCGCCACGGCCATCACGCACTGAAAGGCTCGCGTGGTCTGGAACGCCCGGTGCGAGAAATAGCGGTGGTAGAACGCCGTGATGAAAAACATCCGGACCACGTACAGCGCCACCGCCGTCACGACCGCGGCCCAGCTCCAGCCGACCCAGATCGCCCCCAGGCACGCCGCGTGCATCGCAAAGAACGGCACCGTCCGCAGCCAGTCCACCTTCAGCGGCTCATTCGGATCGATCCGATCCACCCCCGCGCCGGCGTCCAGCCAACGGAGCAGCGTGTACCCGACGTGTCGCATCAGCGGGATTCCCTTTCACGGGCGGCGCGGACCATCTTGCCCGCGAACGCCAGAAGTCATAGGTGGGATCCCTGACCGGGGCCAGTAATGCCCCTGATTTTCGTCCGCCGACGCTCCCCCCGATGCAGCCGGGATTGGCAGGGGGACGCGCCGTGAACGCCTGTGAACCCCGGGCGGATGGCGAATCGTCGGTCTACCGCCCGAGCACCTCGGTCGGGTCCGGCTCCTCGACCGTCACCGACCCGTCCGTCATCGCCTCGATTTGCCGGACGAGGTCCAGGTGCTCTTGGCAGCGAAGCGCGTCGAGCTCGGGCGTCGGCGGCGCGGGGCGCACGAACCGCTGAAACAGCGTCTCTCGCCGCGCTTCGGCCGCCTCCAGCCTTGCCGCGTCCACCTCACCGGCTCGAACCGCTTCGACCAGCCGGTCGATCGCCTGGTGGACCTGGTCATTGGCGTGGCAGCCCAGAAACAGGTCCACGCCCGCCGCGGTGCCGGCCACGACCGTCGCGTCGATGCCGTAGTGGTCCGCCACCGCCTTCATCTCCAGGTCATCGCTGACGATCAGCCCCTCGAAGCCCAGACGTTCACGCAGCAGCCCGGTCAGGACGCGGCGGCTTATCGTCGCGGGAACGGATGGGTCCAGGGCCTCGAAGATCACGTGCGCGGTCATGAGCGAGCCGATGCCGGCGCGGATCGCCTCGCGGAAGGGGGGCAGCTCGATCGATTCGAGTCGCTCCATGCCGTGGGGCAGGCGGGGCAGGTCGAGGTGGCTGTCCTGGGCGGTGTCGCCGTGGCCGGGAAAGTGCTTGCCGCAGGCGGCGACGCCCTCGCCCTGCATGCCCTCGATCAGGGCGGCGCCCATGCGGGCGACCAGCTCGGGCGATCGGCCGAACGACCGGTTGCCGATCACCGGATTGTCGGGATTGGTGTCCACGTCGAGGACGGGAGCGAAGTCGAGGTCGAAGCCGACGGCGCGTACCTCACGGGCCAGAAGCCGCCCGACCCGCCCGGCCAGCTCGGGTTGCCGGGTGCTGCCGATGGCCCGCATGGTCGGAACGGGCGTGAACCCGTCACGGAGGCGCATGACACGCCCGCCCTCCTGATCGACGCACGCCAGCAGCGGGCGGCCCGCGGCTTGCTTGAGCTCGCGAACCAGAGCCGCGACCTGATGCGGCGACTCAACGTTGCGGGCGAACAGCACGACACCCGAGACCCCGCGCTCGATCAGGTCGAGAACCTGACGGCTGGGCGTGAGCCCGTCGAAGCCCACACAGAACATCCCCGCCGCCAGCGTGTTCGGGTCGCGCATTCGGATCATGTTAGATTCCGGCGGGCGGACGGGCAACGCGAACCGCTGGAAGGCGAGGACGCCCTGCTCTTGGACTGCACCGGCCAGGATGCGATGGGGCCCGGCGGCAATCGGAGCCCGGGGGCCGGATTTGGCAGGCCGCCGGTGGCTCGCTAACGTACCGGGCTCGGGGCCGGGCCGGTCGGTTAATCGGCCAAGCCCGCCACGCAGACGGTCGGCCCGGCCGGCCCGACGGCGACTCGGACAACCACGACTCGGACAACCCAACACTCAGCAGGATGTGGTCATGGCCAGCAAAGGCACGGTATCGCAGGTGATCGGCTCGACGTTCGACGCGAAGTTCCCCGAGAGCGAGCTTCCGGACATTTACAACGCCTTGAAGATCGAGTTCGAGGTCGGCGGGGAGACCCAGACGCTGATCGGTGAGGTCCAGCAGCACCTCGGCGGCGGGCAGGTCCGGGCCGTGGCGCTGGGCTCGACCGACGGCCTGCAGCGCGGCGCGACGGTCCTGGACACGGGCGAGCCGGTCTCGGTCCCCGTGGGCGAGGCGGTGCTCGGCCGCGTGTTCAACCTGCTCGGCGATCCGATCGACAAGAAGGGCCCGGTCGACGCCACCGCCTATCGCCCGATCCACCACGAGCCGCCGGCGTTTACCAAGCTCTCGGCCAAGACCGAGATGCTCGAGACGGGCATCAAGGTCATCGACCTGCTCTGCCCGTTCGTCCGGGGTGGGAAGATC
>CAYSIX010000092.1:0-14683 GCA_964431205.1 uncultured Phycisphaeraceae bacterium
TCGACGCCGTGCTGGTGCCGCTCATCCAGGATGTTTACGCCCCCCCGTCGGCCGGCGCCCTCGCCGAAGCCGCGGTGCGTGCCGTCGCTCAGCTCGACGATGAGGTTGTGCTGCTCGCGGCGGGCGCCGTGGGCGACGCGGAAGGTGTGCCGCATGGGCAGGGTGATCGGGTGCAGGGTCATGCGCAGGGTCATGGCGTTGCGGCTCCGGGCGGGCGTCGCCTGGCTGTGGTCGCGGATGACGGCGGCGACGACGGGCACGAGCATAGCGTCGGTCGGCGTTCGTACGCCGGTGGCGCGGGTATACTGCCAGAGAACGACTCGAGGCACTGAAAGGAGCGACGAGATGACGCGAGGCGATGGCAGGGGCGGCGCGGTGGTGTGCGTGGCGGCGCTTCTGGCGGCGGCGTGCCTGGGCACGGCGGTGCCGGTGAACGCGGAAGAGGTGGCCTACGCCTCGCCGGACTGGCCGCAGTTGCGTGGCCCGAACCAGGACGGGGTCTCGCGCGAGGCGGGCTGGCAGCACGACTGGCCGCTGAGCGGGCCGCCCAAGCTCTGGGAGCGGCGGGTCGGCACCGGCGCGTCGTCGGTGGTGGTTCAGGGGGATCGGCTGTTCGCGATCGGCAACGCCGACGACCAGGACACGATCCACTGCCTCGACCCCGGCACGGGCGCGGTGATCTGGCAGAAGAGCTATCCCTGCAGGCTGGACCCGAACATGTTCGAGGGCGGGCCGCGCGCCACGCCCATGATTCACGACGGCCACGTCTACACCGTCAGCCACCTCGGCCGGCTCCAGTGCCGACGCGTGAGCGACGGCGAGCTGGTCTGGGAACGGCAGTACCAGGAAGAGTTCGACGGCCGACGCCCGAAGTGGGGCTACGCCGGGTCGGTGGTGGTCGTCGACGGCAAGCTGATCGCCGAGCCCGGCGGGCGGCGGGCTTCGACAGTCGCGCTGGACCCCCGGACCGGCGCGACGATCTGGACGGCCGGCAACGACGAGCCCGGCTACTCCACGCCGCTGCTGGCGCAGTTGAACGGTCAGCCGACGCTGCTGATCTTCAAGGCCAAGGCCCTGGTCGCCCTGGACCCGGACACGGGCCGCGAGCTGTGGCGCTTCGGCTGGCGGACCGACTGGGACGTCAACGCCTCGATGCCGATCGTGCGCGACGACACGGTGTTCATCTCGACGGGCTACGGCTCGGGCTGCGCGCTGCTGCGGGTGACGCCGAACGGCGTCGAGCAGGTCTACCGCGGGGACGAGCTGTCCACGCAGATGAACACGGCGGTGTACCACGACGGTTACGTGTACGGCGTCTCGGGCAATGCCGGCAACGGCGTGCTCGTGTGTCTGGACTACGAGACGGGCGAGTTGATGTGGACACAGCGCGGCTATGGCACGGGATCGGTGACCATCGCGGACGGGCGGCTGATCGTGATGGGTGAGCGAGGCCAGCTCGCGACCGCCCCGGCGTCGCCCGAGGGCTTCAAACCCACCGGTCGGATGCAGGTCATGGGCGGGCGGAGCTGGGTCGTGCCGGTGCTCAGCGGCGGGCGGCTGTACTGCAAGAACAACGACGGGCTGATCGTCTGCCTGGACGTCAGCGGCTCGTGAGGTGAGACAGGAGGAGGCGCGATGCGGACGGCCAGAGCGGCGGCGGGGCGATGGTGCGCGGCGGGGATGATGGCGGTGGCGTGGGCGGCGGCGCCCGGCGGCGCGACGGCGTCGGCCGAGCCGGTCGTCGGCTGGCGGACCGACGGCAGCGGGATGTATCCCGAGGCGCGGCCGCCGATCACCTGGTCGGCCGAGCGGGGCGTGGTGTGGAAGACGCGTCTGCCCGACCGGGCGAACAGCTCGGCGGTGGTGGCGGGCGGCCGCGTGTACGTGACCAGCGAGCCGACGACGCTGATCTGCGTCGACGCCGACACCGGCGAGACTCTCTGGGAACGGTCGAACACGTACGAGGATCTGTTCGCCGGCGGCGCGGCGCCCCAGACGCCGGAGCTGGCCGAGGTGCGCCGCCGGATCCGTGAGCTGGAGGCGAACCCGAGTCGTGCGACGCGTCGCGAGCTGGCGCGGCTTCGCCGGCAGGAGGCGCGGCTGACGGCGGACGATCCATTCGGCCTGCCACGCACGCACCGAACCAACGGCTACGCCAGCGCGACGCCGGTGTCCGACGGCGAGCACGTCTGGGCCGTCTTCGGCACGGGCACGGTGGTGTGCTACGACGCCGAGGGCCGGCGCGTCTGGGCCCGTCTGCTCGACAAGCCGACGCACAACTGGGGGCACAGCAGCTCGCCGCGCCTGACCGACGGCGTGCTGATCGTGCACCTGACGGACCTGGTCGGGCTGGACGCGATGACCGGCGAGCCGCGGTGGCGCGTGCCGTCCGCGCCCAACTGGGGCACGCCCGCGCTGGCCGATCTCGACGACGAAACCGTCGTGCTGACCATGGACGGCCAGGCGGTGCGCGCTCGCGACGGCGCCGTTCTTGGCCGGGGCCTCGGCCCGTCGGAGTGGAACGGGCCTTACGTCGTCGGTCAGCTCGTCTACTTCATCGAGCGCAGCGCCCGGGCCCATCGTCTGGAGCGCGTCGGCGATCGCGTCGAGGCCCCCACGCTCTGGACCGCCGGCATCCGTGGCAGCCGGCACTACGCCTCGCCCGTGCTCGTGGACGGCCTGCTCTACACCATCTCGCGCGAGGAGACGCTCAGCGTGATCGAGGCGGCGACCGGCCGCCTGGTGTACGAGCGCAACCTGCCGCTGGACGGCCCACGCCCCAACAGCGCCTACCCGTCGATCACCTACGCCGGCGACCTGCTGTTCGCCGGGTCCGAGAGCGGCGTCACGATCGTGTTCCGCCCCGGCCGCACGTACGAGCAGGTGGCGCGTAACCAGCTGGAGCCGTACCGCTCGACGCCCGTGTTCACCGGCGACCGCATGTACGTCCGTGGGCTGGACTACCTCTACTGCATCGAGCGGGACGCGACGGCGTCGCGATGAGCCCGGATCATTCGTGGGGGCGCCGCGCTTGCGCGCAAGCGTGCGGCAAAGCGACGGGAGAGGCGGGCATCCCGCCCCGCCGATGGCCGAGACGGCCGTTCCCCCGGTCGCCCGGCGACGCTCAACGGCCGTCGGGTTCACCCTTTGTGCAGGTCTCGTGCAGCGCCGCGTGCGCCGCATCGGCGACGGCCTCGAGGTCACGCAGGAACGCCTCGCGTCGCGACGCCGGCAAGGCATCGAGGACCCGGGCTTGAAGGTCCATGGCGATGGGTCGGGCGCGCTCGTACGCGCGGCGGCCGGCGGGTGTGAGGGTCAACCGCTTCATCCGCCGGTCACGCGGATCGCACCGCCGCCGCACCAGGCCCTGCTCTTCCATCCGTGCCAGCAGGTTCGCGATCGTGTTGGGGTCCGACGACATCAGCGCGGTGAGCTGGCGCTGGGTCAGGGCGTCGTCGTGGCTGGCCGCCTCGTGCTCGTGCAGCCAGCGCAGGGCGGTGAACCGGTCGGGGGTGAGGCCGAGCGGCGCGACGCGTCGGCGAAAGGCCTGGTTGAGGCTGTACCAGGCACGGCGGATGAGCGGGGGCAGACGGCGTCGGCCATCAGGGTCGGTCAGGGGCGGGGCGGCGGTCGGGCGGCGGGTTGACATGCTGAAAGGCGCCGGGCAGAATCGTACGCATAAGTATGAACGGCACCCGCGTCGTCCGCAACCCCACGCCCGACCGGCCGACGCGAACCGCTCTCCCTGGAAGGGCCGACCCATGCCGCCGCTGCCGTCACCCGCTCATCCGTTCACCCGACCCGCGATCGGTTGCCTGTCTCTGCTGATCACCGCCTCGCTGCTCGCCACCGACCTCGCCGCGCAGCCCGTGACCGGCTGGCTCCACTGGCGCGGGCCCAACCAGAACGGCGCGTCGGCCGAGACCGGCCTGCCCGAGCGCTGGCAGCCCGGCGGCGCCAATCACCTCTGGTCCCTCGACCTGCCCTCGCGCGGGTCGGTCGTCGGCGTGACGCGGCCCGACGGCGACCGCGCCTACGTCTGGGGCTACACCGGACAGGGCGCCGACCTCGTCGAGACCCTTCGCTGCATCGACCCCGATACCGGCCGGACCCTCTGGTCGCACGACTTTCCCGACTTCCTCAGCGACATCATCTACAACCGCTACAGCATCGGCGCACCGACGGTCGATCGCGAGACCGGCCGGGTGTACCTGATGACCTCGCCCGGCCTGCTGCTGTGCTTCGACGACGACGGCGAGCTGCTCTGGCAGCGGTCGCTGCTCGAGGCTTTCGGGCGGCTGACGTTCCCCAACGGACGGACGGGTGCGCCGGCGATCGTGGACGGGCTGGTGATCGTCAACTGCATCTCGAGCAACTGGGGGGCCGAGGGCCCGGGGCGCAACCGTTTCTACGCGTTCGACAAGAACACGGGCGAGCACGTGTGGTCGTCGACGCCCGGCGTCGGCCCGCCGTTCCTCAAGGACAGCTCCTTCTCCTCGCCGGTCTTCGAGGTGCGCGACGGGCGGCGGGTGTTCTACGCCGGCACCGGCTGCGGCAACGTCGTGGCCGTCAACGCGCAGACCGGCGAGCCGATGTGGCGTTACCAGCTCGCCGTCGGCGGGGTCAACGCCACGCCGGTGCTCCACGGGGACAAGCTGATCGCGATCCACGGGGTGGAGAACGTCGACGACAGCGGCCGGGGTGAGATGATCGCGATCGACCTGAACAGCGCGATGCGCGCGTACCGCCGCGCGGCAGGACAGGCCGACTTTCAGGGACCGCTTCAGCTCGACAACGGGCACGTGCTGTGGCGCAACGACCTGTCGATGTTCACCTCCTCGCCGACGGTCGGCGGCGACCGCATCTACCAGTGCACGTCCAAGGGCGAGCTCGTGACGGTGGACCCGCAGACCGGCCGCGTGGTCCAGACCCGGAAGCTCAGCGAGAGCCAGCTCCACGCCTCGCCGCTGTACGCCGACGGCAAGCTGTACGTGCCGTTCTGGAGCGGCGACTTCTACATCCTGCGGGCGACGGACGACGGCGTCGAAGAGCTGGAGCACGTGGAGCTGGCCGGCGACGCGATCGGGTCCCCGACGGTGCTCAACGGCCGCGTGTTCGTCACGACGACGGAGAAGGTGTACTGTTTCGGGCGGGCCACAGCGTCGGGGAAGAGCGACACGGCGTCGCTCTCGCACGGGGAGCGGGGGGAGGCGAGCGGGTACCCGGCGTCGCTGCAGATCATCCCGGGCGAGCTGCTGCTGCGGCCGGGCGACGCGCAGGCGTTCCGGGTCCGAGAGCTGAACGCGGCGGGGTGGACGCTGCGGGAGGCGGACGCGGCGGAGCTGGCGTGGTCGAAGTTTGTCCCGCCGACGGCGCGGGTTCAATCGTACCTGGACGCGGAGTTCGACGGCTCGCGTGGGGTGTTGATCGTGCCGGAGGACGCGAAGGCGTCGGCCGGGGCGATCCGGGCCGAGCGCAACGGCGTGTCGGGCACGGCGCGGGGCCGGGTGCTGCCGGCGTTCCCGTACGAGGAGGGGTTCGAGGGTTTCGAGCTCAGCGAGCGGGACGCGTCCGGCGGGGCGTACGCCTACCCGCCGCTGCCGTGGATCGGTGCGCGGCTGAAGTGGGAGGTGCGCGAGCTGGACGGTCAGAAGGTGCTGGCCAAGACGCTGGATCGCGTGCTGTTCATGCGGTCGATGGTGGTCCTGGGCTCGGCGTCGGATTCGGGGTACACGATCCGCGCGGACGTGCGCAGCGACGGGAACCGGCGGCAGATGTCGGTCGTGGGCGTGATCAATCAGCGGTACGTCGTGGCGCTGGACGGGAACAAGCAGGAGCTGACGGTGGTGTCGAACTACGACCGGGTGGACGTCTCGACGCCGTTCGCGTGGCGGCCGAACCGGTGGTACACGATCGAGGCGAGGGTGGAGGTGAACGCGGACGGCTCGGGCGTGGTGCGGGCGAAGGCGTGGGAGCGTGGCGGGCAGGAGCCGTCGGGCTGGACGCTGGAGGCCGAGGTCCCGCACGCGCACCGCAGCGGGTCGCCGGGTTTGTACGGGTTCAGCCCGCAGAGCCGGTTCGCGGTGTACATCGACAACGTACGGGTGACGCCGAACGGGGCAGAATAAGGAACGGGCGATGCGAGAGGCAGCGAAGCGCAGGGGCGTGATGGTCGGGGCGATGGCCGCGATGGCCGGCGCGGTGGCGTGGTCGGCGGCGGCGTGGGCCGGGGACTGGCCGATGTGGGGCCGCACGCCGCAGCGGAACATGGTCAGCGACGCGACGGGCATCCCGCAGGCGTGGGACGCCGGCCGGCTGGACCGCACGACCGAGCGGATCGACCCGGATTCGACCCGGCACGTCAAGTGGATCGCCAAGCTGGGCTCGCAGAGCTACGGGAACGTGACGGTCGCCGATGGGCGGGTGTTCGTCGGGACCAACAACGCCGTGCCCCGCGACCCGACCTACCGCGGCGACCGCAGTAACCTGATGGCCTTCGATGAGGCGAGCGGCGAGTTCCTGTGGCAGTTGTCCGTGCCCAAGCTCGGCGCCGGCAAGGTCAGCGACTGGGAGTACCTGGGCATCTGCTCCTCGCCCGCGGTGGACGGGGATCGGTTGTACATCGTGACCAATTTGGGCGAGGTCGTGTGCCTGGACGTCGACGGCATGGCGGACGGCAACGACGGCCCGTTCACCGACGAGCTGTCGTACCTGTCGCGGGGCGAGGCGGTGGACGACGAGGCTGAGCCGGGCGAAATGGTCGGCGACATCATCTGGCGGTTCGACCTGCGTGAGCAGCTGGGCGTGTTCCCGCACAACGTCACGAGCAACTCGCCGCTGGTGGTGGGCGATCGGGTGTACGTCGGGACGTCGAACGGCGTGGACTGGTCGCACACGAACGTCCCCTCGCCGCGGGCGCCGGCGTTCATCGGGCTGGACAAGAACACGGGCGAGCTGGTCGGCGAGGAGGGCGAGGGCATCTGCCGGCAGGGTCGGCTGCTGCACTCGAACTGGTCGAGCCCGGCCTACGCCGAACCGGGCGGCGAGCCGACCGTCATCTTCGCCGCCGGTGACGGCTGGTGCTACGGCTTCTCGCCCGAAACCGTCACCGACGAGGACGGGTTCGACGTCTTCAAGCTGCTCTGGAAGTTCGACGGCAACCCGAAGCGCTACCGCTTCGACGAGCAGGGCAACCCCCGTCGCTACGCGACCTACGAGGGCCCCAGCGAGTTCATCGCCACGCCCGTGGTGTACCGCGACCGCGTGTACGTCGGCATCGGGCAGGACCCCGAGCACGGCGAGGGCGTCGGCCGTCTGTCCTGCTACGACATCACCAAGCGGGGTGACATCACCGAGTCCGGCCGGGTCTGGGTCTACGACGACCTGCACCGCACGATCTCGACCGTCGCGATCGCCGACGGGCTGGTGTACGCCGCCGACTACACCGGCCGCCTGCACTGCCTCGACGCCGAGACCGGCGAGGCCTACTGGGTCCACGACACCCGCAGCCACATCTGGGGCTCGCCCCTGGCCGTGGACGGCAAGGTGTACATCGGCAACGAGGACGGGTTCGTGGTCGTGCTGCGACAGGGCAAGGAGCTCGAGGTGATCGACGAGGTCGCCATGCCCAGCGCGGTGTACGGCACGCCGATCGTGGCCAACGGCGTGCTCTACGTGCAGTGCCAGACGCACCTGTACGCGATCGCGCGGGAAGCGAACTGACCGGGCGGCGTGATCCCGACGGCGACTCGCGGGCGCCGCGACGCCGCGGAGACGAGGCATCGGATGCGAAGGCTCGTGTGGGTGCTGGTGATCGCTCTGTTCGTCCTGCACCAGGACGTGTGGTTCTGGTCGGACGATCGTCTGGTGCTGGGGGTGGTGCCGATCGGGCTGGCGTACCACATCGGCTTCTCGTTCGCGGCGGCGGCGGTGTGGCTGCTGGCGGTGCGCTACGCCTGGCCGCGGCACATCGAGCGGTGGGCGGATGAACTCGACGACGCCTCGGGCGCCGTCGCGGGGCCCTCTGAGCCGCCCGCGAGCGCCGACGCCACCGGAGGCCGACCATGACCCTGCTCGCCGACGCCGCGCCACTGATCCCGCTCTACGTCATCGCCGGCTACCTGCTGCTGCTGCTCGTGCTGGGCGCCGGCAGCGCCAGCCTCTTCCGCGGCACCGCCGCCGACTACTTCGTCGTCTCCCGCTCGGTCGGCGCGTTCCTGCTGCTGATGAGCGTCTTCGGCACGACGATGACGGGCTTCGCCCTGGTCGGGTCGACGGGCAAGGCGTACACGCACGGCATCGGGGTGTACGGGCTGATGGCGTCGTGGAGCGGGCTGATCCACTCCGGCGTGTTCTTCCTGGTGGGGATCAAGCTCTGGGCCGCGGGCAAGCGGTACGGGCTGGTGACCCAGTGTCAGTACTTCCGCCAGCGGTTCGACTCGCCGGCGCTTGGGTACCTGCTGTTCCCGATCCTCGTGCTGTTGCTGATCCCGTACCTGCTGGTGGGGGTGATCGCGGCGGGGCGGTTCCTGCAGGCGACGACGGCGGGGATGTTTCCCGAGGCGTTCGCGATGACGCTGCCCAGCGGCGACCCGCACCCGCTTTCCGGCGGACTCCCGCCGTGGATGGGCTCGCTGCTGATCTGCTTCGTCGTGCTCTCGTACGTGTTCTTCGGCGGGTTGCGCGGCGCCGTGTGGGCCAACACCTTCCAGACGCTGGTGTTCATGACCACGGGGCTGATCGCGTTCTGGATGATCGCGACGCGGCTGGGCGGCCCCGCCGAGGCCAGCCGCATGGTTCTCGGGTCCGCCGCCGCCGAACGCGCCACCCGCGGCGAGGGCCAGATCGGCTACGCCCAGTTCCTCACCTACTGCTTCATCCCGCTCTCGGTCGGCATGTTCCCGCACCTCTTTCAGCACTGGCTCACCGCACGCAGCGCCAAGACGTTCCGCCTCACCGTCGTGGCACACCCGGTCTTCATCGCCATCGTCTGGGCGCCGTGCATCCTCGTCGGCTTCTGGGCCGCCGGCTTCTTCGCCGACACCCCGCACCTGAACCCCAACACCATCCTCGGGCGCATGATCGGCCAGCTCGTCCACTCGCCCTGGCTCAGCGGGCTCGTCGGCGCCGGGGTCCTCGCCGCCATCATGAGCTCACTCGACTCCCAGTTCGTCTGCCTCGGCACCATGTTCACCAACGACGTGGTCGTCCGCCTCGTCGGGCCCGACCGCTTCACCGACCGCCAGAGGGTCTGGATCAGCCGCGGGTTCATCCTCGGCATCGTCGCCGCGACTTACGGCCTGGCGCTCTACCTGCTCAGCGACGACGCCCGCTCCCGCAGCGTCTTCGATCTGGGCGTCTGGTGCTTCAGCGGGTTCGCCTCGCTGTTCCCGCTCGTCTTTGCCGCCGTCTACTGGCGCCGCGCCACCCGCGCCGGCGCGATCGCGTGCCTGCTGGTCACCGCCGGCGTCTGGGCCGTGCTCTTTTCCCGCGACATCTTCTTCACGGCCAGGCCCGAGGGCGGAGAGGGCGAGATGCTCATCGCCGGCATGATGCCCGTGACGCTGATCTTTGCCGCCTCGGTGGTCACGCTCGTGGTCGTCTCGCTGCTGACCAAGCCGTTGCCCGACCGCGTGCTCGACCGCTTCTTCGACCCGCGCCTGCGCCTGGGCGGGCCGCCGCCCGTGCCGGCCACGACGCTCCCCGGCGCCCCGGCGGGGGAGGCCGCCCCATGAGCGTCACCGCCGCCAAGCCTTCCGCCGTCGATGCCGCCCGCACCGCGCTGGACCGTCACGTCCGTCGCATGATCGAGTGGCACTTCTCGCCCGACACCGGCTGCCCGTTCTGGCTCGACTGGGCGAAGTCCGCCGACTTCGACCCCCTCGACGCCGTGCACACCTGCGACGACCTGCTGCGCTTCGGGCACTTTCAGGACGAGTGGTTGCGCGACCTGCCGCACGAGGTCTGGATCCCCAGGCCGTACCAGGGCAAGCCCTTCCACGTCTTCGAGACCGGCGGGACCACCGGCATGCCCAAGCAGCGCATCAGTTGGGACGACCACCGCATCGACTACAGCGAGTTCTCCCATCAGCTCGACGACGAGTTCTTCCCGCCCGGCGCCAACTGGCTCATGCTCGGGCCCACCGGCCCACGCCGCCTCCGCCTGGCCATCGAGCACCTGGCCAACGTCCGCGGCGGCGCGTGCTACCACGTCGACCTCGACCCCAAGTGGGTCAAGAAGCTGCTGGCCCACGGCGACACCGCCCAGGCCCGCGCGTATCAGAACCACGTCATCGACCAGGCCATGCCGCTGCTCAAGCAACGCGACGTCCGATGCCTGTTCACCACGCCGCGCCTGCTCGAGTCGCTCGGCGAGCGCACCAGCGTGCCGGCGATGGGCATCCGCGGGGTGTTCTGCGGCGGCACGTCCATGACCCCGCAGGTGATCCGCTTCCTCTGCGAGGAGGTGCTCGAGGGCCGCGGCCGGCTCGTGCCGACCTACGGCAACACGCTGATGGGCCTGGCGATCGCCGAGCCGGTCAGCGCGGAAAACGACTACCGCCTGACCTACCATGCCCCGCAGCCGCGGGCGGTGTTGCGCGTGGTGGACCCGGAGCAGACCGACCGGACCGTGCCGTACGGCCAGTGGGGCCGGGTGGAGCTGACGACGATGACGCAGGAGTTCTTCATGCCGCGGTTCCTGGAGCGCGACGAGGCGGTCCGCCGCGAGCCGCACGACCGCTACCCGTGGGACGGCGTCGGGGACGTGCGGCCGTTCGGGTTCACCAGCAAGCCGACGATCGAGGGCGTGTATTGAGCGTGTGCGTGAGAACGGGTTCATTCCGACACCAAGCCGAACCCTGAGCGGGAGCGAAGGGTCGGATCCGGCCCTTCGCTTTCGCTCAGAGCTCGGCTTCTCAGGGCATGACGCCTGCGACGGAACGTGAAATGACTCTGCCCCACGTGCCCATCCTGCGATTCGGCCGGCCGTACGCCAGCCTCGACCGCGTCACCGTCACCGACCACCGCACGGGTGAGCCGATCGCCTCGATCAGCCAGGCCAACGCGGGCCTGATCCGTCGCGATGCGCTGCGAACCGCCGACGCCCGCGACGCCCTGCGCGGCCTCGCCTGCGACGAGCTGATCGACATCAGCGCCCGCGCCGGCGAGCTGTACCTGCACGAGACGCTGCCGCTGGGCGACGACGGCACGACCCAGTCGCCCGACGACTACGTGCGAACCCTCAGCGCCACCACCGGCCTGCCGCACCGCCTCGTCCGGCTGAACATGGCCAAGATCCACGAGGTCTTCACCCGCATGGGCACGATCCTCGCCGGGCTCACGCGCGGGCTCGACCACGCCGCGATCGACACCGGCTTCGGCGAGCAGGCCGGCTCACCGGTCAGCTACTTCCCCGTCGCCGAGGCGCTCGGCGTCGTGCTGCCGAGCAACTCGCCGGGCGTCAACTCCATCTGGATGCCCGCGATCCCGCTCAAGACCGCCGTCATGCTCAAGCCCGGGCGTGAGGAGCCGTGGACGCCGCTGCGGATCATCCGCGCGTGGATCGCCGCCGGCTGCCCCGCCGAGGCCTTCGGGTTCTATCCCACCAGCCACGAGGGCGCCGACGCGATCCTCGGCTCCTGCGGCCGCGGGATCATCTTCGGCGACACCGCCTCGACCTCCCGCTACGCCGTCGACCCGCGCGTCCAGGTCCACGGTCCCGGGTACTCCAAGATCGTGCTCGGCGACGACGAGGCCGACCGCTGGGCCGACCACCTCGACGTCATCGCCGAGTCGATCGTCGCCAACGGCGGGCGGAGCTGCATCAACGCCTCGGCCGTCATCACGCCGCGCCACGGCCGGGCGCTCGCCGAGGCGCTGGCCCAGCGCCTCGCCGCCATCGAGCCGCGCCCCGCCGACGCCGACGACGCCGAGCTCGCCGGCTTCGCCAACGCGCGCCTCGCCGAGGCCCTCGACGCCATGATCGACGACGGCCTGGCCACACCCGGCGCGACCGACCTGACCGCCGAAGCCCGCGGCGGCTCGCCGCGCCGCGTCCGGCTCGACGCCGTCGAGTTCCTCCGCCCCACCGTCGTGTTCTGCGACACGCCCGACCACCCCCTGGCCAACCGCGAGTTCCTCTTCCCCTTCGCCTCGGTCTGGGAATCACCGCAGAACCAGATCCTCGACCGCATCGGCCCGTCGCTGGTCGTCACCGCCATCACACGCGACGCCCGCTTCATGGCCGAGCTGCTCGCCTGCCCCCACATCGACCGGCTCAACCTCGGGCCCACGCCCACCAGCCGCGTCGCGTGGGACCAGCCGCACGAGGGCAACCTCTTCGAGTTTCTCTACCGCCGACGGGCGATCCAGAAGGTCCCCGCCTGAAAGAGCGACCATGGAGCAGTGGTTGAACGGGATCGCTCTGCCGCCGCGCCCACGCCTGGCGCTCGGGCCGGGCGCGCTCGACCGCGTCGGCGAGCTGGCCCGCGAGCTCGGCGGCCGACGCGTCCTGCTCGTGACCGACAAGGGCATCGTCGCCGCCGGCCACGCCGATCGCGCCACGCGAGGCCTGCAACACGCCGGCCTGACCGTCCTCGCCTTCGACGCCGTCCACGAGAACCCCACCACCGACGACGCCGACGCCTGCCTTGCCGTCGCACGCCAGGCCGCCGCCGACCTGATCGTCGGCCTCGGCGGGGGCTCGGCCATGGACACCGCCAAGGCCGCCAACTTCCTGCTGACCAACGGCGGAACCATGCGCGACTACTGGGGCGTCGGCAAGGCCGCCAAACCCATGCTGCCGCTCATCGCCGTGCCCACCACCGCCGGCACCGGCAGTGAGTGCCAGTCCTTCGCCCTCATCAGCGACCCCGACACGCACCAGAAGATGGCCTGCGGCGACCCCAAGGCCCTGCCCGCCGTCGCCGTCCTCGACCCCGACCTGACCCGCACCCAGCCGCCCGCCGTCGCCGCCAACACCGGGCTCGACGCGCTGGCCCACGCCGTCGAGACCGCCGTCACCACGCGACGCAACGACAACTCCGTCTCGCTGGCCCGCCGTGCCTTCGCCCTCGCCCGCCGCGCCCTGCCGCGCGTCCTCGCCGGCGACGACGACGATCAAACCCGCGCCGCCATGCAGCTCGCCGCCGCGCTCGCCGGCATGGCCATCGAGCAGAGCATGCTCGGCGCCGCCCACAGCGCCGCCAACCCCCTCACCGCCCACTACGGGATCGTCCACGGACGCGCCGTCGGGCTCATGCTCCCCCACGTCGTCCGCTTCAACGCCGCCGACCCCGACGCGCGCGACGCCTACGCCCGCCTGATCACCGACACCGATGAGCTGCCCGACCTCGGCCCCGCGCCCGAGATCCCCGGATCGCACGGCGATCACCCGGTTGACGCCGCCGACCCCGCCGACGCCCTCGCCGCCTGGATCGAGTCCCTGCTCGACCGAGCCGCCGTCCCGCGCACGCTCGAAGACCACGGCGTCCCCGCCGACGCCATCGCCGCACTGGCCGACGAGGCCGCCCAGCAATGGACCGCACAGTTCAACCCCCGCCCCGTGGACGCCTCCGCCTTCGCTGGCCTCTACGAATCCTGCCTCACCTCCCGCGTGCCCCGCTGAACCGCGCCTTGTTACGCCGGCTTTGAATCAAAGCAGCACAGACGGTCATCGGTGCGCGCCCAGCCCCGCCGATCGCCCAATGTCGTCTTGATCCGGTTGATCCGGCCGATCCGGTGATCCGGTCGAAACGGGGCGCACGTGGGTGGCCGATCCCGGGGAAGGCCGATCGCTGCGCTCCCGGCCATCGTCGGGCGTCCGATATGGAGTGTGTCGTGATCTATGGGTTTCAGGGTTTAGGGGCGGGGCAACGCCCCGCGCCTGGTCAGATCGTCACGCGTGGCGTAAGGAAGGAGCGGCGGGGGTGGATCGCCACGGGGACGCGTTTGCGGCCCCAGTCGCCCGGGGCGGTCGCGCCGGTTTCGAACACGCCGGGGATCGTCGTGCCGCAGAACGTGCAGCGGTTGCCGTCGAGGTGGTACTCGCCCAGCTCGAACCAGTCGCGTTCGATGACGACGTGGCCGCAGCCGGGGCAGTAGGTGCTCTCGTGGGTGGCGTCGTGGACGTTGCCGACGTAAGCGAAGTGCAGGCCGGCGTCGATGGCGATCTTCCGGGCGGCGATGAGCGTCTCGTGCGGGGTCGGCGGGGTGTCCGTCATCTTGAAGTCGGGGTGGAAGGCGGTGAAGTGGACGGGCACGTCGGGGCCGAGCTCGGTGACGATCCAGTCGCACATGGCGCGGGTCTCGTCGGGCGAGTCGTTTTCGCCGGGGATGAGCAGGGTGGTGATCTCGAACCAGACGTCGGTCTCGTGCTTGAGGTACTTGAGCGTGTCGAGGACGGGCTGGAGGCGGGTCTGGGTGAGCTTGCGGTAGAAGGTGTCGGTGAAGGCCTTGAGGTCGACGTTGGCCGCGTCCATGTGCTGGTAGAACTCGCGTCGGGCGTCGGGGCTGATGTAGCCGGCGGTGACGGCGACGGTCTTGATGCCCTCGGCGCGGGCGAGGCGGGCGATGTCGATGGCGTACTCGGCCCAGATGGTCGGGTCGTTGTAGGTGAACGCGAGGCTGCGGCAGCCGGTGCGTTGGGCGGCGGCGACGATGGCCTCGGGCGTGGCCTCGGCGG
>CAYSIX010000093.1:0-14619 GCA_964431205.1 uncultured Phycisphaeraceae bacterium
GCATGGAGACGCTGCTGGCGAACCTCATCGAGCCGGGCGACGACGTGCTGGCGGGGGTCAACGGCGTGTTTGGCGGGCGCATCGCCGACACGGCCGAGCGCTGCGGGGCGACCGTGCACCGCATCGAGCGGCCGTGGGGCGAGGTCTTCGAGGCGGACGAGGTGATCGACGCGGCCAAGCGAGTGCGGCCGCGACTCGTCTGTCTCGTTCACGCCGAGACGTCGACCGGGGCGCATCAGCCCGTCGAGGGGCTGGGTGACGCCCTTCACGAGCTGGACGCGTTGCTGCTGCTGGACTGCGTGACGAGCCTGGCCGGCGCGCCGGTGAAGATCGACGAGTGGGCGGTGGACGCGGCGTACAGCGGGACGCAGAAGTGTCTCTCGTGCCCGCCGGGGCTGAGCCCGGTGACGCTGTCGCCCCGCGCGGTCGAGCGGCTCGAGTCGCGAAGACGCAAGGTCCAGAGCTGGTACCTCGACCTGACCATGGTGCGTCAATACTGGGGCGAGCAGCGGGTGTACCACCACACGGCCCCGGTGAACATGCTTTACGCGCTGGACGAAGCTTTGAACCTCGTGCTGGAGGAAGGGCTCGACGCCCGCTTCGCCCGGCACCGGGCCATGCACGAGCGCCTGCGTGCGGGCTTGGCGGAGTTGGGCATCCGTTATGTGAGCCAGCCGGGCCACGGCCTGCCGATGCTCAACGCCGTCGCCGTGCCCGACGGCGTGGACGAGGCGGCGGTCCGCCGGCGGCTGCTGGAGGAGTACGGCATCGAGATCGGCGCGGGGCTGGGGGCGTTCAAGGGCAAGGCCTGGCGCATCGGGCTGATGGGCCACGCCGCGACGCCGCGCAACGTCACGCTCCTTTTGGCGGCCCTGCGTGAGCTGCTGCCCTGAACCGGTCAGCCCCGTCCGCACGTTAGACTTCGCTCGTGAGACTGACCTTCCCCGATCGTGATCCGCTGGAACTGGATCGGCCGCGGATTGTCGGCGTGCTCAACGTCACGCCGGACAGCTTCTCCGATGGCGGACTTTACAGCGACGTGGAGGCGGCCGTCGCCCACGGTTTGGCCATGGCCGACGAGGGGGCCGACGTGATCGACGTCGGCGGGGAGTCCACACGTCCCGGGGCGGCTCGGGTCGACGCGGCGGAGCAGCGACGCCGCGTGATCGGCGTCATCAGTCGCCTTCGAGCCGCGCTCGACCGCGACCATCCCGACGTGCTGATCAGCATCGACACGACGCGGAGCGCCGTCGCCGAGGCCGCCCTCGACGCCGGCGCGTCGATCCTCAACGACGTCTCGGCCGGTCGAGACGATCCCGGGATGCTCGATCTGGCCGCCGCCCGCCGCGCGCCGATCGTCCTGATGCACATGCTCGGCTCGCCGGCGACGATGCAGGACGACCCGCGCTACGACGACGTGGTGACCGAGGTCTGCTCTTTTCTGGTCGAACGGGCCGGGGCGGCGGAGCGGGCCGGCGTGCCGCGCGAGCAGGTCGTGGTCGATCCGGGCATCGGTTTCGGCAAGACGGGGCCGCACAACCTGGCGCTGCTCGCGGCGTTGGACCGTCTGGTCGAGCTGGGCCATCCGGTGCTGCTGGGCACGAGCCGTAAGCGGTTCATCGCGGCGATCGCGGCGGCGTCGGTCGTGCGGCCGCCCGATCGCGTGGGCGGCACGTGCGCGACCACCGCCCTAGGCGTTGCCGCCGGCGTGCACCTGTTCCGTGTGCACGACGTGGCGGCGAACCGCCAGGCGGCGGACGTCGCCTTCGCCGTTCGCGCCGCCAAGTCGGGGTGATCGCCGATCACGCCCTGATAAACGGCGTTCACGTCGAGTCCCGCCGGTCGGGATCGGCGGAACCGAGCTCACCCGACCGGATGCACAGCCGACGCCCGGCGCGGCAAACCCTCGGCACTCGCGGTGCGGAATCCGCGGATCCTCCCTGAGTGCGCAGCACTGATCATGGTTCCCTTACCGGACGCGCCGCCGCGGAGAATGACTCCAAGATGTTGTCAGTCGGTTTGTTATGGAGTTGTGCCGGTCGCTGAAGATTCCTTCAAGCCGGCGCGACGGCTTTGGCGATAAAATCAATGGTACGAGTGGTGATGCGGCCCAAGAGGCTTGGAACGGCTCGCACGGTCGAGCCGCCTGACCGGCCGACCACACGAACCACGTCCGCCTGCCCGGCGACCCCGGAGTTTGACCGACCATGAGTGACATCGCCCCCATCGCCCATTCCAACGCGCCTGCCCACACCAGTGGCACACGCGTTGAACGCCCCGAGACCCCGCCCGATCGGCCCGGGCGCGGCCGCGACCGCGTCGAGCTGTCCGAAACCGCTCAACTGCTCAGCCAGCTCCGCGCCCTGCCCGACGTCCGACAGGGCCTGGTCGCCCGCGTCCGTGCCGAGATCGAGGCCGGCACCTACGAAACACCCGAGAAGCTCGACGCCGCCGTCCACGCCCTCGCCGAAGACCTCCTCTGACTCGCCTCCGTGAACCACCCCAACCCCCAGCCGCCGCGGCCTCCCCGGTCGCGGCGGCTTTCCTTCCCTTACCCGACCACCACCAGTGGCGTCCCCGATGGGCCTGAAACGCGAACGACGCCTCACCGATCGAACACGTGCATCGAGTAAGGGTTCGACCAGTCCGACCGCATCGTGCCGTCCGGACCCTCGTACTCGTGCAGGTACTGAATTCCCGGGTTGATCCGCAGGTGCACCCCGTCGCCCCGCTCGACACGCTCGATCCGACACCGCCTCAGCGACGCCTCCGCCGGGCTGCTCGACTTCGCCAGCCCGTCCGCGTCGAACCGTGACCCGTCGCACGGGCACTTGTACTGGCCCGACATGTCGTCGTAACGCGTGAAGCAGTCGCATCGCGGATAGGTGCACTTGGCGTACAACGCCACGAGCATGCCGCCGTATGACCGCAGGTACACCTTGTGATCGCCGTAGAAATCGTCGTACACCCCCGGCTTGCGGTACTTCTCCGGCGAGTCGACGTAGAACGGCGGCAGGCCCTCGACCGATCGCGAGGCGCCGATCCGGCCGAGAAACTGAAACGACGTCTCGTCGTCGTCGCAGCCGGGGACCACGAAGAGCCCGATCAGCAGCGTCACCCACGCGAGCCGACCGACACGACCGCGCGTGCGCGTCACGGGGTCATGCGATCGTGATGGGCCGGCGGGTGGCACACGGCTGTTATCGGCCCGATCGCGCCTCGGCTTTGAGCGGACGCCGCCCGGCCGCTCAGTACGCCCGCCCGCCGCGCTGCCGCCACCGCGCGTACAGCTCCAGCGCCTCGTCACGCAGGAAGTCGCCGGTCACCTCGATCGGCGAGCCGCTGACGCGCTTCATTGTCTCGTTGGGGATCTGCAGCTCGTTGAAGCCGGCGGCCCGGGCGTCGCTGACGCGCGCGGCAAACACGATCCGACCGCACCTTGCCCAGTGGATCGCCGCGAAACACATCGGACACGGCTCGGTCGTCGCGTACATCACCGCCCCCGGTAGGGCCACGTCGCGCAGCTCGGCGCACGCCCGGCGGATCGCCTGCACCTCCGCGTGGGCGCTGGGGTCGTGGTCGAGCCAGACCGTGTTGTGCGCCGTGGCCAGCACGTCGCCGTCCCGCACGATGCACGCCCCGAAGGGCGACTGGCCCTTGTCGATCCCGGCGCGGCAGGCGTCGAACGCCAGACGCATGTAGTGGGCGTCATCCATGGCAAAGAGTCTAGCCGGATTGAAAACGGGTGATGTGATGGCGTGGTCGCGTGGGCGTGGTCGTCCGGGCGTGGTCGCTTCAGCGACCACGTGTAACGCGTCCCGCCTTCTATCTGGAATCAACAATCCTTCCCCCACACTCCGGACAGACCTCACCCGTCGTCGCGCGCAGGTCGTAGTCACAGCTCGGACACCGTACGTACCGCCCATCCACCACCGCCGGCGTCCGCTTGCCCCCGCGAATCCGATACGCCAGCCACCACCCGAGAAACGCAAGCACCGCGCCGATCAGCGTGTTGACGCGGATATATGGACTCCACAGAGCAGCGTATCGCAGCGTCGGATCAGAGTGATGCGAATACATCCAGATCCAGTATGCTTCATACAAAAAATCAATAGCGGGATAGGCGGCACAGACCGTCCAGGCAATGACGTGACCGATTCGTGGCTTCAATAATCCGAGCACGGTCGTGCTAAGAACCAGAACAAACCAAGTGTGGAACAGGAGCGCCGCAAACGTCAGAAAATGCTGCCCCGCTTCGGGCAGCCAAGGCGGATAGACCTCACGAACGATGGCGTGCCAGCCAAAAGGCAAGATCCAAAGGATTGGTTGCCACACCACGCAAATCCACACCCACGCGACGCCGACGAGTACGGCGACGAGCACGCGCTTGCGCGAGAGTTGATCTTGCGACGTTCGATGGTCGCGTCGCGGGAACATCACACCGGAACGGCCTGCTTTGCCACGGATTCGGCCAGCTTCGCGTAGTCCTGGGCGCCGTGGCAGTCGGGCGCGTAGTCGAAGATGCTCTTGCCGAAGCTGGGGCTCTCGGCGAGCTTGATGTTGCGGCGGATCGGCGGCTGGTACACCACCGCGTCCCGCCAGGGCACGTCCTGCTCGCGGGCGCCCTCGAGAAACCCATTGAGGTCGTTGAGCACTTCGTTCGCCAGGATCGTCTGGCCCTCGTGCATGCACAGCACGATGCCCGAAACGCGAAGCGACGGGTTGATCGCCCGACGGACCATCGTCACCGTCTCGAACAGCTTGCTCAGACCTTGGAGGGCCAGGAAGTGCGCCTGCATCGGGACGATCACCTCGCGGGCCATGGCCAGGGCGTTGATCGTCAGCAGGCCGAGGCTCGGCGGGCAGTCGATCAGGACGTAGTCGAACAGTCGCGTGACCTGATCGCAGGCCGATCGCAGCGCGGTCTGGGCGGCGCCGGTGACGATGCGGTCCTGCAGCTCGGCCTCGACGCCGGCGAGGTTCACGTGCGCGGGCATGACGGCGAGGCGTTTGTCGATCTGGTGGACGATCTGGGCGGCGGAGACGTCGTCGTCGGTCAGCAGCTCGTACACGGTCAGGTCGAGCGCATCGGGGTCGAGGCCGAAGCAGAGCGAGAGGTGGGCCTGGGGGTCGAGGTCGACGAGCAGGACGCGTTGCTTGCGGCGGGCGAGCGCGGCGCCGAGGTTGGCGGTGGTGGTGGTCTTGCCGACGCCGCCCTTCTGGTTCATCAGGGCGATGATGCGGGGCGGGCGGGGCGTATCGCGTTGATGATCGTCGCGCGGCGGTGCCGGCGATGTCGCGGCGGTGCCGACGGTCGGTGCCTGGGTTTCGTCGCCGGGTGGCGTGGGCTTGGGGGCTGCGGCGTCCGGGCCGGTCGGCTCGGCGGCCGGGTCGATCACGACGCCTCCCTGCGTGCGCTGCTCATCCACGCGAGCCAGTATAACCGCAACGGACGGTCGCGCCATCGGGTCGGGGCGTGGCAAGGGTGAGCGGTCTCGTGATGGGGCGGTGCAAGCGCGGCGGGGTCAGAGGCTCTTGGCGGCTTCCTCGAGCGAGTCGTACACGCCGAAGAGGTTGTCGAGGTGGGTCATCCGCAGGAGGAACTCGACGTTGGGTTGGCATCGGACGAGGGCGATCTGGCCGTTGACGTTCTTGACCGCCTGGAGCAGGCTGATGAGTCGGCCGAGGCAGGCCGAATCGACGAACTCGACGTTGTGCATGTCGAAGATGAAGTTGCGGGCCTTGTCCTGCTCGATCTTCTCGATGAGCTGGTCGACCAGCTCCTTCATGTGGGTGGCCGTGACCTCCGACTCGTGGGGTGTGACGGTGATGGCGCGGTCGGATTGCTCGATCTCAAAGACGTGTTGCTGCATAGTCCCGTTCCGAGCGAAGCGGACCGCCGAGCGTGGGGCAGGGCCCCGAGGGCCGGCGAGAGCCGACGGGTAGTGTAGCCGATGGCGGGCGCGCTTCCACCGCCAAGGCCCTGAGGCATCGTATATCCTTATCGGCGAGGTCGGGGCGGGTGCCCAGGAAAAACGGGAGCAAACGGGGTGGCGTGGGGCCCCGCGATTGCCGGCTGGGGGGACTGGGCAAGGCGGGGCGCCTGTTCGAGCGGAAGGGCGGCGGGCCGATCGGCTAGCGCTGTGCGGCGGGCAGAAACGCGGGCGCCTGCACCGTCGCCGGCACCAGCTCGCCCTCGGCGGCCACGAGCACCGTCCGGCCCGGTTCGTGCCGGCCCCACTTCATCACCGCCAGCGCGATCGCCACGTTCCCGCACACCGGGGACACCGCCGCGCTCGTCACTCCGCCGACCACCTGCTGCGTCGGCTGCTCGGGCTGGTCCTGTCGCGGCTCGAGCACCTGCGCCCCGTCGATGGGCATCCGCTCGTCGTCGAATCTCAACCCGGCCAGCACACGCTTGGGGTGCCCCAGGTTCTTCATCCGTGCCACGATCTCCTGGCCGAGGTAGCAGCCCTTGGCGAAGCTGACCGCCGCGTCCTCCAGGCCCGTCTCCGCCGGCAGGGAATCGGGGCCGAAGTCGACGTGGAACAGCGGTGTCCCCGCCTCGATCCGAGCCGTGTTGTACGCCAGCCACCCCACCGGCCGGCCGCGAAGCGACTGGCGGCGACGCTCGGCGAACGCCGCGTCGGGCTCGGCGTTGCGCTCGTAACCCGCCGCGTCCAGCAGCGCCTCGTACACGTCCGCCGCGTCCTCGCTCGGCATGAACAAGCGCAGGCCCGGCACGCCGCAGTCGTCCCGCCGCGTCACCGTGCAACGCGTGCCGGCCAGCGTCAGCACGTGGTGCGTTCCCGCGGCGATCTCGGCCGCCTCGGTCCCGTCGGTCCGAAGCCGCTCCACCAGCGCACACGCCGCCGGGCCCAGCACCGCGAACCCCTCGCGTTGCGGCGAGAAGTCCTCGTGCCGCACGTCCTCGCCGAACAGTCGCGACTCCAGCAGCTCCCGCAACGCCGGGATGTCCACCCCGTCGGTCTCGAGCCAGGTGTCCTCGTCGCCGTGGTGCACGAACAGGTCGGCGACGATGCGGCCCTTCTGGTTGAGCTGGAACGCCCGCCGGCTCGCCCCGCCACGCATCGCCTTGACGTCCTGGGTCACCAGCCGGTGCAGGAAGTCCTGCCGGTCGGCCCCGGTCAGCCGGACGATCCCACGCTGCGGCAGGTGCAGCACGCCCACGAACCGACGGATCGCGGCGTACTCGGTCTCGTACGCGCCAAACGTCGCGACCAGCTCCGGCGCGTCAGGGTCCGCCCCGAAGCGGATACACTCGGCGCCCATCTCGCTCTGAATGTTCTGGATCTGCGTTACCATCGTCGCGACTCACGCTCGGGGTACTCAGGGGCCCGCTCATGATTGAGACATCGCTGCACGTGCATCCGTCGTTTGTGATCGCCGACGTGGACCGCCGCCTCTTCGGCGGGTTTCTCGAGCACATGGGCCGGGCGATCTACGACGGCGTCGTGGACCGCGAATCCTACGCACTGCGGCCGGCCGTGCTCGAGGCGCTTCGCCCGCTGGGCATGACCGTGGTGCGCTACCCCGGTGGGAACTTCGCCTCCGGCTATCACTGGCGCGACGGCGTGGGCCCGCGCGAGCAGCGCCCGGCCGTCCACGACCGCGCGTGGAACGCGATCGAGCCCAACGCCTTCGGCACCGACGAGTTTGTCGCGCTTTGCCGACAGATGCAATGGGACCCGATGCTGACCGTGAACCTGGGCACGGGCACGCCGGAGGAGGCCGGCCAGTGGGTTGAGTACTGCAACGGCGCGCAGGCGACGCGCGAGGCGGAGCTTCGTCGGCGGAACGGGCACGCCGAGCCGCACGCCGTCAAGCTCTGGTGCCTGGGCAACGAGATGGACGGGCCCTGGCAGATCGGGCACGTCCCCGCCCAGCGCTACGCCGAGCGGGCGCAGCAGGCGGCCAAGATCATGCGCGACACGGACCCGACGATCGAGCTGGTCGCCGCCGGCAGCTGCGGCGTGGACCTGCCAACCTACATGGAGTGGGACCGCCAGGTGCTCGAGTACGTCGCCGACTTCGCGGACTACATCTCGTTGCACCGCTACGTGGGGAACCCGACTGATGACACGGCCGATTACCTCGCCGTCGGCCTGGCGATCGATCGGCAGATCGAGCAGATGGACGCGGCGTGCCGCTACGTGCAGGCGAGGCGTCGCTCGAGCAAGCGGGCGTACCTGTGCTTCGACGAGTGGAACGTCTGGTTCAAGGACCGCGACTGCCACACGCCGCAGGCCGAGTATGCCCGGCCGCTGATCGAGGAGCTGTACAACCTCGAGGATGCCTTGGTCGTCGCCGGTTTTCTTAACAGCTTTCTGCGGCACGCCGACTGCGTGAAGATCGCCAACATCGCGCAGATCGTGAACGTGATCGCGCCGGTGCTGACGCGTCGCGAAAACGTGCTGATCCAGTCGATCCACCACCCGTTTCGGATGTTCAGCGAGCGGGCGCGGGGTGTGAGCCTGCGGTGCGGGGTGGACGGGCCGATGTACGACTCGCCGACGTACGGGCGGGCGTCGGTGCTGGACGGCTCGGCGGTGTGGGAGCGGGAGGCGGGGCGATTGCACGTGTTTGCGGTGAATCGCGAGCCGGCATCGCCGATGCAGCTGACCGTCGACGGTGGTCCGCTGAGCGTGCAACGGCTGGAGAGCGCCGAGACGGTCGCGGGCGACGATCCGAAGGCGACGAACACGTGGGACCGGCCGCAGGCCGTGACCGCCGAACCGTTCGACGATGTGACCTGCCGCGACGGCGGGGCGGTGGTGAAGCTGCCGCCGCTGTCCCTGACGGCGATGACGTTCTCGCTGAGCTGAGCGGCTTGGCGAAGCGCCGCCGCGACGGGCCGCGTTATAGTGCTCGGCGTGACAGGGAGTTCAATCACGATCTGAGGGAGCCGGACGATGGCGAAGAAGACGATCGCGGACGTGGACGTTCAGGCCAAGCGTGTGCTGATGCGCGTGGACTTCAACGTGCCGCTGCAGGGGGGTCGGATCACGGACGACCGGCGGATCCGCATGGCGATGGACTCGATCCGCAGCGTGCTGGACCGGGGCGGGTCGCTGGTGCTGATGAGCCACCTCGGCCGGCCGAAGGGCGAGGGGTTCGAGGCCGAGCACAGCCTCAAGCCCGTGGCCGAGCGGCTGGGTGAGTCGCTGAGCCGGCCCGTGACGATGGCGTCCGACACTGCGGGCGAGGACGCGAAGGCGAAGGTCGGCGAGCTGAAGCCGGGTGGTGTCGTGCTGCTGGAGAACCTGCGGTTCAACAAGGGCGAGAAGAAGGGCGACGCCGCGTTCGCCGAAACACTCGCGGGCTTCGGCGACGTGTACTGCAACGACGCGTTCGGGACGTGCCACCGAGAGGACGCGTCGATGGTCGCGGTGCCGCGGGCGATGAAGGCCCAGGGCAAGCCCGCGGTCTGCGGGTTTCTGGTTCAGAAGGAGATCCAGTACCTGACCGACGCGATCCAGAACCCGAAGCAGCCGTTCATCGCGATCCTCGGCGGGGCCAAGGTCTCGGACAAGATCAACGTGATCGACAACCTGCTGGGCAAGTGCGACAAGGTGCTGATCGGCGGGGCGATGGCGTACACGTTCTCGCTGGCGCAGGGCGGGCGCGTGGGCAACTCACTCGTCGAACGCGACAAGGTGGACCTGGCCAAGCGGCTTCTCGAAAAGGCCGGCGACAAGCTCGTGCTGCCCACCGACACGCACGCCGGCGACGCCTTCAAGGCCGACTGCAACAAGAAGGTGGTCCCGGCGGGGCAGATCCCCGACGGCTACGAGGGCCTCGACATCGGGCCGGAGACGGCCAAGCGTTACGCGGAGCTGGTCAAGACGGCGAAAACGGTGGTGTGGAACGGGCCGATGGGCGTCTTCGAGATGCCGCCGTTCGACGCCGGGACCAAGGCGGTGGCGCAGGCGATCGCCGAGTCCGATGCGACGAGCATCATCGGCGGGGGCGACAGCGCCGCGGCGGTCGAGCAGCTCGGTTTCGCCGACCGCGTCTCGCACGTCTCGACCGGCGGCGGCGCGTCGCTGGAGATGCTCGAGGGCAAGAAGTTCACCAGCGTCGAGCTGTTGGATGACAGGTAGGGCCCGTGCTAAAACGGAAGAATGAGCCGGGACGATCTACGCAAGCTGATCCGCCGCCAGCCGTTTGAGCCGTTCCGTGTCGTGACCTCGAGCAGACAGACGTATGACGTACGCCACCCGGAGATGGCCGCGCTCGGCCGGCATGAACTGCACCTGATCATCGCCGACGAGAAGAATCCGGAGTCGGACAACTGGGCCAAGTGCTCGCTGCCTCACATCGCATCCGTCGAGGCACTGCCTGCGGCCTGACCGCTCATGGATGCCACGCTTGCTCGCAGGCGTGCCTCTTCGCTTGTCCGCCGCACGGTCGCAAGCGACTCTGGCACCGCGGTTGCAAGCTCAAAAAGCGTGCGACCTAACCGCCCGCGATCACCGGGGGGAGGACGGCGAGGCGATCGGGCACGGGCCGGCGCGTCAGCTCGTAACACAGCCGCTCGTACTGATCCGTGACCGCTTCCCAGGAGTACGTGGCCGCGGCGCGGGCCTCGGCGGCGTGGCGTGATCGCTCGACCACCTCGGGGTTCTCCAAAAGCTGTTGCAGCACGTCGCGCAGCGACGCGGCGCCGGCCGACCCGTCGTACGCATGGCCGGCGTCGCCGACCGTCTCGAGGTTCACCGGCGTGTTGTGGACGACGCAGCAGTTGCCCATGGCCATCGCCTCGATCAGAGCCGGGTGGGTCCCGCCGACGCCGGTTGTCGCCACGTACGCCCACGCTTGGCTGCCCAGCTCGCGGTATCCCTGGCCGAACACGTATCCGGTGAAGACGATGCGCGGGTCGCCGCCGGCCAGCTCGCGCAGCTCCCGCTGGTACGCCTCGGCGTAGGGCGCGTCGCCGACGATGACACACTTCATGTCCGTCTCGAGCGCTCGGAACGCCTCGACCAGGTGGTGGGCGTTGTTCTCAGGCACGAGCCGACCGACGAACAGGACGTACCGACGCGGCTCGAGGTCGAAGCGACGCAGCGTCTCGCCCGGCGGCAGCCGTTCGATGTCCGAGCCGTAAACGATGTACGGCGGGGCCGTGCCGGTACGTTGCTTGTAGTAGGCCTGAACGGTCGGACTGTCGGTCAGGTATTGATTGGGGCACCACGCCGCGAGGCGCTCGGCGACGCGGATGTAGAGTTTGGCCCACGCCGGCCACTTCTGCCGCTTCCAGTCCAGCCCGTCCACGTTCAGCGCGGTGCGCGTGCCGACCACTCGGGGGATCCACGTCACCGGCGCGTTGCCGGCGATGAAGTAGAGCGCCACATCGTACCTTCGCGGCAGCGCGTGCAGCGACGAGAGCAGCGAGTGGATGATCGTGTCGAGGTACTTGTTGCGGATCGTCGGCAGCTTGACCAGGCGCATCCCCAAATGCTCGTCGCCGACGTCCTCGACGTGGTGCGAGCGGCAATAGACGGTCACGTCGTGCCCGCGGGCGGCGAGACGGCGACCGAGCTGCTCGACGCAGGTCTCGAAACCGCTGTAGCTGGCCGGGATGCCACGCGTGCCGAGCATCGCGATCTTCATCCGCTCAAGTTAGCGGGTTCAGGCGGCGGCTTCCACGCCCGGCGACCCCCAGGTGAGGACGCCAACCGCGCTTGCCGGGTGCCGAACTTGAAACCGGGAACTCGAAGCTCGACACTTCCTCCATGGCCCTGCCGAACCTCATCATCGCCGGCGTGAACAAGGCCGGCACCACCTCGCTGTTCAGCTACCTGGGCCAGCACCCGGCGGTGGGAACGTCGGCGGTCAAAGAGACGTGTTACTTCCTGCCGCCGCGGTACGGCCGTGCGATCGAACCGCTCGACGTTTACGAGGCCCAGTTCGCGCACTGCGGCGACAGGCCGGTGCGCGTCGAGTCCACGCCCGGTTATTTCGCCGGCGGCGATCCCGTCGCCCGCGCAATCCACGACACGCTGCCCCACGACGTCAAGCTCGTGCTCATCTTTCGCGATCCGGTGAGCCGGCTTCAGTCGTTCTTCCAGTTCAAGAAGAGCACGCTCGAGCTGCCGGCGGACATGTCGCTGGCTCAATACGTCCAACGCTGCCGATCGTTCGATCCTCAGGAAATCCGCCGGCAGGAGAATAACGCTTACTTCGGCATCGCGGGCGGGGAGTACGCGGCCTATCTGCCGACCTGGCTCGATCTGTTCGGGCGGCAGCGCATCCACGTCACGTTCTTCGAGCACCTGCGCGACCGGCCGCGCGACGTGCTGCGCGAGCTCTTCACGTTCGCCGGGCTCGACGCGGGATTCGCCGACCGCGTGGACCTGACGATCGAGAACCGCACGACCAACTTCCGCTTCGCGGGGTTGCAGCGGGCGGCGCTGCGGCTGAACGAGCGCGGCGAGCGGTTCTGGCGATCGCATCCGAGGCTCAAGCGAAGCCTGCGGCGCGCCTATTACGCACTCAACGGCCGCGCGTTCGACGTCGAGGCCGACGACGCGACGCTCGCCGACCTGCGGGGTTACTTCGAGCCGTGGAACGCCCGCTTCGCCGACCAGCTCCGTGCCGCGGGTTACACCGGCCTGCCCGGCTGGCTCAGCGACCCAGGCGCCGCCGCACGGTCGCGGTCAGCCGGCGCATCCGTCGCAGGTTCAGCAGCAGTGTCAGACCGGCCTTGATCAGCCACGTCACACGCAGCCACGCGCCGGCCAGCACCCCCTCCCGCACCGGCTCGATGGCGTAACCCAGCGATCGCATCCGCGCGTCACAGATGCGCTGCGTCGCCGCTGCCTCGCTCGGCCGCAGCCCCGTGCGCCACCGCCCCGCCGCCGACGCGTCGATCCCCTGCCGCGCCGGCTCGTCGCGGCGGTTCGACGAGCCGACCCGCGGCACCTCCAGCATCGCCGGGTCGTACGCCAGACCGAGCCACTCGCACAGGCCGCGCACCTGGTCCTCGGGATTCGCCAGCAGGTCCTCGAAACGCAGCCGCCGGAAGCGCGGGTGGTCCGCCAGGCGCTGGCCTGCCTCGACCGCGCCGTTCCACAGCAGGCTCATCGTGATCGGGTGGTAGCCGGCCCACGTCCGCATCGCGTTCCACCACGGCGTGCGATCCGCGCCCAGGAACCGTCGACGCCACCGGTGCTTCTGCGACAGCAGCACGTCACGCGGATCGCGGATCATCTGAATCGCCCTCGCCCGCGGAAAGTAGCTCAGCAGCTCACGCAGGTAGTACAGGTTCCGCGGCGTCTGGTCGCAGACGATCGGCTTGGCGGCCGGATGGTCGGCACCAGCCGCCTCGGTGCGGAGAAACCCGGCGTACACGGCGGGCGGCGTCAGCGGGGACTCGATCGCGGCCACGACCGATTGCGCTTCCGCTTCGTACCGCCGCGGATTGCGCTGCGTGTAGTAGCCGTCGCGCTGAATGGTCATCAGTCGTGCGACCCACCCGACCGCGTGGTCCACCGATACGACGGGCGGCGGGTCGACCGGCTGCCAGAGCTGCTCGAAAAAGTGCAGCTCGTTGAACGTGAACACCTGCCGGTGTCGGCCGAGCACGCGGCCCAACATCGTCGTGCCGCTGCGGCTGCTGCCGACCACGAAGATCACGCGCAGCGACGCTGGATCGTTCACCGCCGCACCCCCTGCGGTCCCGGGCGCGCCGACGGCGGGCGCCGCACCTGCTCCAGGACCGCGATCAGACGCTCGAGGTGATCCTGCGGCGCATAGTCGCGACACACCTTCTCGCGCGCGGCCCGGCCGAGCCGACGCACCGCCTCGTCGTCCTCACTCAACTCGCGCAGCACGGCGGTCAGCGCGTCCCGATCGCCGGCGGCAAACAACCGACCGTCGATGCCGTCTGCGATGATCTCCGCCACGCCGCCGAGGTCGCTGGCGATCACCGGCTTGCCCATCGCCATCGCCTCGAGCACCGAGTTGGGGATGTTCTCGTGCCACAGCGTCGGCATCACCACCGCCCGCGCGTTCTGGACGAGCCGCGTGTACGCCTCCCCGCCCTGGAAGCCCACGAACTCCACGCCCGGCGTGTTCCGAAGCGCCACCTGCTCACGCAGCCGCTCCTCCTCGTCGTCGGGTGAATGTCCCGCGATGACCAGCTTGGCCGGCCGATCCAGCCGCGCGAACGCGTCCACCAGCAGCCGCACGCCCATGAACGGCTCGATCGCGCCCGCGTACAGGAAATAGTCGCCCGGCTCGTACCACGGCTCGTACCGCTCCGCCTCGATGAAGCTGGAGATGTGCCGCACCCGCTGCGGGTCGAACCCGCCCTCGATCATCTTCTGCCGCACGATCTTCGATGGCGTGACGAACATCGCGATCTTCCGCCGCGTGCCCCGCAAGCGGTCCAGGTACATCGACAGCACCCGTGCGGCCGAGACCGTCGCCGAGCCCTTCAGACACCTGTGAATCGCCCCGTGGTAATACCCCCCGCCGACGCAGTCCTCGCAGACCCGCCCGTCGCGGAACAGCTTGTAGTTCGCGCAGACGTACTGAAAGTCCGACAGGCGATGCACGATCGGCACGTCTTGGGCCCAGCACGCGTCCACCACC
>CAYSIX010000094.1:0-14546 GCA_964431205.1 uncultured Phycisphaeraceae bacterium
CTGCTGGGGACACGGGAGAACCTGGAGGGCGTCGCGGGGACGGTGGAGTCGTTCGTGGTGGAAGGGGGGCGGTGCGTGGGGGTGGTGGTGCGCACGAGGGAGAGAGTGGATGGGGAGGGCTCGCCTCGCTTGAGCGGGGCAAGCCTGTTGCGTGCCGGCGCGGTGGTGCTGACGACGGGCACGTTCATGCGGGGGCTGATGCACACGGGCGAGCGGAAGACGGCGGGCGGTCGCGTGGGTGAGGCGGCGGCGACGGGGATCAGCGGCGCGCTGCGCGGGCTGGGCTTCGAGCTGGGGCGGCTGAAGACGGGCACGCCGCCGCGGCTGGCGGCCGAGACGATCGACTTCGCCGGGTTGGACGTGCAGCCGGGCGACGACGAGCCGGTGCCGTTCAGCGAGCTGACGGGAATGGCCGATGACGCCGATCACGACGGCGACGGGCTCGCGTCGCGGCGGTTCCCGGTGCTGGAGCAGCGTGTCTGCTGGATCACGCACACGAACGCGGCGGTCCACGATCTGATCCGCGCCAACCTCGACCGTGCGCCGATGTACAACGGGCAGATCGAGACGGCCGGGCCGCGGTACTGTCCGAGCATCGAGGACAAGGTGGTGCGATTCGCGGACCGTCGGTCGCATCACGTGTTTCTCGAGCCGGAGTCGCTGGACACGAACGAGGTGTACTGCAACGGGATCAGCACGTCGCTGCCGGCGGACGTGCAGGACGAGATCGTGCGCGGGTTGCCGGGGTGCGCGCGGGCGCGGGTGCTGCGGTACGGGTACGCGGTGGAGTACGACATGGTTCGGCCGCACCAGATCGACGCGACGTGCATGGCCAAGCGGTTGCCGGGGCTGTTTCTGGCGGGGCAGATCAACGGGACGAGCGGTTACGAGGAGGCGGCGGGTCAGGGGTTGATCGCGGGGCTGAACGCGGTGCGTTTTGCGCGGGGTCGGGAGCCGGTGCGTCTGGGACGGGATCAGGCGTACATCGGGGTGATGCTGGACGACCTGGTGACCAAGACGCCGCGGGAGCCGTACCGGATGTTCACGAGCCGTGCGGAGTATCGGCTGATGCTGCGTGCGGACAACGCGGACGCGCGGCTGACGGCGCTGGGCCGGGAGCTGGGGCTGGTGGATGATGGGCGATGGGCGGTGTACGAGCGCAAGCGTTCGGCGCTGGAGGCGTTGGCGTCGTATCTGGATGCGCACGAGGTCGAGGGCGTGGCGATGAGCCGGTGGGTCTTGCGCCCGGAGGTGGACGCCGAGGCGGTGTGGCGTCGGCTGGATCGATCGGTGCGGGAGGCGGGGGTGAACAAGCGGCTGGTGTCGCGGCACCTGGCGGACGTGCAGTACGCCGGCTACATCGAACGTCAGAAGCAGGAGGTAGCGCGGCTGGCGTCGCAGGAGCACGCGGAGCTGCCGGCGGGGCTGGACTACGCGGCGATCGCGGGGCTGCGCAGCGAGGCGCGGCAGGTGCTCGAGCGGTTTCGGCCGGCGACGCTGGGCCAGGCGGCGCGGCTGGAGGGCGTGAACCCGGCGGACGTGATGGTGGTGAGCGTGGCGCTGTCGCGGCGGCGGGACGCGGTGGATGCGGATGCGGCGTGAGGCGGGGCACGCGTGATCCGGGGCGTCGCTGTGCTCAGCCCGCGGGTTGGCGGATGCAACATTTGCTCGCTGCGGCGCTTTCGTGTCTGCTATCGTGCCTATGGCGACGCAGCAACCACCCCCGGACTGCCTGATCGTGATCTTCGGCGCCTCGGGCGACCTGACGCACCGCAAGCTCGTGCCGGCGCTGTACCACCTGTGGGACACGGGCCAGGGCCCCAAGCGGTTCGCGATCCTCGGCATCAGCCGCACGAAGTACTCCGACGACGAGTTCCGCGACGAGCTGAAGGGCTTCAAGCCCGAGGCGTACCCGGACGAGGCGCGGTGGCACGAGTTCGCGCAGCGGATCCACTACCTGCCCGCCGACGCGACGAAGCGGGACCATTGGCCGCAGATCCAGAAGACCGTCTGGGACCTGGCCGAGCGGCACGGCACGGGCACGAACCTGTTGTTTTACCTGTCGATGGCCCCGCAGTTCTTCGAGCCGATCATCCAGCACATCGGCGCCAGCGACCTGGTGACGGAGGGCCGGCGGTGGTGCAGCATCGACGGCGAGCCGCACTGGCAGCGGATCGTGGTCGAGAAGCCGTTCGGGTCGGACCCGAAGTCGGCGGTGCGGCTGAATCAGACGCTGGGCTCGGTGTTCGACGAGGGCTCGATCTACCGGATCGACCATTACCTGGGCAAGGAGCTCGTGCAGAACCTGCTGGTGCTGCGGTTCGCCAACGCGATCTTCGAGCCGATCTGGAACCAGACGTACATCGATCACGTGCAGGTGACGGCGAGCGAGACGGTGGGGGTGGAGGGGCGTGGGGGCTATTACGACTCGCCGAACGGGGGCGCGATGCGGGACATGGTGCAGAGCCACCTGCTGCAGGTGCTGTCGCTGGTGGCGATGGAGCCGCCGGTGAGCCTGGACGCGTGGGACATCCGCACGGAGAAGATCAAGGTGTTCAAGGCGCTGCGGGTCCCGAAGCCCGACGAGGTCCCGCGGATCGCGGTGCGGGGGCAGTACGGGCCGGGGCAGGTGAACGGCAAGGCGATGCGCGGCTATCGTGAGGAGGAGGGCGTCGACCCGCAGAGCCAGACGGACACGTACGCGGCGATGGAGTTTCAGGTGGACACGTGGCGGTGGGGCGGCATGCCGTTCTACCTGCGCAGCGGCAAGGCGATGGCCAAGAAGGTCACGGAGGTGGTGCTGTACTTCAAGCCGACGCCGCACTGCCTGTTCCGCGAGGAGGCGATGCGGCTGAAGCCGAACCAGATCGTGATCAACATCCAGCCGAACGAGGGGATCCGGCTGCGGTTCGAGGGCAAGGTGCCGGGGCTGGGGATGAAGATCAAGGACGTGGTGATGGACTTCGACTACGTGCAGCAGTGGCGGGCCGAGCCGCCGGACGGCTACGCGACGCTGCTGCTCGAGGCGATGCGCGGGGACCAGACGCTGTTCAAGCACCGCGACGAGATCGAGTGCGCCTGGCACGCGGTCCAGCCGGTGCTGGACTACTGGCGGGAGAACCCCCAGGAAGACCTGCCGAACTACCCGGCGGGGACGTGGGGCCCGTCGGCGGCGGACGTGATGATGGCCCGCGGGGGGCGCAACTGGCACCAGCCGTGACTCGACCGGGCGCGGCGACGAATCCACCGACGAGGCGCGCGACATGCGACAGCTCCACGGAAGCGTGAAGGTGGCGACGCGGGAGGCGTTGTTCGACCGGCTGGCCGAGACCCTGCTCCGCCACGCCCTGCGCGCCGTCGAGCAGCGTGGGGTGTTTCACCTGGCGCTGTCCGGCGGGTCGACGCCCGAGCCGTTCTACGTTCAGCTCGTGACCGATCCCGACCTGCGGCATTTCCCGTGGCACCAGACGCACCTGTGGGTCGTGGACGAGCGGCGCGTGCCGGAGGACGACGAGCGCAGCAACTTCCGCATGATCCGCGAGGCCCTGGCCGACCACGTGCCGATGCGCTCGCGGCAGAAGCACCCGATGCCGGTGCTCGCGGACGACCCGGCGGCGGCGTACGAGGCGGAGCTGCGCGAGGTGTTCGAGCACGCCGGCGGCGACGACGGGCGGCTGCTCGAGGGCGTGCCACGCATGGACTTCGTGCTGCTGGGCATGGGCGACGATGCGCACACGGCCTCGCTGTTCCCCGGGTCGCCGGCGCTGGCCGTGGACGACCGCTGGATCGCGGTCAATGAGGGCGAGGCGGTGACGCCCCCGCCGCGGGTGACGATGACGTTCCCGATGCTCAACGCCGCCCGCGCCCTGGCCGTGCTGGCGATGGGCCGCAAGAAAGCCGCCACGCTGGCGCGCGTCGAGGAGCAGCTCCGCACCGGCCCGGACCACACCAACCTGCCGATCACCGGTGTCCAGCCGATCGACGGCACGCTCACGTGGTACCTCGACCCCGACGCCGCCGGCGAGCCCGCCTGAGCGATTCGCCTGCGCTGACCCGCGGCGCCGGGTGCCCCGGTCGCTTGCGACCGTGCGATCGGCAGGCCAGAAAATGCACGCTTGCAGCCGGGCGCGGTACTCCGGCTCCTATGATTGCCATGAAGGAGCCCGATATGGCCATCGAACTACACGAAGAGCCGGAGCACAAGCTGCTGCGCGTCGTCGCCGGCGGCAAGCTCGACCGTGCCGACTACGAACGCTTCGTCCCGCTGGTCGAGCGCATGATCCAGCAGCACGGCCCGATCCGCGTCCTGCTCGAGCTGAACGACTTCCACGGCTGGACCGCCGGGGCGCTGTGGGAGGACGTCAAGTTCGATCTGAAACACTTTCGTGACATCGAGAGGCTGGCGATCGTCGGCGACAGGACGTGGGAGCGCGGCATGGCCACCTTCTGCAAGCCGTTCACCACCGCGAGCATCCGCTACTTCGACCGCGAGCAACGCGACGAGGCGGCCGAGTGGATCCGTGACGGCCAGGAATCGTGATCGCCGAACGATCACGCCGGCGACGTGACGCGCCGCGCGTTCGCGGTCAGCGCCCGTTCCTAGGCGTCCGAGTCTTGCCAGAGCCGCCCGCCGTGGTGTGGATTCTGACGGTTCAGCTCGTCGAGCCCGGCCTGCACCGACGACTCGCACGCCGCGGTCAGCGCCCGCACCGCCTCGCGCGTCCGCCGCGCCTCCCCGATGTACCCGCCCACGTCGATCGGCTCCTGAAAGCGCACGAACGCCGCACGCGGGCCCACCGGCGGCATCATCCGCCGATACAGGTCCTCGGCCAGCTTCTCGATCGTCTCGGCGTACCGGTCGATCGTGCCGCGCTCGGCCACGTACTGACCCGAGTAACTGAGAATCCGGTACGCGAGCATCGCCTCGTCCGCCCACGTCGTCGCCACGGCGTGGTCTACGTGACGCTGCGGGTCCGTCCGTGTCTCGTGGATCACCCGCCGGCACTTGCGCACGCGGTCGTGCAGCGTCTCACGCGGCCGCGGCTCGATCTCGAGCTTGCGCTCCAGCGCCGCGAGCACCGCCCCCGCCGCCCGCTCGATCGTCGGGCGGAGTTCGCTTTCGTCCGGCGGCTCGAGCCCGCGCTGCCTCAGGTTCCGCCGCAACGCCGCCAGCCCGACCGTGCGCATCGCCTCCAGCGGCGGGTCCTGCACCTGCACGTTCAGCCCCAACTCCCTTGCCAGGTCCGCCACGCGCTGTCGCAGCGCCGCACGCACGTCCGTCGTGTGCGTGACCTTGATCGCCACGGGCACGGCCAGGACGCGGCGATCGACCGCCGACGCGTCCGCCTCGGCCGACAACGCCCTGACCGCCAGAAACGCCGCGCCCTCGTTGAACGGCGTCACGCGGTCGTTCTCAAGGTACACGTTGCCCTCGGGGAAGATCGTCAGCGCGAAGCGGCCCTCGCCGAGCACCTGCATCGCGCGTTTCATCGCGCGTTGGTCGCTGCCCTCGCGATCGACCGAGAACGCGCCGAGGCGCTGCATCACCCACGCGTCGATGCGCCGACGAAGGAACACGTCGTAAGCGGCCATGACGTGGGAGCGGATGCCGGCCTGGCGCAGGGCCTCGTAGAAGATCGGCGCGTCGGCGTGGGTCGGGTGGTTGGGCAGCAGGAGCAGGCGGTCGCCGGGGCGGCGCGCGGCGGCGAGGCCGTCGAGCCCGCTGACCTCGACGCGCTCGACCCGCAGCGTGTGCGGCAGGTGGCGTCGGCGGTTGAACCACAGCAGCACCGCCGCCCAGAACCGGCTGTAGCGCGGCGGGAAGTCCACGTAGGGCTGGTCGGAGAAATCGAGCATGGCCGCTGCGGGCCTTTATCGGCCAAGCGACGCCACTCGATGGGATAATCGCGGTCGGACCAGCCGCGTCAGCGCGGCCGTGGGCGATCGGACGCCGGTCGGGTCACGGAGCCGCGGGGACCGAGACGCCTGCCGGCTCGGGCGCGGCGCCGGGGGCGACGGCGGCGCCGCCGCGGCGGAAGTCGGCCACGCCCCGGTACACGCCGCGGTCGTGGTCCAGCCAGATCGAGTGGGCCGAGCCTTGCGACGAGACCGCCTCGACGCGGTGTCCCATGTCGCGCAGGGCGGCGACGGTGTCGCGGGCCGCCGGCTCGTCCGCCGCCTCCCAGCGCAGGCGGTCCGGGAACCACTGGTGGTGCAGGCGCGGCGCGGCGACGGCGTCGGGCAGCGGCCGATCGAACTCCAGCGTGTGCAGCAGGATCGTCAGCACGGTGTTGATGATCGTGCGCCCGCCGGGGCTGCCGGTGACCAGCACCGCCCGGCCGTCACGCAGCACGATCACGGGGCACTGCGAGCTGAGCATGCGCTTGCCCGGCTCGATGGTGTTCGGCTCGGTGCCGATGCGGCCGGTGGTCTCGGTCACGCCGGGCAGCCAGTTGAAGTCGCCCATCTCGTTGTTGAGCAGGAAACCGGCGCCGCGCACGACGATGCGCGAGCCCCAGCTCGCCTCGAGCGTGTAGGTGTTGGACACGGCCATGCCGTCGGCGTCCACGATCGAGAAGTGCGTGGTGTCCGGCCGATCGGGCGCGTCGGCCAGGGGGATGTCCGGCGTCAGCTCCGCGCTGGGCGTGGCGCGGTTGGGGTCGATGCCCTCGGCGAGCTTGCGCGCGTACGCCTTGTCGGTCAGGTGCGCGGGGATCTCGACGAAGTCGCTGTCGCCCAGGTGGCGGGCACGGTCGGCGAACGCGCGGCGCATCGCCTCGGCGATCAGGTGCACGTTGCGCGCCGAATAAGGCTCGTGCTCGCGCAGGTCAAAGGTCTCGAGGATGTTCAACGCCAGGGCGATGCACGTCCCGCCGGAGGACGGCAGGGGGGCGCCGTGGACCTCGTAGCCGCGGAACTCGGTCCGGACGGTCGGGCGGACCACGGCCTCGTACGCCTCGAGGTCGTCGGCGCTGATGATCCCGTTGCCGCGTTGCATCTCGGCGATCAGCGCCTCACCGACGGCGCCACGGTAGAACGCGTCGGCGCCGCCCTCGGCGATCTGCCGCAGCGTGCGCGCCAGGTCCGGCTGTATCAGCCGATCCCCCGCCGCCCACTCGCCCCCGCCCGGCTTGCCGAACACCCGTCGCAGCTCGGCGAAACGCGGCTCACGCTGCACCATCGCCCGGCTCAGGATCCGGTTCAGCGACCGTGCCAGGTGCTCATCGACGACGAAGCCCTCCTCGGCCAGGCGCGCCGCCGGCATCACCAGCTCCCGCCACGGCAGATTCCCGTGACGCCGGTGCGCCAGCTCCAGGCCCCGCAGCGTCCCCGGCACGCCCACGGCCAGGTGGTCGTAGCGCGTCGAGTCCTCGTCGTACATCTGCCGCGTCGCCGCCAGCGGCGCCCGCTCACGGTATTCGACGCACTCAACTTCCCCGTCTGGCGTCGCCACGATCATGAACCCCCCGCCGGCGATGTTGCCCGCCTCCGGCCAGGTCACCGTCAAAGCCATCGCGACCGCCACCGCCGCGTCCGCCGCCGTCCCCCCACGCTCCAGCACCGCCGCCCCGATCGACGACGCCTCGTCCGTCTCCGAGACGACCACGCCCCGCGCCGATTCGACGACCTGCGGCTCCCCGCGTCGAAGCTCCGAGGCGACGAGCGGCAACGCCAGGAGGGTGGTCAGACACAGGCACGTGCACGCCAGCCAACGGTTGAACATGGGGCCTCCTCTCATGGATCGAAGTTCCGAACGCGCGCCGCCGCCATCGGCGTGGCAAGGCGCGGCGCGAGCGGGGCGGGGCGATGGTAATCGATCGCCGCGTCGGACGTGAAGCCGAGTCGTCGCGTCCCCACGATCGCCGGGTTCAGGCGGACTCCGGCGGGAGGATCACCCAGGTCGCCTCGAACCGACCCTTGGCGCTGGCCTCTTCCACGGCGTGGCGCGATCGGGCGACGTGCTCGCGCGCGAGCTGCTCGGCGCGGTCGGGCTGGTTGTCGGCCACGGCCCGCACGATGGCCAGGTGCTCGCGGCGGATCTCGTCGCGGTCGCGGTCGGTGTGCACGAGGTTGCCCAGGAACCGGTAGCCCTGGCTGAGCCGCTGCAGCGTCTGGTTGCGCGACAGCTCGACGAAGCGCATGTGGAATCGCTGCTCGAGCGCGCCACGTTCGGGCAGGGACAGCCTGTGCCCGGCGTGGATGGCCTCGGCCAGGGACTCCAGCTCGCTGAGGTCACCGCGGCTGGCGGTCTCGCAGCAGAGGCGGGCGGCCAGGCCTTCGAACATCTCGCGGACCTGGTAGGCGCCGATGAGCTGCTCGGCGTCGAGCGAGCGGACGAAGACGCCGAGGTTGTCGATCGACTCGACCAGCCCGTGGTAGCTCAGCTCCTGGAGGCTCTCGCGGATGACGCTCTGGGCGACGCCGAGTTCCTTGGCGAGCTGGATCTGGCGGAGGCGGGTGCCGGCGGGGTAGCGGCCGTTGAGGATCCGCTTCTCGATGATCTCGCGGACGCGGTGGCGGGCGGTCAGGGTCTCGGGAGCGGCGCGGGTCACGTGGAACTCCTGAAACGTCGGTCCTTTAGAGTAGCAGGCGGAGAGGTGCCGTGGCGAAGGGCCGGCGAAAAAGGCGGGACTTGATGGTGGGGGTTGACATAATCGATTATCATCGATATTATGACCGCATCGTTGGATTCCGGCCCGTGACCCCCGTCGTCTTGTGCCAGGCTCGTCCATGACTGACACCGCCCGCCCAACCCCGTCGCACCGGACCCTTCACGGGACGCGGCTCCGCCCGGCTCTGATCACGATCGTGGCGCTGCTGCTCGCGGTGGCGTCCGTGGCGGTCGCCGAGGCTCCGGACCGGCTTCTGCTGCCCGGAACACCCTACGAGACACCGGTTTACGAGCTCGAGGCCGACACGCCGGGGCCGACGGTCGTGGTGGTCGGCGGGGTGCACGGCAACGAGCCGGCGGGCGCCGCCGCGGCCGAGCGCATCCGCCGCTGGTCGATCGACGCCGGTCGGCTGGTCGTCGTGCCGCGCGCCAACGTCCCGGCGCTCGACGCGGGCCGGCGCCGCGATCCCCTCGTGCCCCGTGACGACGGCGACCTGAACCGCTGCTTCCCGCACGAGGACCGGGCCGAGCCGGTCGGCCGGCTCGCCGCCGCCCTGTGGGAGCTGATCGTCGAAGCCGAGCCCGATTGGGTGGTGGACCTGCACGAGGGCTACGGGTTTCGGGCCGGCGGCTCGAAGTCCGTGGGCAACTCGCTGATCTACCTGGCCAGCGCCGAGCTGGACCCGATCGCCGAGCGGATGCAGGCGGCGGTCAACGCCACGATCGAGGACCCGGATCGACGCTTCGTGCTGTTGCGCAAGAGTGGCGGGGTGAAGGGCGGGCTGACGCGCGCGTCGCGTGAGCGCCTGGGCGCCCACTCGTTCACCATTGAAACGGTCTACACCGATCAGCCGCTGGAGCGGCGCGTCGGTCAGCAGTTGCTGCTCGTGGACGAGCTGTTCCAGCACATCGGGCTGATCGAGGAGAGCCGACTGACCCCGGCCGATCGCACGGCGCCGCGGCGCGAGCCCGCGGCCGTGCCCGGCCAGTGACCGCGCGTTTGGCCTGTGAGAGACGAGGGGTCGGCCCGCCGGCCCCGAAGCGAGGAGAAAAGGAGACTTCGAAATGACTCAACCATCCATCCGACGCATCCACGGTTTTGTCCTGACCACGTCGATCGCCGCGGCCGTGTGCCTGGCCGGCACGAGCGCCGCCGGGCCGATCTCCCTCGCCGCCGGCGACTATTTCCAGGACTTCGACACCCTCACCACCGACACGGCCGTCGGCACCTGGGTCGACGACGACGAGACCGCCGCGGCCGAGGGCTACTCGCTCGTCGGCTGGCACCACGCCGCTTCCAACGCCGAGCCGCCCTACAGCTTCCGCGCCTCCAACGGAGGAACCAACACCAGCCGACTCTACAGCCACGGCTCATCGGACGACCCCGACCGGGCCCTGGGCAGCGTCAACAACATCTCGGCCGTCGGCGTGATCTGGCACGGGGCCCGCTTCGTGAACGACACCGGCCAGACCATCCAGCAGTTCACCGTCACCTACGACGGCGAGCAGTGGCGCGACAACGGCAGCAACTCGCCCGATGACCTGCTCCTGCAGTACCAGATCTTCGACGCCGGCACGGGCAGCATCTCCGCCGACGGATACCTCACCCTCGAAGAGGCCACCTTCGTCTCGCTGAGCAACAACGCGAACCCCGGCGGCATCGACGGCAACGACCCGGCGCACCGCACCGCGGGGCTGACCGCCACGCGCGACATCGAGCTGCTGCCCGGCCAGGAGCTGTGGGTCCGCTTCGAGGACAACCTGCACGTCGGCGACGACCACGGCCTGGCGGTCGACAACTTCCGCCTCTCGACCGTGATCCCCGAGCCGACCGTCGCCGCATCCATGACGCTGCTCGGCGGGCTGCTCGTCCGCCGCCGTCGTTGACGCGGCGTTCCCGCTGCCCACAGGAGCCTGCCGCACGCATTGCTTCGGAGTGCCGATCATGAACCGCTTCCCGATGGCGCGCCGCGCCTTTACCCTCATCGAGCTGCTGGTGGTAATCTCGATCATCGCGCTGCTGATCTCGATCCTGCTGCCCTCGCTCGGCGCGGCGAGGAAGGTGGCCCTGAACGCCAAGTGCCTCTCGAACCAGAGGCAGCTCGGCATCGCCACCGCCGCCTACACGGTGGACTTCGCCGATCACCTGCCCAAGTACAACAGCGGGACGACGACGAACGTCAACGGCATGGATCGGCCGTTCCTGGCTTACCGGGTCGGGTTCCGCAGCAACAGCGCGCCGGGCGACGACCCCGTCGCGCCGCGCAACCACGGCATCCTCTGGGTCAAGGGCTACACCGGCGTGCCGGATATCTTCTTCTGCCCCACGCAGCCGCGCGAGTCGCATCAGCTCGCGTACTACCCCGACCCGTTCTTCTCCGACCTGGTGGCCGGCGACAATCAGATCCGAAGCGGGTATCACTACAATCCCCACGTGGACCTGGAAGACGCCGGCACGTTCAAGGACCGGCTGTACGACCTGATCGGTGAGATGCCGGGCGATCGGCCGATGTACGCCGACATCGTGCACAACTGGCCGACGATCGCGCACCCCGAGGCCCAGGCGTGGAACGTGGCCTTGGCCGACGGCAGCGCCGCGTCGCGCAAGAGCCCGGCCGTCTTCACGCGCATGCGCGGCGGCGAGTACATCGGCGGGGCCTGGACCCGGTACGAGACCGCGATCGAGCAGTTGATGGCCGGCGAGTGAGCCGACGCGGCGAAGCGCCCCGGCAGGTCGCACCGCTTCGCCCCCGCCCGCCCCGACCGACACGCCACCCCACGGAGGCTCCTGATGCGTCTGGCCACGATCCGAGTCCAAGACGACGAACGCGCCGCCGTCCTGCACGGCGACCGGCTGTTCCCGATCGACTGGATCAACCGTGACGCCGGCCGGTCCGACGCGACCGACCTGCTCACCCTGCTGAACCGCGGGCAACTCGACGGGCTGCGGCGGTGGTACGACGGCGAGGGGCGCGCGTGGCTCGATCGCTCGACCGACGCCGGCATCCCGATCGGCGACGTCCACTTCGCCCCGCTCTACCGTCGGCCGCGCAAGATCTGGGGCATCGGCCTGAACTACCGCGACCACGCCGCCGACCTCGACGAGTCCTCGCCCACCGCCGAGCCCGCCAGCTTCATGAAGCCCGACACCACGGTCGTCGGGCCCGGCGACACCATCCTGCTGCCGCGCCTCTCGCAGCGAGTCACCGGCGAAGGCGAGCTCGCCCTCGTCTTCGCACGCGTCTGCCGCGACGTTCCACGCGACCACTGGACCGACGCCCTCGCCGGCTTCACCACCGCCGTCGACATGACCGCCGAGGACATCCTGCGGCGAAACCCGCGAAACCTCACCCAGTGCAAGAGCTTCGACACCTTCTTCAGCTTCGGGCCCGTCCTGGTCACGCCCGACGAGATCGACGACGTGATGAACCTCAGCGTCCGCACCGTCCACAACAACCGCCTCCACGCCGAGAACACCGTCTCCCACATGACCTTCCCGCCCGACTTTCTCGTCTGGTACCACACGCAGATCATGACCATGCTGCCCGGGGACGTGCTCTCGACGGGCACGCCCGGCGCCGCGCCGCTGGCCGACGGGGACACCATCGCCTGCGACATCGACGGCTTCCCCACGCTCGTCAACCCCGTGCGTGACCTGAAGCTCGAAGCGGTGGGGGCCCCCTGATGGACACGCGGCTTCAGGACCGCCCCGTGCTGGTCCTCGCCTCGAGCGCGGGGATCGGCAAGGCCATCGCCCTCGCCTTCGCGCGGGAGGGGGCGTCGGTCATGCTCTTCGGCCGCGACGAGGGCCGGCTTCGCGCCGCCCGGGACGAGATCGCGACGGTAACGGGCCGGTCCCCGCGTTTCACCGTCGGAGACGTGACCCGTGCCGACGACCTGGCCTCGGCCGTCGAGCAGACCGTCCACGCCTACGGCTCGCTGTTCACGCTGGTGAACAACTGCGGCGGGCCGCCCCCCGGACGCTTCGACCAGACCGACGACGCCGCCTGGCAGGCCGCCTTCGAGCTCACGCTGCTCAGCTACGTGCGCGCCACCCGCCACGCCCTGGCGATCATGCGTGACCACGGCGGCGGCCGCGTCATCAACGTCAGCTCCTCCTCGACCAAGCGCGCCCTGGACAACCTGCTGCTTTCCAACGTCTTCCGCATGGGCGTGCTGGGCCTGACCAAGTCGCTGGCGATGGAGCTGGGGCCCGACGGCGTGCTGGTCAACACCGTCGGCGCGGGCAAGGTGCTCACCGACCGCGTGCGGCAGATCGACCGCGCCAAGGCCGAGCGTCAGGGCGTCAGCGTTGAGCGGCTTCGCGCCCAGGCCGAGGCCGCGATCCCGCTGGGTCGCTACGGCGATCCCGATGAGTTCGCCCGGCTGTGCGTCTTCCTCGGCTCGCCGGCCAACAGCTACGTCACCGGTCAGAACATCCTCGTGGACGGCGGCCAGGTCGCCGCGTACTAGAGAGCCCAGTCCAAGGCCCGCGTCATGCTCAAGAGTCGTGCTCGGCCCCAACCCGTTGTGCTCCACCCGCCCGTCCCGATCGATCGGCCGGCGTCGCCGCTGGACGGCGTCGAGGCGCTGCCGCCCGATCCGATCCTCGGCCTGACCGAGCGCTTCCGACGGGACCCCCGGCCCGGCGCGATTAACCTCGCGTCGGGCGTTTATCAGGACCCGCGCGGGCGCACACCGACGATGGACGCCGTCCGCCAGGCCGAGCGGCTCGTCTGGGACGCCGACGGGTCCAAGGCCTATCTGCCCATCGCCGGGCGTCGCGAGTTCGGCGCGGCCGTGCGGACGCTGCTGTTCGGCGCCGATCAGGGCCGGGGCATCGACCGCCGCGCGTGCACCGCCCACTGCGCCGGCGGGACCGGCGCGTTGCGCATCGCCGCCGAGCTGCTCGTCCGGCTGAACCCGCACGCCACCGTGTGGGTCTCGGACCCGACGTGGCCGAATCACCCCGGCGTGTTCGCCAGCGCCGCCCGGACCGTCGAGCGGTACCCGTACGTCGCCGGGCCCGAGGCCGACCTGAACCTCGACGCCCTGCTCGACGCCGTCGGGCGGATGCGTCGCGGCGACGTGATCGTGCTGCAGGTCTGTTGCCACAACCCCACGGGCGTGGACCCGAGCCCGGCGCAGTGGCGGCGGGTGCTCGACGCCGTGGCGGACGCCGGCGTCGTGCCCTTGTTCGACTTCGCTTACCAGGGTTTCGCCGTCACGTCCGACGCCGACGCCCGACCGCTCCGCCTCGCCGCCGACATGGGCCTGCGATTCCTCGTCGCCAGCTCCTTCTCCAAGAGCATGGGCCTGTACAACCAGCGGACCGGGGCGCTGACCGCCGTGGCCTCGACCCCCCGCGACGCCGAGGCGATCGGCTCGCAGATCGACGCGTGCATCCGCACCCTCTGGTCCAACCCGCCCGCCCACGGGGCCGACACGGCGCTTCGCGTCCTGACCACGCCCGAGCTGCGACAGGCCTGGCTGGCCCAGCTCGACGAATTCCGCCGGCGCATCGCCGACATGCGCTGCGCGTTCGCCGACGCCATGCGCCACGCCGACCCGTCCCGCGACTACCGCCGCTACGCCCGCCAGCGCGGCATGTTCTCGCTCCTGCCCCTGACGCCCGCCCAGGTCACACGCCTGCGCGACGAGGAGGCGGTGTACCTGGTCGGTTCCGGGCGGATCAACTTCTGCGGGCTGAACCCGGACAACATCGAACGGGTCTGCGCCGCGATCGGCCGGGTGATCCGCGACTGAGCCGCACGCCGCCCCGACGAAAAAGCACCGCCGCTGTCGATCGTCGCCTGCTCGAGCAACGCCTCGGGTTGTTGACGCCACACGTTGAGCCGGGCCGGGGGGAACGACTCCATCAGAATGTGTGTGAGAAGCCTCGCTTGAGCCGATGAGGGAAGTATGGCAAGGACGC
>CAYSIX010000095.1:0-14505 GCA_964431205.1 uncultured Phycisphaeraceae bacterium
CCCGTAGCTCAATTGGATAGAGCATCGGTCTTCGGAACCGAGGGTTGGGGGTTCGAGTCCCTCCGGGTGCGTTTGAGAGGGCGGGAGCGTCGGCCCGGCCGCGTCCGCCGCAGAGACGCGTGACCGGCCCAGCGTCCCCGTCGCGCACGATCGGGGCAAGCCGCCCGCGTAGCTCAGGTGGATAGAGCAGCGGTCTTCTAAACCGCAGGTCGCAGGTTCGAATCCTGCCGCGGGCATTGCCGACGCCGGTCGCCGGCCGTGACGAACGGGGCGCCACGCCCGTGCTCCTTCTCCCGCCCCCGGCACGCTTCGATGCAGGAGGTCACGCGATGACCCGAACGACCGCCCCCACGCTCGAATCGCCCCTGCTGACCCGCCTGGGCGGCTATATCCACGGCCGGTGGGCCGAGGCCGATTCCGGCAAGACCACGCCCGTGATCAACCCCGCGACGGGCCGGACGCTCGCCGACGTGCCGAAGATGGGCGCGGAAGAGACCCGCCGCGCAATCGCCGCAGCCGAGGCGTGCCTCGAATCGCCCACACCGATCGAACAGAGGCGCACCTGGCTCACCCGCATCGCCGACGACCTGCGCGCCCATCGCGAGGAGCTCGGCCGGATCATCACGCTCGAGCACGGAAAGCCGTGGAAGGAGGCCCAGGGCGAGGTCGACTACGCCGCCGGGTTTTTCCAGTACTGCGCCGATCACGTCGGCGAGCTGGCCCCGCGCCGACTCGACGAGCGACCCAAGGGCCACGCCTGGACCGTCCACTTCCGCCCCGTCGGCGTGGTCGGGCTCATCTCGCCGTGGAACTTCCCGATCGCGATGATGGCCAAGAAGCTCTCGGCCGCGCTCGCCGCCGACTGCGCCTGCCTCGTCAAGCCCTCGATCAAGACCCCGCTGACCATGATCGCCCAGTTCGCCCTGCTGGACGCGATGGACCTGCCGCCGGGCAAGGTGAACCTGCTGATCGGCTCGGCGCGGGAGATCGGCGGGGTCTTCTGCAGTCACCCGTCGGTGAGCATGATCAGCTTCACGGGCTCGACCGAGGTCGGCCGAAAGCTCATCCGCGACACGGCCGATCAGGTCAAGAAACTCGCCCTGGAGCTGGGCGGCAACGCGCCGTTCATTGTGTTCGACGACGCCGATCTTGACGCCGCCACCGACCACCTGATCCAGAACAAGTTCCGCGGCGGCGGGCAGACCTGCGTCTGCGCCAACCGCATCTACGCCCACCGCTCGATCGCCGACGCCTTCGCGGCCAAGGTCGCCGAACGCGTCGAGCGCATGACCGTCGGCGACGGCATGGAGCCGGACACGGACCTCGGCCCGCTGATCGATCGCGACGGGTTCGACAAGGTCAAGCGCCACCTCGACGACGCGGTCGGCCACGGCGCCCGCGTGATCGCCGGCGGCGACCCGCCCGAGCCGCGCGGCGACGACTGGGGCTGCTTCTTCCCCCCCACGGTCGTCACCGGTGTCACGAACCGGATGGCCTGCGTCCGCGAGGAGACGTTCGGGCCGCTCGTGCCCATCCTCACGTTCGACTCCGAAAGCGACGCCGTCCACGCCGGCAACGACACCGAGTATGGCCTGGCCGCCTACGTGTTCACCCGGAACCGCGACCGCGCCGAGCGCGTGATCCGCCGGCTGCGCTTCGGCCACGTCGGGCTCAACACCGGCACCGGGCCCACGCCCGTGGCCCCCTTCGGCGGGATGAAACAGTCCGGGTTCGGCCGCGAGGGCGGGCCCGAGGGCCTGCACGAGTTCGTCCAGCCCCAGACCGTCCCCGAGCCCGCGTCGTGATCGATTCGTACCACTCGAGACGCCGTGCGCGTCTGCGGGCAGGTCTGCCCGCGGCTGAGGACGCGCAGCCGCGAGGCAACGCCTCGCGGACGCCTCCGCATGAGTCTGACGCCGACGCGTCGTCCTACCCCCACCTCTTGCCCTTCTTGTTCGTCCCGCGCCCGCACGGTCGCAAGCGACCGTGGCACCCGGCAAACCCTTACTCTGCAGCGAGTTCTTCAATAACGATTCGTTCAATAGGACAATGCTTTCGATGCCAGTAGACATCGAAGCCGCAGCCATCCCCCATAGGCAACACCAGCACTTTGGCTGCGCCCGATGAAAGGCATTCGTAGCACAGCCGCGGGCCCTTGGCGACTCGTGCGATTACGGAATCATCCTCACCGATCGCCTGATCCAAGCCGAGCAAGAATGCTCCCTCCTCCGTCCAGTTGAGGTCGTCCCACACGAATTGAAACAGTTCATGCGCCTCAAGGCAGCGCCACACCCAGAACCTTCTCTTGAATCGGTCGCCGCCCCAATCCTTCATCCAGAGCCTTTCGAAGAACGGGATCTTCATCTCCTGACACGAAGTCACGCGAATTCCTCGCTGAGATAGAGCCTGTTCCGACCGACCGTCGGCTACATACGACCATGACAGGTTGCCAGCAGCCTTGAGCAATGGGTCGATCGACACGAGTGCTTCGTCCAACTCCCAAGCCCTGACACCCACGCGATCCACATCCTTCAAATCCCATTGGTTTATCAACCGAAACCGCCCTGCGAGATCGGACTCTCTGCCTACGATCGACACACCAAATTGCACGATGTCATATTTCATGAGACCTTCCACTTCAGATCGAGAGCGGTCCCGCGTCGTGATCGATTCGTACCACTCGAGACGCCGTGCGCGTCCGCGGGCAGGTCTGCCCGCGGCTGAGGACGCGCAGCCGCGAGGCAACGCCTCGCGGACGCCTCCGCATGAGTCTGACGCCGACGCGTCGTCCTACCCCCACCTCTTGCCCTTCTTGTTCGTCCCGCAGAGGCAGACGCGCATGCCCAGGGCCTCGGCCATCGCCGCCTTGGTGAACATCGCCTCGTCCGCCGCCTTCGCGTCCTCGGCGTACACGCACTGGATGTGGTTCGCCTTGTGCCGGGCCATCATCTGATCACGTCTGATCCCGTACGTCACCGCGTGCATGATCGGCCACTGCGGCGTCGTCGCCTCCCACCGCCGCTTCGTCTCCGCCTCGGGCAGCCGCACGACGCCCGCCCGGCCCAGGTCCATGCACAGCCGCCCGCCCGTCGCCGACCCGTCGATCCACACCCGGCTCCAGACGATCTCGCCCGGCTTGGCGATCCCGCGCAGCGTCGAGCCGCCGTTGGGGAAATACATCGCCGGCTGACGGTGCCCGTCGCTGCCGCGCCACCCGTCGATGTGGTGCGCCGGCGGGGCGCTGCCCGAGATCAGGAACACCCACACGTAGTCGTCCACCGTGCCGGACTCGTCCTCGTCGCCCCAGCGCAGGTCGTGCAGCGTGTTCTCCACCGGCTGGTCGAGCGCCGCGTGCACCCGGTGCGTGATCAGCCCGTCCAGGCCCGCGCACTCGTCCACCTCGTTGAAGTGCGGGATCGCCCGGCCCTCGAAGAGCACGCGCTCGCCGTCGCGCGAGCGCACCGGCGGGCGGTCCGTGTTGTTCAGCGTCCCCTCGACCAGGTCGCTGGCCGGCATCAGGTCCTTGAGCCCCTGCTGGTACTGGATCCCGATGCAGTCGCAGCCGAAGTCGTCCGCCAGGCGCACGGCCGCGACGTACATCCGGCACTGGTCCAGCACCTGGGCCTCGGTCAGGTCCGTCTCGTGGTTCGGCCCCAGGTGGAACGTGAACCCCTTGTCGCGGTACCACTGGTACACGCGGCGGGCGTCCTCCTCGCTGACCTGCGTCGATTCGTAGTACAGGGCCGACTGGCTCAGCCGCTCCTTGAACAGCCCCGTCGGGTTCAGCAGGTGGTCGGGGATGATGGCGTTGAACATGCCCATGCAGCCCTCGTCGAACACGCCCATGATCGCGCGGTCGCGCTGGAGCTGCTCGGCGAGCCGCCTGCCCAGCTTGCGCGCCGCCGAGGGCACACGCGCGTCCTTGAGCTTCACGACGTGGTCGGTCTTGTGCGTGCACCGGCCGGTCTCGAGCCACTTTTTCAGACGCCGGCGGAAGTAGTCGTCGGTGAAGTCCTGCGACCACAGCGTCGAGTACTTCACGCCCGCCTTGGTCAGCGAGCCGTTGAGGTTCAGCATGCCCACGAGACCGGGCCACGTGCCGGACCAGTTGGCGACGGTGAGGATCGGCCCCTCGTGCGCGACCAGGCCGTGCAGGACGTGGTGGGAGTACTGCCAGACGGCCTCGGCGACGATCAGCGGGCGCTTGGGGTCGATGTCACGGAAGACCTCGACGCCCTCGCGTTGCGAGCCGATGAACCCGTGCCGCTCGCTCTCTTTGTACGGGTGCGCCCGTTCGGCGTGGTAGCCCAGCGACTCGATCGCGCGGGTGAGCGCCGCCTCCATGTCACGCTGCGCCGGCCAGCAGTTCTGGTTGGCCGAGAGGCGCAGGTCGCCGTTGGCGACGAGCTGGACCGAACGGTTACGCGAGCCGGTGCGGGAACTCTTGCGGGCCATGATGATTCATCTCTCCATACGAGGTTGTCTCGGGCCGCTCAGCATACAAGCTCGGCGACGCGCACGACCAGGTCCACGCCGTAGGGGTAGCCCGTGCAGTCGATCGCCAGCAAGCCCGCCTCCGCGTCCTGGACGAACCGCAGCGGCTCGCCGTTGTCCAGCCAGTGCGCCGCCGTCACGCGACGCGTGAGCCCCTCGATCGCGCGAGCGCCCTGCGTCCCGCCGCGTGCGGTCACATGCGCGCTGCCCCGGCGCCCCAGCCCGTGCACGAACAGGTACAGCCGCCCCTCGACCTCGAGCACGAAGTCCTCGCCGGGGCATCGGCACGCCACCGGCCGGCCCTCGCGGACCACCCGCTCGTGCCGGGCCACCCATCGCCCCGCCACGCGCAACGCCGCCGCCTCGTACTCCGGCACCGCGCCCTCGGCCATCGGCGCCACGTTCAGCAGGTAGTTCGCCCCCCGGCCCCGGCACGCGCACAGGTTCGTGATCACCTGCGCCGGCGACAGGTAGTTCAGGTCGTCCGATCCGATCCCCCAGTGCCGGTTCATCGTCTGGCACATCTCCACCGCCACGTGCTTGGCCGCCCCCCGCCGATCGATCGCCCGCGGCCGCTGCTGCTCGAACGTCACCGCGTCGATCTCCGGATGACCCACCGCCCCCGGCCGCTCCACCCCCGTGTTGTTGATGATCATCGCCTCCGGCTGGTGCGCACGGATCATCCCGTACAGTCGGTCCTCACGCCAGTCCGCGTCCGGCCGCGACCAGTTGCCGTCGAACCACAGCCCGCCCAGCCGCCCGTAGTGCCGACACAGCACCTCCACCGACGCGTGCAGATAATCCAGGTACGCCTCGAACGCCGCGGCGTCGCAGGTCGCGCTGCCCATCCGCCAGTCCAGCGTCGTGTGATACAGAAACGGCACGACGCCCTCGGCCCGGCAGCCCTCGACGAACTCGGCGATCAGGTCCCGGCCCGCCGCGCTGTGCGGCGCGTCGAACTCGCTCAGGCCCCGCGTGTCGTACAGGGAGAACCCGTCGTGGTGCCGGCTGGTCAGCGTCACGTACCGCATCCCCGCCTCGCGCGCCAGCCGCGCGATCCCCCGCGCGTCGAACGCCGAGGCCGTGAACCGCTCGGCCAACCGGGCGTACTCCTCGGCCGGGATCGACCCGTGGTGCATCACCCACTCGCCGCGGCCGAGCAGCGAGTACAGCCCCCAGTGCAGGAACAGGCCGTAGCCCATCCGCTCGAACGCGGCGACACGGGGCAACGGCGGTGGCGATGGCGGATTCACACGCGCCTCCTTTCAAGGGTCTCTGCTCGTGCCGGACCGAACTCACCACCATAACCGGACCGCCCGCGGCCGACGCAGCCCCGCCGGCATCCGCCGCTGCCACCCCTGGAACCAATCCGCGGAATCCACATCCCGGCCCGGCACGCCCACCGCTCGGGTAGCTGGTCTGCAACTGGTCACGAAACTGGTCCGGTTTCCGCGGCGCGCTCGCCCGAACGTGACCAGTCCAAGCGTCGGGGCCGATCGGCAGCGCGTAAGCGACACATTCGACAGCCATCTCCATTCGATAACTCGGAACTCAGAACTCCGATCTAGAAACTCGAAACTCCCGGGGGCGACGGTGCCAGAAAACAGCGCGCCCCTGTATATGGGCCGACCGGCGGCTTGGTGCGCACGCCGGCGACCGAACGCCTCCCTTCGCCTAGCCTCCGGGACGCGGATGGCCGTCCTAACCCCCGCTTCCGGACCATCTTGTGCACCGCCGCGGCACTTCGCTGCTGACCGCCGGCGGGCTCGGCGAAACATTCGCACCCCGCGCTCGCCACGGGAGCGGCTATCCACCGGCAGACGAAGGAATCGCCCTCACCGCGCGCCCTCCGCGTCGTGAGACGAAGATTCGTCCGCTCCCACGGGCCGGACAAAGTGGGACGCCAGGTCGGGCTTTACCCTGATCAGCTCGGCCACCACGAGCGCACCGATCACCTCGCCGCCTCGCTCGTTGAGGTGGGTCGTGTCCACGCTGCCGTCGGCGTTTCGCGGCGACAGCTCTTCACAGCCGGCCGGCCCGAGGCGCTCATACAGCTCGATGGAGCGTTGGTGAAGATCGATGCACAGCACCTCCGCTTCGGCGGCGACCTGCCTGGTCGCCTCGGCGTAATCGGCGAGGGTCGGCGTGATGGTGCCGTCGGGAGCGAACCTGCGGCGTTCGAGTGACGTGACGAGGATCGGCGTCGCGTCGATGGCCAGCGAATCGCGAATGTAGCGTCTCAGGTGGTCGCGAAACGTGGTGGCGGGATCCGTTTCGCGGTGCGGCCCTTTGCCGGGCTGGTCGTTGTGACCGAACTGGATGAGGATCAGATCGGGCCGGTGCTCCAGGACGGGCTGCCACAAGCCCTCATCGTGGAAGCTCTTGGAGCTGCGTCCGCCGCGCGCGAAGTTGGCGCAGGCGACGTGATCCTTGCAACGGGCCGCGAAGCCCGCCCCCCACCCCTTGGCCTCGGTCACCGTGGAGTCACCGACCAGCGCAATCGAAAGCGACGCCATCTCCTCGGCCTGGCTTTCGCCCTGCGGCCGTGCGCCCGCCGTCCGTAGTCCGGCCCCTGCCAGCATCAGCAGGATGCCGGCCATCACACCCAGATGTATCCACAGGCTATGCATGTCCACGGTCTCCTGTTGACCCGTCCGATCGGGGCGTGATCCCTGGCGCGTCAGAGATGGCGACGTTATCCGATGCACCTGCCTGGCCGGGTGAGGGCGGGGCGAGGCGAGGTCGGGGGGAGTGCGGGCGGTCCGTCGCGAACTTCTGGACTCATGGCGGGTCAACCTCCGATAACCATGACCAAGCGATCGGGGAAGGACGAGCCCGGAGGGTATCGCCGGGCCGAGCGATCGGCCAGCGGCGCCGCCGGCGACGGTCGTGCCGATTTTGCCGGTTGTAAACCTCGGGCGGCGAGCGGTCGATAGCGCCAAGGCACGCGTCGGCGGGACGGTCGGGAAAGCCCACGATCGGCCGCCGCGGTTCAAACGGGACTGACTTGACTCAACGTTGTCAGAAGAGGAACGAATCATGAAGCGGATTTTCAGCAGCGTGTTGGTCGCGGCCTCGCTGGCCGTGGTGGGATGCAGCAACAAGACGGACTCGTCGGCGTACGCCCGGCCCGAGCCCTACGCCGAGGGCGAGCGGACCGCCCGAGGCGGCGGCGACGTCGTCGAGCCTCAAGCCGGGCAGGGCAGCGAGCCGGCCTTCACCCAGGCCGAGGTCGCGCCCGTCTCGGCGCAGGTCGAGCGGATCTCGAAGTACACCGTCCGCAAGGGCGACACGCTGTTCTCGATCGCCCGGCGGGTGTACGGCAACGAGAGCCGGTGGCGCGACATCGCCGCGGCCAACGGTATCACCGACGGCAACCGCATCTACGTCGGCCAGGAGATCGTCCTGCCCGAGTGACGCTCACCAGGTCACCGGCCGATCGACCGCCTCGGCGAGCCGGCGCAGGTAGCGCCGCCGCGGCAGCTCGATCAGGCCGAACTGCTCCAGGTGCGGGTTCGGGAACTGCACATCCAGCAGCGTGAACCCGCGCCGCCGCAGGTGCTCGACCAGGTGGACGAGGCAGACCTTCGACGCGTCGGTCTCGCGAGAGAACATCGACTCGCCGAAGTACGCCCCGCCGATCGTCACGCCGTACAAACCGCCGACGAGCTCGCCTGGCTCGTCGGCGTTTTCGCCTGCGCCGGTTGCGGCGGGGTCGCGTGGGGTCGCCCCGGGCTCAGGCTTGCCGGGCTCCACGTCGCGGTGGCGCGCGGCGACGTCGCGCGGCCGCCACGCCTCGACGCTGTGCGCATGGCCGAGCCGGTGCAGATCACAATAGACGTCCATGATCGCCGGGCTGATCCACGTCTGCTCGCTGTACGGCCGGGGCTCGGCGCAGGCGGCGATGACCCGCTCGAACGCGCGGTCGCGGGTGATCACGAACCGGCCGTGGCGCACGCGCTTACGCAGCGACCGACGCACGCGGAACGCGCCCGGCTCCAGCGGCAGGATCGCCCGCGGGTCCGGGCTGTACCAGTCGATCCGGCCGTGGCGGCTGCGCGCCATCGGGAACACGCCGAGGCGGTACGCGGCCAGGATCGTCTCGGGGGTCAGGTCCAATTCCACGGCCATGCCGAAACTGTAGCCGCCAGGCCCACGCGCGATGAGATGGCCACGACGAGGCACAGGGACGCGACGCCGCAGATGCCTCGCCCTGCGGTGCCACGGCCTGACCGGCAGGGTCAAGCCGTGCCGAAGCGCGTCACCTGCCCGACCGACGCGCGACGTGATCACGCGGCACGGCCACCGAGGCCGACGCTTCACGGCTTGGCTTGAAGCCAAGCCGTGGCATCCGGACAGCATCCTTGGACGCAGCGCGCATCAGCTCAGAGTCAATCCGTCTTCTTCGGTGTTCATCCGTGGCTCAGCCGCATCCGCGTCTATCCGCGGCTCAGCCGCAGCTTGGCGCGCAGGCGGAGCATCCATGGGGCGGGGTCGCGGGCGGCGACGTCGATGCCCACGGCGACGGCGACGGCGGCGCCGCGGACCACGAGCTGCAGCCAGTTCTCCAGGTTGGTGTAGTCCATGCCCTGGATGATGGTGGCCATGACCAGGGCGCCGGTGAGGGTGCCCAGGAGCGTGCCGCGGCCGCCCATGAGGCTGGTCCCGCCGATGACGCAGGCGGCGATGGCGTAGAGCTCGTACCACTGGCCGGCGTTCTTGGTCGAGCCGAGGTTCTGCGCCATCCAGACGACGCCGGCGACGCCCGCGAGCAGGCCCATGATGGCGAAGACGGCGACGGTGGTGCGTTCGACGCGGATGCCGCTGAGGCGGGCGGCCTCGGCGTTGCCGCCGATGGCGAAGACGTGCCGGCCGAAGCGCGTGTGCCGGCTGAGCAGGTACAGCGCCAGGAGCACGGCGGCCATGACGGTCGCCTGCGCCGGCAGGCCGCGCGCCTCGTTGACCTTGTAGAACAGCGCCAGGACGGCCAGGCAGGGCACGGCGGCGCGGGCGACGGACCAAACCGTGGATTCGGTGGCCAGGCCCAGGCGACGCCTTCGCCGCCGGCGCCACAGCACGGCCGCGATGACCGCCGCGATCGCCGCCGCCGCGATCGCCCAGCCGACCGCCGGTGGGACGTGCCCGAAGCCCAGCGTCAGCACCCAACTGTCGTCGGGCACGCGCGGGTCGCGGGCGCTGACCTTCTGCGTGATCCCGCGGTAGATGAACAGCCCGGCGAGCGTGACGATGAACGCCGGGATGCGGAAGTAGGCGACCAGCACGCCCTGGAACAGGCCGACGCCCAGGCCGATCGCCAGCGTGATCGGCACGGCGACCGAGGCGGGCAAGCCGTAGCCGAACTGCTCGCTCATCATCAGCGCGCACGACGCGGCGCACAGCGCCAGCAGCGACCCGACGGACAGGTCGATGTGGCCGGCGACGATGATCAGCGTCATGCCCGCGGCGAGGATCGTCCACGTGGCCATGTCGCGCAGCAGGTTGGCGACGCTGTCGCCGCTGAAGTAGAACTCGCCGACGCGGATGCGGAAGAAGACCCACATCGCCACGAGGATCAGGACCATGGTGAGCAGGCGCAGGTCGATCGCGGGGCGGCGGGCGGACGCGTCGTCGGCCGCGCCGGTCTCGGATTCCGCGTCGGCGTTCGGCTGGTTGTCCGTGTTCAGGTCGCGCATGCCATCACCTCCTCGGCCGTGGCGTCACGGCCGACGAACGCGCCCGCGACGCGCCCCTCGCGCAGCACGAGCAGCCGGTCGGACAGGCCCAGCACCTCGGGCAGCTCGCTCGACGCCATGACGACCGCCATGCCGCGGCCGGTCAGCTCGCCGATCAGGCGGTGCACCTCGGCCTTGGCGCCGACGTCGATGCCGCGCGTCGGCTCGTCGAGCAGCAGGACGCGCGGCGGCTCGAGCAGCCACTTGCCCAGCACCACCTTCTGCTGGTTCCCGCCCGAGAGGGTCTCGACCGGCGTGGCCAGCGACGCGGCGCGGATGCGCAGCTCCTCGGCCGCGCGGGCGCAGCGCTCGTGCTCGGCCGACTCGTCGATCACGCCGAGCGCGCTGAACGAACGCAGGTGCGCCAGCGACAGGTTCGATTGCACACCGAACGCCATGACCAGGCCCTGCCGCTTGCGGTCTTCGGGCGCCAGCGCCAGGCCGTGACGGATCGCCTCACCGGGGTGGTGCAACGTGGCGCGGCGTCCGCCGATCCAGACGCGCCCGGTCCACGGCGCGGGCGCGGCGCCGAAGAGGGTGCGCAGCAGCGTGGTGCGTCCGCTGCCCATCAGCCCGGCCAGGCCCAGCACCTCGCCACGCCGCACCTCGAGCGACACGTCGCGAAGCAGGTATCGCCCCGGCAGGTCCGGGTCCGGCATGGTCATGCCTTCGGCGCGCAGCACGGTGTCGCCCGGCGTGTGCTCGAAGCGCGGGTACATCTCGTCCATCCGCCGGCCGACCATGGCGTGGACGACGTCGGCCCGCGTCCAGTTCGCCGCGGCGTCCGAGCGGATCGTCCGCCCGTCACGCAGGACGGTGATGCGATCGGCGAGGGCGAACACCTCGTCGAGCTTGTGCGAGATGTAGACGATGGCGGTGCCGTCGCGGCGCAGCTCGCGGAGGATGGCGAGCAAGCGGTCGGTCTCGTGCTCGGCCAGCGCGGCGGTCGGCTCGTCGAGGATGAGGATGCGGCCGCGGCGGCGCAGCGCGCGGGCGATCTCGACGAGCTGCTGCGACCCGACGCCGAGCGAGGCGACCTCGGCCAGGACGTTGACGGCGACGCCGAGCCGGCGGGTGGCGCGTTCGGCGCCGTCGCGCATCGTGTCCCAGTCGATGACGCCGAAGCGTCGCGGCTCGTCGCCGAGGTAGATGTTCTCGGCGACGCTCAACGTGGGAACCAGCAGCAGCTCCTGGTGGATGACGGCGACGCCGGCGGCCTCGGCGTCCTTGACCGAGCGGAACCGCGTCGCCCGGCCGGCGACACGCAGCTCGCCTCCGTAGCTGCCGTGCGGGTACGCGCCGGCCAGGACCTTGATCAGCGTGCTCTTGCCCGCGCCGTTTTCCCCGACCAGCGCGTGCACCTCGCCGCCGCGCAGGTCGAAGCTGACGCCGTCGAGCGCCCGCACCCCCGGGAACTGCTTGACGATGTGGTGGGCCGAGAGAACGACGGGCTGGTCGGGCGCGGCGTGGCTCAAGGCGATGGTGTTTCGCCGACGGGCGCGGCGTCGGTCGCGGGCACGACCTCGCCGACGGGTTGGGGCGCGGCCGGCCACCGGTCCGGCGGGACGTTGGCGTACACGTCCTCCAGTTCGTGCCAGCCGTCGGCGACCACGGTTTCGACCATGTTGTCCGCGGTGACGAACACCGGCTCGAGGAAGATCGAGGGCACCTGCTTCTGCCCGTTGTCCAGCCGCTGCACCTCGTAGCCCAGCGACTCGATCACCGCCTCGGGCGTCTCGCCCCGGGCCAGCCGCACCGCGACCTCGGCCGCCACCGCCGCCAGCTTCCGCACCGGCTTGTACACCGTCACCGTCTGCGTGCCCTCGACGATCCGCTGGCACGCGTCCAGGTCCGCGTCCTGACCGGCCACGGCCACCTCCCCCGCCATGCCCTCGGCCATCAACGCCGCCACCGCGCCGCCCGCCGTCGTGTCGTTCGACGCCACGATCCCGTGCACCGCGGTGCCCTCGGCCCGCAACCGCGTCAGCAGCCCGCTGATCCGACGACGCGCCTCGTCACGGTCCCAGTTCTCCAAGAACGGGTCGGCCAGGATCTGGATCGTCTTGCCCGTCTCGCGGCGGTGCTCCTCGATCGCCCGGAGCTGACCGGCCCGCACCAGATGCGCGTTGTTGTCGCTCGCCGCCCCGCCCAGCAGGATCAGGTTGCCTTCCGGCACCGCCTCGAGCACCCCACGCGCCTGAAGGTACCCGACGTACTCGTTGTCGAACGTGATGTAGATGTCCAGGTCGCAGTTGCGGATCAGCCGGTCGTACGCCACCACCGGCACGTCGCGCTGGTGCGCGACCTTGACGATCCGCCCGGCCGTCTCCAGGTTCTTCGGCACCACCACCAGCACGTCGACGCCGCGGATCAGGAAGTTCTCCGCCTGCTGGTTCTGGCGGTTCTGATCGCCGTCGGCCACGGCCAGCGACACGGTGGCGCCGCGCAGGTCGGCGGCGGTGGTGAACATCTGCTCGTCCCGCTGCCAGCGGTTGACGTCGAACGTCTCCATGAGCAGGCCGATGTGCGGCCCCGAGGGGTTGACCGGGGGCGTGTCGGCCCCGCCATCGCTGGCATCGGCGCCGCCCGAGCCGGCTTCGCCGCAGCCGACCATCACCAGCCCCAGACACAGCGGCGCCAGCAGGGAGGCGGGCCCGCGCCCGGGGCGCGGTCGAGTGTGCGTGCGTGGTGGCGTGGCTTGGTGGCGAGGCATGGGCACCTCAGCGAACGAATGCGAAAGGGGACACAATGGCCAGGGCCGGAATCGAACCGGCGACACTGCGATTTTCAGTCGCATGCTCTACCAACTGAGCTACCTGGCCGCTCAGCGCTGCGAAAAGCCTACCGCCGCGCGGGGCCGTGTCAACCGTTCGGCGCGTGTCGGCGCGTGTCGGCGAGGCGAGACCCCGGCGGCAACCCGCCCGCTCAGCCGCCGATCAGCGAGCGGATATGCTCGGCCGCCGCGCGGACGTCGGCCATCCGCTGGTCGCCCGCCTCCCGCTCGATCAGCAGGTCGCCACCGTAGTTGCCCTCGCGAAGCGCCGCGACAAACCCCGGCCAGTCCACCTCCCCCGTCCCGACCACGACCTCCGTGCCCCACTCGCCCGGCGTCGTGGTGCGCTTGGCGTCCTTGATGTGCACCTGTTTCACGTGCGGCATCAGCTTACGCAACGCCTCGACCGGGTCGCCCTTGTCGTAGAGGATCATGTTCGCCGGGTCGAAGTTCACCCCCACGCCCGGCTGCTCCAGGTCGTCCAGGAACCGCAGCAGGTCGTCGGCGGTTTCCTGGCCCGTCTCGAACAGCAGCTCGATGCCCTTGCCGTGGAACACGTCGGCGACCTTGCGGATGCGGATCAGCAACGCGTCGTAGCGCGGATCGGCGCGGTCTTCGGGGATGAAGCCGGCGTGAAAGCTGACACGCTTCAGGCCCAGCTCGTCGGCGACGGGCACGATCTTGAGGATGTTGGCCCAGTTGTCGTCCCAGGTCTCGTCGGGGACGAGCCCGCCGGTGCGGCGGATCGATTCGAGGCTGGAGTAGTCCTCGCCCACCGTGGCGAACATGCCCGAGACGAGGGTCAGTCCGGCATCACGGAGCACGTCGCCGGCATCGCCCCAGATCGGCGGGTCGTCGACGAGCGGCTGCAGGGCGAGCTGGACACGGCGCAGGCCCAGGTCGCCCACGATTTTCGCCAGATCCGCCGGGGAATCGGGCTGGAGCGACCAACTGCACACGCCGAGACGGTCGGGATCGATGGATTGAGCCATGGGCCGAACAGTGTAACGGATGGCCGTCGCGGTGCGGCGCCGGTCGGGCCGCGGCGGTGAGGAGTGTGTAGTCCACAAGTGGGGCGGGCGTCTGGCCCGCCGACAGGCCGCGGGCCTGTTTGGGATCGTTCGCCGCTGTGCGGCGATGGCGGCCGAGACGGCCGCCCCACTGAAGAAAGAGCCGAAGGCGCTCGCCGTCGCGGGTGCCGCACTTTTGGACGACACCCTGAGGAGGGGGCCAAGAGTCGTCGCGGGAGCGAAAACGCGTGCCGTGCGCTTGCGGAACGGTTGGGGGTTTGCATAATGGGCCCTCGGGGAAGCTGGTGAAGGCCGCACGGGGCGACCGGCCGGCGCACGTCCTGCGCAGGAACAGGGGGCTTCGATCGGGATCGCGACAACCATGCCGACTTAAGCGGATCAGTGAATTCCCGTATGAGTGGTGATATGGGAACGTGATTGGATTTCGAGTCAACAGGAACGGAAGAAAGTGGGTCGGCGGTGCGTGACCGCGACT
>CAYSIX010000096.1:0-14368 GCA_964431205.1 uncultured Phycisphaeraceae bacterium
GTGGCGTGCCCCTGATCGCCCTGCATCTTACACGACCGGCCATCGAGATTCCGGACCGGGAGAAGCTCGGTATACCGTCGCACTTCGAGGCCGCCCGGGGGGCGTATGTGGTGAGGGAGTACGATTCTTCCAAACCGCGGGGCGGGACGTTTTTCGTCCAGGGAACCAGCGCCATGCGGAGCATCGTCACCCTGTTGCCTCGACTCGATTCCGAAGGCCCGAATGTGAAGATCGTCTGCGTCGTCAGTCCGGAACTCTTCGACCTGCAGGCGGCGGAGTATCGCAGCGCCGTCGTAACTTCCCAGGACCAGGCGGATTCGACCGTGATCACCACCCAGGCCCGCCGGCTGATGCACCGTTGGCTCCTCAATCCCATCGCCGAGGAGTACGCCCTCTCCAGCGACTTCGACGACGCCTGGCGCACCGGCGGAACCCTGGACGAGGTCCTCGATGAGGCCCGGCTCTCTCCGCAGTGGGTCATGCAGGGGATCACACGCTTCGTGGAGGAGCGGCCGGGGAGGCTGCAGAGGCTGAATGAGCAGTTCGTGGGACTGTCCGAAGAGGATGCCGGCGATCTCCAGGCCCGCCCAGGTGAAGATGTGGAACAGTTGGCCGACCATGAGCCAGGGGTAGTCGGGCGCGAACGAGTAGGTCAGGACGCGCAGCGGCTGGGCGATCATGGCCAGGACGATCAGCAGCCGCGTGCCGAAGCGATCGACCAGCAGGCCGACGATGGGCAGGCCGATCAGGGCGACGAAGCCGTTGATGGAGGTGAACACGCCGATGAAGCGGGTCGAGGCGCCGAGTTCGCGGGCGTAGATGGCGGTGAACTGGAAGGTGGCGGGGATGGAGAAGTAGAAGAAGCAGGTGGCGAGGAGGAAGGCGACGAGCTTGCGGTTGTGCAGGACGCGCCAGACGCTGACGCGGTCGGGGTGGGCGGCGCGTGGGCCGGCGAACCCGATCAGCGGCAGCGGGGCGAAGAGGATGGCGCCGGCGGCCAGGAGGATGAGCGTGCGGACTTCGGAGATGATCTGCGGGATCAGCAGGGTCGAGACGATGAACCCGAGCGAGCCGAAGATACGGTAGAAGGCGTACCCGCGCCCCGAGGCCGGCCCGAGCACGGGCACGACCAGCAGGGGCATGAGCTGGGTGGTCATGCTGAACAGCAGCCCTTTGCCGATCGCGTAGGCGAGGAACTGCACGGGGGTCTGGCAGTGGGCGAGGTAGAACCACAGTGCGCCGAGGGCGAGGTAGCCGCAGAAGAGCAGGTGCTGGGGCCGGCCCGTGCGGTCGGCGATCAGGCCCCAGAGCAGGCCGGCGGCGAAGCCGACCGCGGTCGCCGACGAGCCCAGCGTGCCGATGTAGGTCTCGCCCAGCCCGACCTGCTTCATCCAGACGCCCTCGAAGGGCATGATGATGCCGATCGCGAGCATCTGAAGGAAGATCACGGTGCGCAGGCGCCAGAGCATGGCGGCGTCGGCGGCGGAGCGCGAGAGTGCGGGGGCGTGGCTCATCCTCGGGATCGGACGGGAGGCGCAGCGGTCGAAGAAAAACAACCCCCGGGTTCAACCGGGGGCTGCAACGGGTTTCTGCTGGGTCGCGACGTGAACCGGGACGAGCGCGCGGGCGGCGGCCCGCTCAGGCGCCGGCGCCGACGGCCTCGGCGCCGATCAGGTTCTCGGTCCGCGCCATGTGGAGCATCAGGTCCACGATGCGGCAGGAGTAGCCCCACTCGTTGTCGTACCAGCTGACGACCTTGTGGAAGGTCGGCGACAGGCCGATGCCGGCCTTGGCGTCCACCGTGCTCGAGGCCGAATCCGTGATGAAGTCGCTGGAGACGACCTCCTCTTCGGTGTAGGCGAGGATGCCCTTCATCGGGCCGTCGGCGGCGGCCTTCATCGCGGCCATGATCTGGTCGTAGCTCGTGGACTTTTCCGTCCGCACGGTCAGGTCGACGACCGAGACGTTGGCCGTGGGCACGCGGAACGCCATGCCCGTCAGCTTGCCCTTGAGCTCCGGCAGACAGAGCCCGACCGCCTTGGCCGCGCCCGTCGAGGCCGGGATGATGTTCATGTAGGCGTTGCGCCCGCCGCGCCAGTCCTTCTTGGACGGCCCGTCCTGCGTCGGCTGCGTCGCGGTGGCGGCGTGGACGGTCGTCATCAGGCCCTCGGCGATGCCGAACTCGTCGTGGATCACCTTGGCGATCGGCGCCAGGCAGTTGGTCGTGCACGAGGCGTTGGAGACGACCTTGTGCTTGTCGGGGTCGAAGGTCTGTTCGTTGACGGCCATGACCAGCGTGGGGACCTGATCCGGGGTCTTGGTCGGAGCGGAGATCACGACGCGTTTGGCGCCGCCGTCAAGGTGCTTGCTCGCGGCGTCGTAATTGGTGAACAGCCCGGTGGACTCGACGACGTAGTCGGCGCCGACCTTGCCCCAGGGCAGGGCGGCGGCGTCGCGCTCGCTGAAGCAGGGAATGCGTTTGCCGTTGACCACGATCGCGTCGCCGTCGGCCTCGACCGAGGCGTCGAACCGGCCGTGCGTCGAGTCGTACTTGAGCAGGTAGGCCAGGTTGTCCGCCGGGACCAGGTCGTTGATGCCGACGAACTCGATGTCCTGTCGATGGAACCCGGCCCGGAACACGAGCCGACCAATCCGTCCGAACCCGTTGATGCCCACTTTCAGCGTCATGTTGCCGTCTCCGTCCGGTAGGGTTGCGTCGTTCCACGGGGCGGCGGTCGACTCACGACGGGAAGCAATCCCACCGAGTTCGCTCGCGCCCTGGCTGGTACAGACCCGGAATCGGGAGGAAGATCCTTCCGAATTCGACTCTAGTGCTCGCCGTGGGGGTTGTCAAACGAACGGAATGCCCGGCGGGACCGGCGGGGGCGTTGGGCGACCGACGCTTGTGTGAGCCAACGCAGCGGCTAGACTTGCTCGCCGTCGCCTGCCGCCCGCTCAAGGAGCCGCCCGTGTCGCGTCGTGCCGTGCTGTTGACCGAGGGGTTGTCGGACCCGCTGAACGCCAAGACGGCGGTCTGCCTGCTGCGCTACTGCCCGGACGAGGTGACGGCGGTGCTGGACTCGACCCAGGCCGGCCGGACGGCCGAGCAGGTGTTTGAGGTCGGCGGCCAGACGCCGATCATCGCCTCGCTTGACGAGGCCCCGCCGTCGAACACGCTGGTGATCGGGGTCGCGCCGGCGGGGGGCAAGCTGCCGCCGGTGATGCGTGCCGCGGTGCTCGGGGCGATCGAGCGTGGCTGGAACGTGGTCTCGGGGCTGCACCAGTTTCTCAGCGATGATCGCGAGTTCGTCGAGGCGGCCCGGCGAAAGGGCGTCGAGCTCGTCGACGTGCGCAAGAACAACGAGCGCGAGGTCGCCACGCGCGAGGGGCTCAATGACCGTTGCCTGCGCATCCACACCGTCGGCAGCGATTGCAGCGTCGGCAAGATGGTCGTCTCGCTCGAGCTCGCCCGGGCCCTGCAACGCGGCGGGCACGACGCCAAGTTCGTCGCCACCGGGCAGACCGGCATCATGATCGAGGGCGACGGCTGCCCGATCGACTGCGTCGTCGCCGACTTCATCAACGGCGCCGCCGAGCGACTGGTCCGCGCTAACGAGCACCGCAGCATCATTGTGGTCGAGGGCCAGGGTAGCCTGATCCACCCGAGCTACTCGGCGGTGACGCTCGGCCTGCTGCACGGCTGCGTCCCGGACGGGTTGATCTTCTGCTACGAGGTCGGCCGCAAGACGATCAACCGCCGGCCGCACATCCCCATCCCCCCGATCAACGAGGTGATGGAGCTGTACCGCCACGTCGCCAACGCCGCGCACCCGTGTCGATTCATCGCCGTGGCGATGAACAGCCGGCTGTGCAAGAGCGAACAGGACGTGGAGACCGAGCGGCAGCGCGTGCGTCAGGCGACGGGATTGCCCGTCTGTGACGTGATCCGGCACGGGCCGGACGAGCTGGCTTCCGCCGTGCTGCGTCTGAAGTCGGACCTGGGCAAGTGATCGACCGGCGTGGCGCAATCGACGCGGCGCCGCGATGCGCGGCGTGTCATCGCGAGCGATCCCACGTCAACAGCTTGTTGAGCACGGTCGGCCCGTCGGTGTCGCGTATCCCGGTTCGGATCGGGTTCTCACGCAACGAGGCGGCGCCCCCGCGGAAACGGAACTGACGCAGCACCGACTCGCCTGGCTCGAGGCGGGTGACGACCTGTTCCTGGCGGGGGTGGCCCCATAGCGTGGCGAACACGTAGAGCGATCGCGAGGCCTCGCCCGTGTTCGTGATGATCGCCACGACGATCGCGTCGCGGTCGTCGGCCTCGCCGCCGCTCAGCGTCACCGACGCGTCGAACTCCACCCCGCGCAGGCCGACCCGGACGGGCGTGGTCAAGTCCACGGCATAAGGACGATTGGCGGTAAACTCACACCGGGCCGTCAGCCGCTTCGTCCCCGCCACTTCCGCCAGCGGCGGGCTGACCTCCAGCGGGATCCGCATCGTCCGGCCGGGCGCCAGCGTGAACGGTTGCGTGGTCGGCTTCACCGTCCAGCCCTCGGGCCCCGCGATCCGCATGTCCCCGCTGATCGTCGTCGGCCAGGGGTTGGTCATCTCGAGCGTTCGGCGGTGCGTCTCCTGCGTCGAAGGGATGAACGCGTCGTCCAGACGGAACGACGCGCGAAGCAACGCCAGCTTCACGTCGATGCCTTCAACGAATCGCGGCGTCCGCGTCAGGCGCAGCTCGTGCACGCCCGCGTGGTCGGGGATCGGCTCGCGGTTCCCCCACACGTCGATGCCCACCGGCGACTCACCGAGATGCAGCCGCACGGTCGACGCGTCATCCGGCGCCTCGCGGTTCCACGCGGCGAGCATCGGCCCCGCCGAGCCGTCCAGAATCATCGCCTCCAGCCCCTCGCCCAGCGGCAGACGCTCGAGCACGCGACGGTTCGTCAGACGCTGCGCCACCTCGCTGAACACGCCCAGCAGCGGGTCCGGCAGCGCCGCGGCGTCCCGCTGCCTCCCGAACGCCCACGGACGCTCCAGCGTCATGCCCGCCGGCTCCTGCTCCCACGCGTGCAGCATGCGCAGGGCCAGGTCGGCGACGCGACGCGGGTGATCCACCTGATCCGCCGGGTACGTCTGCACGTGCAAGTTCACGGCGTCCCGGTGGCCCGCCCACGAGTCCAAGGCGCCCGCGAGGTGCTCCGGGCGGACACCCAATGGCCACAGGACGGCGTAGAGCGGCTGCTCCGAGGCCAGCTCCGGAATCAGCGGTTGGTCCAGCCGCCACGGCAGCACGAAGCGCGGGCCCGCGGCCAGACGCTCGAATACCTGCTTCGCCGCCTCGAACCGCTCGACACGGTCGTCACGGTGAAACAGGTCGGCGTCGTCGATGGCGCCGAGCTGCCACCGCCGGATGCGCTGCCCGTACCTCAGCAGCATCGGCCTGAGGTAGCCCAGCCACTCCTCGGGTTCGAGTTCCAGCATGTCGATCGCGCTGAATCGCGCGACGTCGTACGCCTGGGCGAGCTCGCGCGGCAGAGGGCTGAGCGCGAACGTCAGCTCTCGCCCGGCCGGGGCGGTCGCCCGCAGCAGCCGGTCCAGCATCGCCTGCCGCTCGCTCAGCGTGCTCGCCGTCGTTCGCGGCGTCCAGAGACTGACGACCGCCGACCTCAACCCCGACGCGTACAGCAACGTCGGAAGCAGTTCGAGTTGGTCGTCGGGCAGCCCCGTCGCCGACAGGGAGAACCGTCGGCCGTCCGGGCCGGGTGTCGCGTCGAGCGGCGCGAGCCACAGCAGCGACGTGAGCGTTCGCGCGACCAGCGGGACGTCGCCGCCGGCCGGGTCCGAATCCGATGGCTCGCTGACGCGCAGCTCGATCAGATACCACCCGTAGGCCGGCAGGCGCGGCTCCCAGGTCCACTGGTTGGGCGCGCCGGCGCCCACGCCCTGTCGCTGCCGGTCCACCACGCGTCGCCCGTGGTCGTAGGCGATCACCTCGGCGGTCAGACGCTGACCGGTCAGATCGCGCAGGTTCATCGTCAGCCGCGGTCGATCCGGTGCCCGGATGATGTTGACCTCGCTCTGTGTCGTGACGGCGAGGTGCGGCAGTTGCCAGACGGCGACGTCATCAAACCACGCGTCGCCGCGCACGTCCTGAAACACCAGGTCCATCGGGCCGGGCGCCGCGGTCGCCAGCGCGTCGGGCTGAAGCAGCCGCAGCTCCAGGCCGATGTACGCCGCCTGCGCGTGTTCGCCCATGAGTCGGACGCTGACGGTGTGCCACTGGCCCTGCGTGCGCAGCGGCCTCGACTCGACGGCGCTGGCGTCGATCGGCTGACCCGAGGCGTCGACGAAATACGCGCGCATCACCGCCGCCGATCGCCGAAGCTCCGCCGTCCGCACCTGCGCGGTGATCAGGTAATCGCTGCCCGGCTTGGCGACCAGCGCGCCCACGGCCAGGAACGCGCCGCTGTGCCCGCCCTCCAGGCCGAGACGCAGGCTGAAGTCGCCCGATCGCACGTGGCGAGGGTCGAACCCGACCGGGGCGTAGTCCGGGAAGCCCGGCTCGGCGGTCAGCCGGCGGTGAAGAGGCTGACGAAGGAACAGCGGGTCCGACGTCATCGGGTCCCGACCGATGGCGTACCAGTCCCGCGGCATCTCGACCCCGTGGCCGAGCTTGACGCCGCGATCGTCGGTCTCCTCGAAGTCGAACAGACGAACCAGTCGAGGCGGGCGAATCGAGGTCCCCGAACCGTCGTTTCCGGCTTGCGCGTCGGCCGCATCGCCGACGAGCAGGGGCACCGCCGCCCACACGATCACGCCGACCGCCCGTGTCGGTGTCCAACGCCTCATGGCGTTCTTATCGGGCAGCGGGGCCGTCTGAGGCTAGTTCGATTATCACCAATCGGCCCTGCGCGGTGCCTGCAAGCCGGGTCGGGATGCCGAGGCCGTGCTCAGCGACGACGCAGTGCCGCCAGCCCGGTCAACACCAGGATCGTCAACGCGCCGGGCTCGGGGACGTTCTGACCGGTCGCGTTCAACCCGGTGCCGAAGCGTGCCTGCCAGATGCCCAGGTCAAAGGCATCGACGTCGCCGTCGCCGTCGCCGTCACCGTCGGAGAACAGCGCCCCGTCGGTGTCGGTTGTGTTGAACGGGTCCCACTCCGGATCATCGGGGCGGACGAAGCCCGGCTCGGGCGTGATGCCGAACCCGGACTGCCAGATGCCCAGATCAAACGCGTCCACGTCGCCGTCACGGTCGAAGTCGCCCGGAACGATCACGTCGGTGTCACCGTCGAAGGGCACGCCCTCCTCGATCGGGAAGTGGCGGACGTTGAGCTGAATGGGGCCCGCCTGGTCACCCCCCGAAGGCAGGTACTCGAACGGCGCCAGAGGGTCTTCGATCAGAGGCAGGCCGCACTCCACGGGGAACACATCGAAATTGCAGTGGATGGGGTTCATCGCCATCTCGTTGCGAGCCGTGTCGCCGTGGAACGTCGTGCCGCTGGCGGTGATGGCGATGTAGTAGTCACCCTCGGGCAGGGCGTCGTACTGATCCCAGCGGGCGCCGGGGCCGTAGCGGGCGCGGTCGCCGTTGCGCCAGCCCTGTCCGTTGCGGGCGTCTTCGAGCGAGGTTTCCCACACCTCGTACTCGTTCTTGGGGCTGTAGTCCTGGCCGCCCGGGCTGATGAACGGCTCGGGATCGTTCGGGTCAGCATCCCAGTGCGGGTTGCGCGGCGCATCGGGCGTGAAGGTGATCTCCGCCAGGCCCTGCGTCTGAACGTCCTTGGGAAACGCGACCCACTGCTGCGTGGTCGTGTTGAAGAACGGTTCGTAGCGCGTGTCGGAGAACGTCGGCCACATCGGGATGGGGTCGCCCGCGTCGTCCCTGGTGCCCTCGCTGAGGCCCATCAGCTCACCGTCGGTGTCAAAGACAGCGATCATGCCCTGATTGCGCGTGCCCAGGACGATGCCCGAGCCGGAGCTGCCGAAGCTGGAGCCGAACAGGTCGAAGACGGCGTGGCTCTGGCCGTCCGAGGTGTACTTGAACCAGATCACCTCCTGGCGGATCGGGTCGCCGAACTCATCGACGCCGATGACTTTTTTCAGCTCTTTGGTAAATGTCTGAGTGTTGCCGTGGTCCACCCCGATCATCTCGGGCTCGAGGTCGGTCGAGGGATTGAAGACCGAAGGCGTGGCAAAACCGGCGGCGGTGCCGGCGGCCAAGCCATAGACCCCCACGAACGCCAACAAACATCGGGGTGCGATCATCCAACTGTCCTCCATGGCACGAAACGGGCACCGCCACGCGTGCCTCCCGTGACGCACACGGTCGGGGGCCTCTACCACGCGACCAGCCCATTGAATCCCTCTATATGTACCCGCTGACGGGGGATGAATCAAGAGATTCTGCCTGTTTTCCGCGCGGGGGTCTCAAACCCATGCCCAAATCGCCACACTATTAGCTAAATTGATTGGAATCGTGGCCTCGACTTTGTTAGCCTGTTGTCTTCGCCATTGGAGCCGCATATCGAATTGTCCATACGGAACCGCCGAACCATGACAAACCAAGCGAGCCCCGCACGACCTGATGCCCTGCGACTCGGCTTCACCCTGATCGAGCTGCTCGTGGTCATCTCGATCATCGCGATCCTTGTCGGCCTGCTCCTGCCCGCATTGGGCAAGGCCAAGGACTCGGCGGTGCTGGTCGCCTGCGGGTCGAACGTCCGCCAGATCGCCGTGCTCTTCAACACCTACGCCAACGAGAACGACGAGGAGCTGCCCGCCGCGGAGATGCTGCAATCTGATGACCCATGGGACGCCGGCGCCCCGTTCGTCGCCTGGCAGGCGGCCATGTGGGGCATCATGAACGGACAGGGCGTCAACAGCGATCAGTTCATCGACACCCGCTCGGGTGAGCAGGATCATGACTACCTGGCGGGCACGATCTTCGTGGATCCGGCGGAGGACGTCGGCACGGCCAGCGACTGGCGCAACGTCGGGTACGCCATGAACGTCAGCACGCCGGGCGTGCAGGGCCTGCCCGGCACGCCGGGCCTGCCGCATCATCAGTACAAGACCCTTCGCGAAGTGCCGACTCCTTCGGCCACCCTGCTCTCCTCGTGCGCCACCGGCTCGCACATGATGTTCCAGGATCGCGGCGGATCACGAAATGAAATGGGTGTGATCGGTGGCAACCGATCCATGCTCGGCGGCATGCGTCGCCATGAGTTCCAGGCCAACCTCACCCGGTTCGACGGCAGCACCAAACTCACGGTGTTCGAGGACGTGCCCGGCGCACCGCAGCAGTACTACAACGTCTCCAATCCCATGTCGCCGGGCAAGATGCTCGCCGATCCGAACATCCCCCGCGAAACGAAGATCTTCTGGGTCGGTCGTTCAAAGCTGTAACGGCCGCACCGCGATTCAACCGCCGTTGTTATGCCGGGTGCCACGGTCGCTTGCGGCCGTGCCAGGGCTGTAGACACACGCTGTCAAGCAAGCGAAGCAAGCGGGTCGACCGGTGGCGCAGCCGCATAACCCTGCAGATCGCCGCGTCCACGCATTCGATGGCGTCCGCGAGGCGTTGCCTCGCGGCTTCAAGCTGGGGCGCGCTATCACCGGGCGTCCGGTCATCGTCGTCGACGCATCAGCGGGCAGGCCAGGACCGCCAACGTGCTCAGCGTCGTCGGCTCCGGCACGGTCACGTGCGAGCTCAGCGCCGCCGCGTCGGTCCCCATCGCGGTGCTCACCGCCTCCACGAAACCCGCGATGTCCAGGTTGTCCACTAGGCCGTCGCCGTTGGCGTCGGCGGCGAAGAAGTTGCCGTAGGCGTGGTGGTCGAGGAAGTAGCGCTCGTCGCGGTTGCCGGCCAGAGCGGAGATGAACAGGTCCAGGTCGTCGAGGTTGATCTGACCGTCGCGGTTCAGGTCGCCGATGGTGGCCGGCTCGCGCACGAGCAGCTCGGTGTTGGCGGCGACGTCCGTCAGGACCTGGAGCTTGCCGCTGGGCCAGAGGATCTCGATCCGATCGACGGTGTCGCGGTTGCCGAGGCCGAAGTGGGCGGTCATCTCGTTGTGGGCCAGGAAGTTCGACCCGCCGTCGATCTCGCGGAGCATGATCTGTTCGGGATCGTCGAGGTCGGGGATGACGGTGATGCGGGCGCCGATGCCGTCGCGGTTGGAGTCGGTGCCCAGCGTGGCGATGCGAAGCCAGGCCGCGTCGTTGCCGCCGTCGTTGCGGTAGAGAATGGGCTCGTCGGCGTGATTGACTACGAAGACGTCGAGGTCGCCGTCGTTGTCGTAGTCGAGGGTGAGCAGGCCGCGGCCGAGGAGGGTGTCGGTGATGCCCATGTCGGCGCTGACGTCGGTGAACCGGCCGTCGCCGTCGTTTCGCCACAGGGTGGTCGGGTCGTTGATGTGGTCGTCGCCCCAGCCGTTGGTGGCGATCAGGTCGAGGTCGCCGTCGTGGTCGTAGTCGAAGAAGGTCGTGCCCCATCCCCAGCCGGCATCGCGGACGCCGGCGTGGTCGGTCACGTCCTCGAACGTGCGGTCGCCGAGGTTGCGGTAGAGGCGGTTGCCGGTGTCCTGCAGAGGATCGACGGCGCCCGGGACCGCCTTGATGGCGGTGATGAACCAGTCGAGCCGGCCGTCGCCGTCGAAATCGCCGACGGTCGAGCCCATGCCGTTCTCGTCGGTGCCGACGTTGGCCGGGATCGTGCCGTCGGTGAAGGTGTTGTCGCCGTTGTTCCAGAAGAGCTGGCTGGTCAGGAAGTCGGAGGCGAAGACGACGTCGGTGTGGCCGTCGGCGTCGAGGTCGGTGAATCGCGGTGAAAAGCGGAAGCTGGACTCGGTGCGGTGGACGTTCAGGCCGGTGGCGACGGTGACGTCGGAGAAGGTGCCGACGCCGGCGTGGGCACGGTTGCGCAGCAGGCGGGACGTGCTCAGCTGGGCGAAGTTGCCCCAGTCGCTGGTGAGGATGTCGAGGAAGCCGTCGCGGTCGTAATCCCCGAACGCGACACCCTGGCCGAAGCGCCGCTGGTTGTTGGCAACGGCGGCGTTGCGTTGCAGGCCCTGCTCGAGGAAGGTGCCATCGCCCTGGTTGGCGTAGAGGTAGAAGCGGTAGTCGTCGCCGGCGGTGACGTAGAGGTCGAGGTCGCCGTCGTTGTCGATGTCGCCCCAGGCGGCGCCGTTGGTCTTCAGCGGCGCGGTGAAGCCGGCCGCGGCCGAGACGTCCTCGAAGGTGCCGTCGCCGCGGTTGCGGTAGAGGATGTCGGGCGCGCCCAGGCGGGTGACGAACAGGTCGGTCCAGCCGTCGCCGTCGTAGTCGCCGGCCGCCGCGCCGCCGGTCATGTACAGCTCGCCGCCGGCGGGCGCAAAGGCCTGAACGTGATCGATGCCGGCATCGGCCGTGACGTCGGTGAAGGTGACGGCCAAGGCCGGGCCCGCCGCGAACAACAGTGCGCCGAAGGCTAGCGGCGGGCACAGCGGCCCGACCGCGGGGACCGTCTTGGATCGCGACATGGGCAGTCTCCGGGACACAGAAAAAGAGGAGGTCGTTCGACCTCCCCTTGAACAGGCGATTGGGTCAAGTCGAACCCGTCGTGTCAGGCCGTGCGGCGACGCAGCGCCGCCAGCGCGCCCAGACCGAACAGGGCGATCGAACCGGGCTCGGGGAGCACGGCACGCACGCCGGTCAGCGAGACCGTCGAGCCGGGACGGGTGAAGTTGCCCGGGCCGACCAGGTTCGGGTCGTTGTTCAGCTCCCACGCCACGAAGGGGTCGTCGGCCAGGACCAGGTCCGCCAGCGCGTTGGGCGCCACGGGGGTCGAGCCGTTGAAGGTGAACAGGTCTTCACCGGCGGCGTTGCGCGGGTTGCTGCCGTCTGCGCCCAGGCCGAGGAAATACGTCCCCGCCTTGTTCACCCACGAGCTGTCGATCGTGCCGCCCACGACGCCGGCCATGGCCATGCCGTCCTTGTCGAACAGCACCAGCGAGTGCGCCCCGGTGACCGACGCCGAGAAGATGTTCGGGTTGACGATGTTGATCTCGTACACGTCCGCGTCGTTGGTCCACAGTCGCGGCTCGATCGTGTCAATGACGTCGAAGTTGGGCAGACTGGTCGGCTCGGAGCCGGCGATCGTCCGCTCGAAGACGTCAAAGACGTAGCTGAAGCCGCCCGGTGCCGCGCCGTTGTCCTCGGCCGGGGTGACACCCGCCGGCGGCGTCGTGATGCCCGCCTGCTCGAAGTACGGTGCCGCCGACGCACCCGACGCGATGCCGAGACTGACCGCGACGGCCGTCCCGGCGACTCTCCACGTTCCCTTGCACATAGACATTTCCTCCCACTCAGTGGTCAATCCACAGACCATGTTGACAGGGTGGCGTCGCCCCTCCGTTGGGTCGAGCGCTTCTTCCCTTGGTAACAGCTTATCACGGCCCCGGTCAGAATCAAGACAAAAGTGCCCGGCTCGGGGACGGCCGCCGCCGCACCCGTCCCGAAGTTGGTCTGCCAGATGCCCAGGTCGAAGGCGTCCACGTCGCCGTCGCCATCGGCGTCGCCCTGGCCGTAGCTGGCGTCGCCCGTGGCCCCGAAGCCGGTCTGCCAGGTGCCCAGGTCGAACGCGTCCACGTCGCCGTCCAGGTCGAAGTCACCCGGAGCCGTGCCCAGCACGTTGACGATCAGCATGTGGCGATCGGCCCGGTCGATGCGGAAGTTGCCGGTCAGGTCCAGCGTGTGCTCCTGAGCGGTCAGGCCCAGCTCACCGCGGAAGTCGCCCTCGTTGTCGAAGGCCGACTCCGGCACGCCGGGCACTGTGTTGGCCGCCAGGGCCCGGGCCTCGGCGCTGAGCAGGTCGATGTCATCGACGGTGACCTGCTGATCGCCGTTGAGGTCGCCGGCGACGCGGACGTTCAGGACTGTCAGGCCCGAGTGCGGGTGGAAGCTGGTGAACCCGAAGGGGTTTTCCTCGTCGGTGCCGGGGTTGCCCTCGTCCACGGGGTTGAAGGCGTTGCTGTTGCAGGAGGGGTTGGGCCGCTCCATGTCGGGCCCGTGGCCGGCGAAGCGGGCGTTGCCTGTGACGGCGATGAAGTACTCGCCCGGCTCGAGCATGGGAAACTGATCCCAGTCGGCGTCGGGGTCGTGGTTGGGGTGATCGGGGTCGTGCTGCGGGTGTGATTCTGGGTTTTTCAGGAAAGCGACCTGGCTGACGCCGCGGGTGTTGGTCCGCCAGCGCCAGTGATCGACGAAGTTGGCGCCGCTGGTGCCGGGATCGTCGATATGGCACGTGGCCAGGAAGTGGCCGGTGACCGGGACCTCGGTGGGGTCGTCCGGCTGGTTGAGCGGATCGGAGAGGCCCGGGCCGGGCGGGTCGGCGTCGGGGTCGATGGCCATGCCGGCGGAGAGGACGGCCGGGTCGATCGGCTCGTTGGTTTCGTTGGCGCGGTTGATCGAGGAGCGGACGTTGTCCTGCTTGAGCACGAGCCGGCCCTGGCCGTCGTAGATGGCCAGTTCGGTGCCGGGGTTGAAGCCGAGGACGAAACCGCCACCGCTGCTGCCGTTGTTGGTGCCGAAGGTATCGAAGATCAGGCCCGTGTCGGGCGTGTTCTGATCGACGGTGAACTTGTACCAGACGAGCGAGGCGACCGTGCCGGAGATGCCGCTGGTCGCGGTCATCTGGTGCTGGTAGCTGTTGCCGGGGGTGACGGGGCCGAGGTAGGCCTCGACGTTGCTGTCGCCGAAGTCGGGGCTCTGCAGGATCGCGCCGACGCCGTTGCGATCGGGGCGATTGTCCACGGCCAGGGCCGTGGTGGGAGCGACGAGGATGGTCGCGGCGAGGGCGGCGTGATTGGCGGTGCGGCGATGTCGCGCCATGCAGATTCTCCCGTGACCTCCACCCGGATAGAAGCCCGTTCTCCAGCCGGAGCAGCTCGTCAGGATAGAGGGCAGACGGGGAGATTGCAATGCCTAAAAACAGAGCGGATTAGAAATTTTCATGTGTACAAGAAAAAGGCGTCGATGGGGTCATTATAGGTAAGTAAAGTCTGATTATGTGTTTATGAATGTGGGTGAGCAGGAATCCGAGTCGCCACGCCGTCGAAAACTTCCGGAACCGGGCTTGCATCCGGTGAGGTCGCGGCGGTAGGATGGCCCGATCGTTTGACTTTAGGGCTGGTCGGTCGAGCCGCGCAGTCACCCTTTGGGGGGAGCGTTGATCCGAATGAACCGGTGCCGCCGAGCTACGAATCGCCCGACCGCCCGGGTCCGAGGTGCGTTCACGCTCATCGAGCTGCTGGTCGTGATCAGCATCATCGCGCTGCTGATCTCGATCCTCAGGCCAGTTCGCATCGAAGCAGATCTGGCAGCCG
>CAYSIX010000097.1:0-14266 GCA_964431205.1 uncultured Phycisphaeraceae bacterium
GTCAATCCGCGCGCCTCGCGCACGGTGCCGTTCGTGAGCAAGGCGACGGGCGTGGCGTGGGCGAAGCTGGCGGCGATGGTGATGGCGGGCCGATCGCTGACGGAGCTGGGGCCGATCGAGGAGGTGACGCCGAAGCACGTGTCGGTGAAGGAATCGGTGTTCCCGTTCAGCAAGTTCCCGGGGGTGGACGTGATCCTGGGCCCGGAGATGCGTTCGACGGGCGAGGTGATGGGGATCGACGCGGACTTCCCGATCGCGTTCGCCAAGAGCCAGATGGCGGCGGGGCTGAGGCTGCCGACGTCGGGCCGGGTGTTCCTGTCGGTGCGAGCGAGCGACAAGCCAAAGGTCGAGTCGGTGGCGCGGCCGCTGCTGGACATGGGCTTCGAGGTGTACACGACCGCGGGGACGCACGAGCACCTGCTGCGGCAAGGGGTGCGCACGACGCCGCTGAAGAAGATCAGCGAGGGTCGGCCCAACGCGATCGACCTGATCAAGAACGGCGAGCTGGCGCTGATCATCAACACGCCGACGCGGAAGGGCTCGGGCACGGACGAGGGCAAGCTGCGGGCGACGGCGGTGCGGTGCAACGTGCCGATGATCACGACGCTGACGGCGGCGTCGGCGACGGTGCGGGCGATCGCGGCGCTTCGCTCGGGCCGATGGGGCGTCAAGCCGCTGCAGGAGTACTTCCCCGCGACGGCCTCGCCCGCCGCCACGCTCGAACCCTCGACGGTTTCGTGACGCTCACGGCCCCTCGACCGAGCCGTCCCCGTCGTCCGGTGCCTGTGCCCGGTCGGTCGGTTGCCCCTCGTCGCGCAGGGCGTCGGCGTCGGCGCCGATCACCGCCAGCAGCCCGTTGTCGATCACGAACTGACCGCCGATCAGGTACACGCCCTGGCTCACTTCGCGGCAGTGCCGGACCACCATCGCCTGCACCCCGACGGCGTAGCCGTGCTGCAGGAAGCAGACCCGCCAGCTCGAATCGATCGGCAACGGCGAGGCGCAGAGGAAGCCGATGCCGCCCCGTCCGATGTCACGCAGCTTGATCTCAATGGGAGTCGAGTCGAGCCGGGTGCGGCTCATCGGGTGCAGCTCGGCGTCACCTCGAATGACGAAGCGACGGTATCGCCGCGGTCGGTCCGCCTCGCGGTCCGGGACGCGCAACGTCTCGAGCCGATTCACCTCTTCCAACAGATGCTGCGATCCGTTCGCGACCATGGCACGCCACTCCGGGACGCCTGCCCGTCAGCCGGGCTGCCCCACCCGTTTCGCACGTCCCCCGGCGACCGTGGCAAGCCGCGACGGCTCACCCATCCCCTCATCGGCCGGGTGACACGGGCCCTTGAACCGGTGCCGCGCAGGACCCGCGCCATCCTCGCGACCGTTCCAGGGCGAATCGCCGCCCCCCGGCGCATGGGACACTACCGGCGGCGGCAACGTCGACCAGCCCATCACCTCATCACGAGTCGATTACGGGATCGGGTACGGGTGCAGCGTCGAGCTGTGGTCGAGAAGCCACAGCCGCTGGAAATCGTCGCGGGCGGCCCGGAGGTTGTTGTCGAACACGCGGGCGTTGTCCATCGCGTCCTGCCCGTTGGAGCGGGTCAGCGTCCCGAGCTCCGGGCTCATGTTCGTAAAGACGGACCACGATGTGACCTTCTGGTCCGAACAGCCCGCCGACGCCAGCCCCAGGCCCAGCATCGCGACCAGCCCGATTGTCCACACGCATCGCTTCATCGGCTCACTCCAGAATCGCCTAAGAACGCAGAGTGTCGGTCGATCCGCCGCACCTGTCAAGCCTGCGGGCCGAGCCCTTCATGGCCCGGACGCCTGCGGCGTCTCGGGGGAGTCGCCCGACCCCGATACCGGGCGCAGACGCAGGATCACCCGTGTCCCGACCGGAGGGATCGCCTCGGTCACCGCGCCCCAGGCCTGCTCGTCGTTCTGATTCGTGGTCGTCGTGGCCCGGGTCAGCAGGTCGTCACCAAAGTTCACGATCGAGGCGATGGTGCCGCTCTGGTCCGCCAGGAAGTACTCGCGGCCCTCGTGCTCGACGAACCTGGAGCCGGCGAACAGCCAGACGTTGTCTTCCAGGGGCTCACCGGTGGCGCGGTCGAGGACCCACTCGTTGGCGGGGACGACGCGGCGGCCGTCCGGGTTGTCCGGCGAGGGCTCGAGCAGGATCAGCAGCTCGACCGCCGGACCGGTGGGCGGGTGGATGACCCCTTGGCCGTCCTCACCTCGCTCCCAGGACAGCGGCTCGCCGGGCTCCAGCCCCATCGTGAGCAGCGCCAGGTGGATGTGGCTCGGAAGGGCCTCGGCGGTCAGGATCGCCTCGTGCTCACGGGTCCGCGGCGAGCAAACCAGCAGCTCCAGCCACTCCACCTCGCGGTTGACGACCGTCGCCTCCAGATCGATGATGCCGGCCTCACGGTCGAGACGGATGCCCGGCCAGGCTTCGGCGGGGCCAGCCGCGTCCTGCTCCTGATCCGGCTGCGCAGCATCCTGCTGCCCCGAGGCTGGCGTGACGACCAGTCCCGATAACCCGATCAATACGCAGATCCATGAGCACGTGCGAATCGGCGTGCCTCCGGTTGGGCCATCATTGTATCCAGTCGGCCGGCCGGCGGACGGCACGTCAAACGCAAAGAAAAAAGGCCCGGCAAGGGAGGATCCCATGCCGAGCCCTTCCGGGGGCAAGTGAATTCGTAAACTGAACTCGCGTATCCTAGCCGAACCCAACGCCAACGCAAGGGGCCTCACTCGCTAGATCAAAATTTGGTGAAAATTCAGATAAAAAGGCGCGACGCAAGGCTCCCACCGGCCCCGGGGCAATAAACCCACGGACCGGCGATCGCCCAAGTTGTATCCAGCCGGTGACTTGACGGCCGCTCCCCCTCACGCCAACCTCCTGTCCCGCTTGAAGGACTCGCTTATGGGCACAGACCACGTGGTTCGACTGGGGATCGTCGGGGCCGGCGGAATCTGCCGTCAGCGGCACATCCCCGGCCTGCGCGGGATCGAAGGCGTCGAGCTCGTCGCCGTCTGCAACCGCAGCGAGGCCAGCTCCCGGGCCGCGGCCGATGAGTTCGGGTTCCGTGAGATCGAAACCGACTGGCGACGCCTGATCGAGCGAGACGACGTCGACGCCGTGCTGATCGGCACGTGGCCCTACCTGCACCGGGACATCGCGATCGCGGCGCTCGAAGCCGGCAAGCACGTGTTCTGCCAGGCGCGCATGGCCATGGACCTGGCCGAGGCGCGCGACATGGTTGCCGCGGCCGAGGCGCGCCCGCATCTGGTCAACATGATCTGTCCGCCGCCGCACCGCATGCCGTGGGAGCCCTACGTTCGCGACCTGCTCGACCGCGACGAGCTGGGCGACCTCTACCAGGTGCGCGTGGTGAGCATCAACGCCCAGGACCTCGGCGAGCTGACCTGGCGGCAACGCGTCGAGTACTCGGGCAAGCAGGCGCTGCAACTGGGCATCTGGGCCGAGACGCTCAACGCCTGGTTGGGGGATTACGAGTCGCTGGTCGCCACGGCCGACATCCCGATCCCCGAGAAGCCCGATGACGACGGCAGGCCGTACGCCATTCAGATCCCGCAGGTGATCCACGTCAGCGGCAAGCTGAGCTCGGGCGTGAGCATCGGCGAGACGCACAGCGGGGTGGCGGCGCACACGAACGTCAACTTCGTCGCCATCTACGGGTCGAACGGTACGCTGCGGGTCGACGCGATGACCCGTATCTTTTTTGGTCGACCGGGCGAGCCGCTCCAGGGCGCCGAGGTGCCCGATCACCTCAAGCGGGACTGGCGGGTCGAGCGAGACTTCATCGACGCCGTGCGCGCCGCGCGTCGCGGCGAGCCGCCGGAGCGTCGCCCGGTCAGCCCGGACTTTCGCGAGGGGCTGGGTTACATGCTCAAGGTCGAGGCGGTGCACGAGTCGGCCCGGACCGGCCGGGCGGTGCGCCTCAGCGAGCTGTGACCGGGCGGCGCCGACTTGTCGGAGACCGCCCCGAGCGGACAGAATCCGGGATCAGCGACGCCACCCCTGACAAGCCGACGGACCTGACGTGGGCGGCCCTGCTTGGCCGATGGGTCGAGTTCGCGCGCGGCGCGCTGGCCCTGCCCGACGACGAGACCGGCCGACGCCTGCGCGACTCGGTCGCCGACATCGTCATGCTTCAGGCCGTCTGGTTCGCCCTGCGGCAGATCGATGAGCTGAACGAGGACCAGCGGGCGCTGGGCCTCGACCGCGCCGAGGTCCTGATCGACAAGCACGGCGCGGCGTTGCGCGAGCGTTGGCGCGGCGACGAAATGCCGGCTCAGATCGCGGAGCTGATCCGCGACGCTGAACAGGCCCTCCAGCACGCCAGGCCGTAGCGTGGCACAACGAGAGCCGGGCGTTCTGAGCCTTCTGCCTCTCTGTTGATCGTGCTCTGTGTCACCGCGAGGCGCCGCTGACCTCGGGCAGAGCCTTCCCTTGGGCGCACCCGCGCGTTACGATTCCGCGGACGCGTCAGGTTTCGATCCCCTCTATCTGCCACGAAAGGAAGCTGCCATGACCACCGCCACGCTCGAGATGTCCACCTCGGCCCCGAAGGTGCACCAGACCCGCATGCTCATTAACGGCGAGTGGACGGACAGCGCCAGCGGCAAGACGTTTGCGACGATCAATCCCGCCACGGAAGAGAAGATCGCCGACGTGGCGTACGGCGACGAGAAGGACATCGACCGCGCGGTCAAGGCCGCCCGCCGCGCATTCGAGACCGGCGACTGGCCCAGGATGGACGCCCGCGACCGGGCCAGACTCATCCACCGCCTCGCTGATCTGATCGAGGAGCACATCGACGAGCTGGCGGCGCTGGAGACGCTGGACAACGGCAAGCCGATCACCGACAGCCGCCAAGTGGACCTGCCGCTGGTGGTCGACTGCTACCGCTACTACGCCGGGTGGGCGGACAAGATCCACGGGGACACGATCCCGATCCGCGGCAACTACTTCTGCTACACGCGGCGGGAGCCGGTCGGCGTGGCGGGTCAGATCATCCCGTGGAACTTCCCGCTGCTGATGGCGGCGTGGAAGCTGGGCCCGGCGCTGGCCGCCGGTTGCACGATCATCCTCAAGCCGGCCGAGCAGACGCCGCTGACGGCGCTGCGCCTCGGCGAGCTGGCGATCGAGGCCGGCTTCCCGCCGGGCGTGATCAACATCGTGCCGGGCTTCGGGGACACGGGCGCGGCGATCGTCAAGCACGGCGGGGTGGACAAGATCGCGTTCACCGGCGAGTACAAGACGGCACAACAAATCATGGCCGACGCCGCGCCGACGCTCAAGCGACTGACGTTCGAGCTGGGCGGCAAGAGCCCGAACGTGGTATTCGCCGACGCCGACCTCGACGCCGCCGCCCAGGGCGCGTTCGTCGGGCTTTACCTCAACCAGGGCCAGTGCTGCTGCGCCGGATCACGCCTGTTCGTGGAGGAAAAGATCCACGACCAGCTCGTTGAGCGGCTGGTCGAGATGAGCAAGGGCCGTAAGCTCGGCGATCCGTTCGACCCCGACACCGAGCAGGGCCCGCAGGTGGACAAGGCTCAGTTCGAGAAGATCCTGCACTACATCGACCGCGGCAAGGCGCAGGGTGCCAAGCTGCTGGCCGGTGGCGATCGCGCCGCCGAGCGCGGCTACTTCGTGCAGCCGACGGTGTTCGATGGCGTGCGCGACGACATGGACATCGCCCGCGACGAGATCTTCGGCCCGGTCATGAACATCCTGACGTTCAAGGACTTCGACGAGGTCGTCAAGCGGGGCAACGACACGTTCTTCGGGCTGGCGGCGGCGGTCTGGACCCGCGACATCGCCAAGGCGCACCGGCTGGCCAACGCGACCCGTGCCGGGACCGTCTGGGTCAACTGCTACGACGTCTTTGATGCCGCGGCGCCGTTTGGCGGGTTCAAGATGTCCGGCCAGGGCCGCGAACTCGGCGAGGCCGCCCTCGACAACTACACCGAGCTCAAGACGGTCACGATCAACCTCGGCTGAGGCGACCCGATCCGATCCATCACGTTCGCGACGCGCGAGCGTCGACGCTCGGGACCGGCTCGCCGGCTCACTCGTCGCGTTGAGGTGGTTCGTGCGGGAACGTCTCGGGCAGAACGATCATGGTCGTGCTGAGCGTGTAGGACGGTTCGCCGTGGAACGTCACCTGGACGAAACAGGCGAGCCAGCCGTCGTCCGGGGCGAGTGGGTTGACCTCGACGCGACCGGCGCCGCTCAGCGGCGTCGCGCGCCACTGGACCCGGCGGAAGTCGCGATCGGGTGAGTGCGCCTGCCAGAGCGTCGCGGCCGCACCCGGCCCGTCCCACTGCACGACGAGCGAGCCCTCATCGCGGCGATGCCAGCGGATCTCGGGCAGCGGTTCGTCGCTCAGCGCGTCGCGGAAGAATCGCAGGAGCGTGGGCGCGATCTCGGGCGACAAGCCGTGGCCGGCGTTGGGCGCGTAGTGAAGCTGCGCCGGCTCGTGAAGCTGCGAGAAGTAGAGGTTCGCCGCGTCCACCGTCCAGTAAGGGTCGTTGGTCCCCAGGACGACGAGCTTGGGCATGCGCAGGGCGTCGCGGTAGCGGAAGGGGTCGACGATCGCGGCAAGCCGCCGACCCCGCGGCGTGTTCATTCGCTGGATCACGCCGCGCTGCTCGTACTCCCGGATCATTCGGCTGTAGGTGCCGTACGTCTCGAGCTGACGTCGCATCTGCGGGCCGACGTTGAGCATGTCGATCACCATCGGCGCGATCGCTCCGACGCGAGGGTCCGCCGCCGCGGTCAACCAGGTCGTCCACCCGCGCTTGGAAGCGCCGCTGACGACAAACCGGCTGATCGTCTGGTTCAGCCGCTGCTCGGCTACCGCCTGCACCGTGTCCATCGCGCGAACGGCACTCTTGACCATCGGCAGCAGCGCCGGCCAATCCGCCTCGCCCGACTCCAGGAACCGGGCGAACGTGTACGAGATCAGGTTGTCCTCCCGCAGCCCGTCGAACAGCGGCTGGTTGGGCACCTGCTGAAGCACCGCGACGATGCTGCCGCTCTGATGCGCCGCTTGTGCCAGGAGTCGCGCCTCGGTCGATTCGTGATCGGGCATCCCGTCGCCGTTGTCGCCGCCGACGACCATCAGCACCGCCTGATCCGGTCGGGTGATGCGCTCGGGCACGAGCAGAGACAGCCAGTGCTTCCACTCGATGCCTCGCCACGTCTGCGAGGTCATGCGAACCAGATACGCCGTGGTGGGGCCGACCGGATGCGTGCCGACCACACGGTAGGCGTAGCTCTCATCCGGCCGCCGGACGTACTGCTTCAGGTCAGCGCCCGCCGCCGTACTGAGCATCAGGGGGATGGCCGAGAGCAAGCCGATCGCAAATCCGATTCTGCACATATCTGATTCTCCCTTAGGTGGCCGAAGGTCTGGCAAAGGCGGCTCGGTCCACGGGCATGAGTGGCGGTGCCTTTGCCGAGAGCGCTGGTCTCATGCCTCGCCACGCTGCATCACGGCATGGTCGGCGTCGCCGACAATTCCAAGGTGAGCCCGCACGGTGTGCGTCATGCCGTGCTCCAGGGCGTCGGCGACGAGCGCATGACCGATCGACACCTCCAGGATGTCCGGGATCGTCAGGAAGTGAGCGAGGTTGTCGAGGTTCAGGTCGTGGCCGGCGTTGACGCCGAGGCCGAGGGCCTGGGCACGGCCGGCGGCGATCCGGTAGCGGTCGAACACGCGGGCGAGCTCGTCCCCGCCTCGGGCGTAGGCGAGCGCGTAGGCCTCGGTGTACAGCTCGATGCGATCGGCGCCGGTGTCGGGCACGAGCTCGATCCGGTCCGGCTCCGGGTCCATGAAGAGGCTGACGCGGCAGCCGATGCCGTGCAGCTCCGCGACGATCGTCTTGAGCTGGCCGATGTGAGACGCGACGTCCCAGCCGTGATCGGAGGTGGCTTGACCGGGGTCGTCGGGCACCAGCGTGCACTGATCGGGTCGGGCCTGCGCGACGATCGGCAGGAAGTGCGGCAGCAGCGGGTTGCCCTCGATGTTGAACTCGCGGCCTTGGTACGCCGGCTCGCGCAGGACCGCGGCCAGTCGCCTCACGTCATCGGGGCGGATATGGCGGGCGTCCGGTCGGGGATGGACGGTGATCCCGTGGGCGCCGGCGTCGAGCGCGAGGCGCGACATCCGCTCGACGCTGGGCACGTCGCCCTTGCGGCTGTTGCGCAGCAGCGCGACCTTGTTCACGTTGACGCTGAGCTTGGTCATTAGCGGACAACGTTTTCCCGACCAACATACCGCAGAACTGGTGTGACCGGGTCAGCGAACAGATCGTGGCTGGATCGCGTTACAAGGCGTTAAGCAAGCGCTCATACGCGTCGTGATGACCGATCCAGAACCAGAGCACACCCTGATCGTCCAGGATGCCGACCGCTCGATATGTTCGACTAACCCGCGCAGCGTCGATACGGTCATTGCCCGAAACCTTCTTGGACCGCAGGCTAGGATGGTTTGGATCCCGTTGGAAGAGCCGGAACGACTCTCTGGCTTGCCGCCGCACGTCCACAAGAAGGTGGGCGTACAGTCGCAAGAACTCGGTCGTCGCCTGTGAGTTCACAACTGATCCGGTTCCAGCGGGGTGGCGAGACCCTCAGCAGCATCCTTGCGGGCGGCGGCCGCGAGTCTGGTCAATAGTGCTTCCGACCGCGGATCATCCAATAGAGATCGCCTCGCGCAGCGCCTTCGTCATGATCTTCCCTTCAAGCAAGCCATTCCCGATTTTTTTGGCGTGAACAACCGAAGCCCCGATGCCGCCACATCGCCAAACCATCGCCTCCATCAAGTCATTCTTCATCCGCCTGCAGCTTGGCGAGCACGGAAAAGTCCTCGAGCGTCGTGGTGTCGCCCTTGACCGGCTGCCCGCTGCCGACCTCGCGCAGCAGCCGCCGCATGATCTTGCCGCTGCGCGTCTTGGGCAGCGCGTCGGTGAATCGCAGCTGATCGGGCTTGCAGATGGGGCCCAGCTCCTTGGCCACGTGGTCGATGATCTGCTTCTTCAGGTCGGGGTCGGGCTTGCGCCCGCCGCGCAGCGTCACGAAGGCCGCGATGCCCGTGCCCTTGATCTCGTGCGGCACGCCGACCACCGCCGCCTCGGCGACGGCCTCGTGACTGACCAGCGCGCTCTCGATCTCCATCGTCCCCAGGTTGTGTCCAGCGACAATGATCACGTCATCCACGCGGCCCGTGATCCAGAAGTTGCCCTCCTCGTCCTGGCGGGCGCCGTCGCCGGGCGTGTAGCAGCCCTCGACGGTCTTCCAGTACGTCTCGATGAAGCGTTCCCGATCGCCGTAGATCCCGCGGAGCATCGACGGCCAGGGCTTTCGGATCACGAGCAACCCGCCCGTGTTCGGCGGCAGCTCGTTGCCCTGCTCGTCCACGATGGCGGCGTCGATGCCGAAGAACGGCCGCGTGCAGCTCCCCGGCGTCGTCGTGGTCGCGCCGGGCAGGGGCGTGATCATGTGCCCGCCCGTCTCGGTCTGCCACCACGTGTCCACGATCGGGCATCGCTCGCCCCCGATCACCTTGTGGTACCACATCCACGCCTCGGGGTTGATCGGCTCGCCGACCGTGCCCAGCACACGCAGGCTCGAGAGGTCGTGCTTCCCGGGGTGCTCGTCTCCCCACTTCATGAACGAGCGGATCGCGGTCGGCGCGGTGTAGAACTTGGTGACCTTGTGCCGTTCGATCATGTCCCAGAACCGATCCTCGGCGGGGAAGTTGGGTGCCCCTTCGTACATCAGCGTCGGCACGCGGTTCGGCAGGATCCCGTAGATGATGTAGCTGTGGCCGGTGATCCAGCCGATGTCCGCCGTGCACCAGTACAGCTCGCCGTCGTCCTCGGCGTGCAGGTCGAACACGTACTTGCTGGTCAACGTCGTATAGACCATGTACCCGCCGGTCGTGTGCATGATGCCCTTGGGCTTGCCGGTGGAACCCGAGGTATAGAGGATGAACAGCAGGTCCTCGGCGTCCATCTCCTCGCAGGGGCACTCGTCCGAGACGCCGCTCACGGCGTCGTCCCACCAGACGTCACGGCCGGACGTCATCTCCAGGTCCGCCTCCGCGTGACGGGCGACGACCACCGTCTTGACCCGGTCGGTCATGGTCAGCGCCTCATCCACGTTCTGCTTCAGCGGCACGACCTTGCCGCGCCGCCACCCGCCGTCGGCGGTGATGACGATCGAGCTCTTGCCGTCCTCGACCCGGTCGCGGATCGCCTGGGCGCTGAACCCCCCGAAGATGATCGAGTGCGGCGCCCCGATCCGCGCGCAGGCCAGCATGGCGATGGCGAGCTGCGGGATCATCGGCATGTAGATCGTGACCACGTCCCCGCGCTTGACCCCCAGCTTCTTCAGCGCGTTGGCGAAGCGGCTGACCTCCCGCAGCAGGTCCGCATAAGTCAGCGTCACCACCCGTGGCTGACCGTCGGGCATCGGCTCGCCCTCCCAGACGATCGCCGGCTTCTTGCCCAACCCGTCCTTGACCTGCCGGTCCACGCAGTTGTAGCAGGCGTTGATCCGCCCGCCCACGAACCACCTGGCGTCGGGCAGGTCCCACTCCAGCACGCGGTCCCACTTGCGAAACCAGTGCAACTCCGCCGCCGCCTCGCCCCAGAACCCCTCCGGGTCGTCGATCGAACGCTGGTACAGCTTCTCGTAATCGTCCATCGACCCGATGTGGGCCTGCCGGGCGAACGCCGGCGGGGGCGCGAATCGTCGCGTCTCCTGCAGGGACGTCATCACACCGGCCGTCGAGGTTGAATCCTGGGTCATGGTCATCACTCCTGACTCTGACACGTGAACACCGAGATGCGGGCCGTACGGCGACCGCCCATCTGCCTCAGTTGCGAACCTCAAACAGCTTAGACGCCGCCCCCCTGACCAGCAAGGCTTCTGCCCGTGCGCCCGCCGCTCCTGAACCCTGGGCCGCCCCGATAACCGCTGCGGACACAGCCGAATCGCTGCCCGGGATTTTCGCTTGAACGTACGCCCTTGACCGATAGCCCCGTCATGTTTACGAGGCACCACCCCGCGGACTGGCCGCCGGCGATCAACGCACGGGTGGTCGCGATCGCCTTCGCGCTGGCGGCCGTGACCGTGCTGATCGCCTGGCCGTGGCTGGGACCGCTGGTCGCCGAGGCCGACGCGCCCCCCTCCAAGCCCTCCACCTGGACGCCTCGACCGGGCCCGTGGGGCGAGCTGACCTGCACGCGCATCGTCATCGCCCCGCCGCCGCACGCGCTCGACCCCACCCCCATGCTCGATCCCTCACGACGGTGGATCTTCGAAGACACCACCCTCGAGGAACTCGCCCGCTTCTTCGCCGAGCTGAACCTTTCGACCCAGACCACCGACACGCTGTTCGAGTCGGTCGAAGCCGTGCCCGCCGTGTCCGGGTACGCCATCCGGCCCGACCGGAACGTCATCGCCGCGCTGACGCCCGACCAGCGGCGGACGCTCTACAACCGCCTGGGCCGGTCGATTCTCAACCTGGACCAGATCAACGCGTTCCGATTCTGCGCGCCGTCGCCGGACGAGTGGTTCGGCGCCGCGAACCTGCCGACCCCGACGGTCGAGCGACTGCGGCGGCTGGTGTACCGCAATGGAAGCGTGCTGTTTCTGGCCGATCTGGACCTGGCCATGGCCGGCGTGGAGGCCGGGCAGAGCCAGCGCCTGATGCGCACCCTCTCACGGGAGGCGACGTTCATCGTCACGCTTCGTGTGCCGTCGCCGGCGGCGGTGCCGCAGCTCGTGTCGTACTGGGGCGGTTCGGATCGCCAGCCGGCGGTGAGGCCGCTGATCGAGTCGCTCGCCGAGCAGCCCGGCGGCGGGACGATCGACGTGATCCATCTGCTGCCGCCGGTGCCCCGCCGGCTGCTGTACACCTATCCCGGCGTCGTCTCGGACGCCCCGATCCCCGGCCACTCCCGCGACTGCCACTGGACGTCGTTGAACTTCTTCGAGCCCTACGCCGACGACCGTTACATGGACGCCGAGCAGGTGACACGCTCGCTCGAACAGGACTACGTCCCTGTAACAGACGATCCACGCTTCGGCGATCTGGTCACTTTCCGCTCGCGCGGCGTGATCTTCCACTCGGCCACCTACATCGCCGACAACATCGTATTCGGACGCTGCGGCACCCGGCCCTCCCGGCCATGGATGTTCATGACCGTTCGTCAATCGCTCGACTTCTACCCGCACCACGACGAGCCGACGATCTCGTTCCTGCGTCGGCGCGCGGCAACACCGCCCAACCAGTGAACCCGGCCGACCGGATGCTGGAGCGCCGGACACTATCGGGCTCACCGGACGGTCGGAGTGTCGACACGACGCCACGGCGCGGGCGGCCCAGCGGCTTGGCGGCCCGAAGGCCTCCGTAATAACCCCAAATTTGTGGCACGCACCTCAACCGGTCGGCAAAACACGCCGAAGCCAGAATCGTCGATGGCAAGGCGCTCTGTTCGGCAAGCCCCGGTGGGCTTGTGCCGCGCGGCTTGACCCGTCCCGATTTCGGACCCCAGCGCGACGAATGGGTCGCCTGAACAGACAAATCTACTCAACTGGAGGCGCCGTCATGGGTTGGCTCACTCGCTCGGTTAAAGGCAAGCTCTTCTTCGTGGTCGGATTGCTGTCGGTGGTGGCGATAGGGATCGCCTACGTCGGGCTCAATCGCCTCGCGGACATCAACGCACAACTGAACACCATCGTCGATGAGACGAGCACCAAGCAGATGCTCGCCGCGCGAACCCAGCGAGCGCTGCTGGCGATGCACCGCGCCGAGAAGAACCTGATCCTGGCCGAGAGCGATAAGGAGGTGAAGGAGTACGAGCAGGCGATCGACGACGCCCGCAAGGAGGTGGACGATCGGATCGCGCAGTTGCACGACCTGGCCAACGACGAGAACAAGAAGCTGATCGCCGACTTCCGCGTCGCGTTTGATCAGTTCCTGGACGTCAACCAGCAGGTGCGCGAGAACCGCAAGAAGAACACGAACCGTCAGGCCTACGTGCTGGCGACGGGCCAGGGCCAGGAGCTGGCCGAGCAGATCGAGGAGTTGCTCAGGCAGCTCGCCGAGCGCAACGACGCGGAGGTCTCGAAGGTGCTCGCCGAGGCTCGCCAGGCCACGGAGGACGCGGAGATCCGTCGCAAGCTCGAGGTCGCCGACCAGGCGGCGACGCGTGCCCTGCTCGGCGCACGTGTGCGCGCGGAAATGAACGAGCTAGGACGGGTCGAAAAAGCCTTCATCTTAACGCGCACGCGAGAATCCATGGAGAAGTACGCCAAACGAATGACTGAGTTGACCAAGCACATTCAGTCGCTCGTCAAGCAGATCGAGGCGACGGCGACCGACGAGAACCGCGCGCTGATCGCCAAGTTCGCGGCGCTCAAGGACGAGTGGCTGGTCAACAACGCCAAGGTGCAGGAGCTGTCGATGGAGAACTCCAACTCGGTCGCGCACACCCTGTCGGCGGTCGACGGTCGCGAGCTGGTGCGTGAGGCGGAGGACCGGCTGCGCAAGCTCGCGGAGCTGGCCGACCAGGCGATGGTGGACGCGGCTGAGGAGAGCCATACCACGTATGCGTTCGCCCGATGGCTGATCATCATCGCGCTGGTGGTCGGCGTGGCGTCGGGGTTCCTGATCTCCTACTTCATCGTGACGCAGATCGTGCGGGCGCTGCACCGGCTGATGACCCGGGCCAAGCAGATCGCCGAGGGCGACCTGACCGGGGAGGACCTGCCGGTGACCAGCCAGGACGAGCTGGGCGAGCTGACCGAGTCGGTCAACCAGATGTCCAAGTCGCTGCGCGATATGGTCGGCGAAGTGACGCTGACTGCCAACGAGGTGGCGGCGGCGTCGACCGAGATCTCGGCGTCCAGCGAGGAGCTGTCCTCGGGCATGAAGGAGCAGACGCAGCAGGTCAGCCAGGTCGCCTCGGCGATCGAGCAGCTCTCGGCGTCGGTGGTCGAGGTGGCGCGCAAGTCCTCGGAGGCGGCCAACAACGCCAACGAGTCCGGCCGCATCGCCGAGGACGGCGGGTCGGTGGTCCAGCAGACGGTCCAGGGCATGCAGAGCATCGACGAGGCGGTGACCGCGTCGGCGGCGAGCGTGCAGGAGCTGGGCAAGCGCGGCGAGCAGATCGGTCAGATCATCGAGGTGATCAACGACATCGCCGACCAGAC
>CAYSIX010000098.1:0-14163 GCA_964431205.1 uncultured Phycisphaeraceae bacterium
CGTGCACCAGGTCAACCTCGAGTACCTGGCGAAGGTGGTCTGGGACAGCCAGGGCGTGGCGGGTCAGGAGGACGCGCTGTATCCCGACTCGCTGGTGGGGACGGACTCGCACACGACGATGATCAACGGGCTGGGGGTGCTGGGCTGGGGCGTGGGCGGGATCGAGGCCGAGGCCGTCATGCTCGGTCAGCCCGTGTACATGCTGATTCCCGAGGTCGTGGGGTTCAAGCTGACCGGCAAGCTGCCCGAGGGCTCGACGGCGACGGACCTGGTGCTGCGTGTGACGCAGATGCTGCGGCAGCACGGGGTGGTGGGCAAGTTCGTCGAGTTTTTCGGCCCGGGCCTGGCGAACATGCCGCTGGCCAACCGTGCCACGATCGCGAACATGGCCCCGGAGTACGGCGCGACCGTCGGCTTCTTCCCGGTCGATGATCAGACGACCAAGTACCTGCGGCTGACCGGGCGGGGTGAGAAGCTGGTGGAAACCGTGGAGCTGTACTGCCGCGAGCAGGGGCTGTGGCGGGACGACTCGCACGGCATCGAGTACACGGACGAGCTGGAGCTGGACCTGGGCGACGTGGAACCCTCACTCGCCGGGCCGAAGCGTCCGCAGGACCGCATCGCGCTGTCGGCGATGAAGAAGCAATGGTGCGAGGACCTGCGTGAGACGTTCGCGAAGAACGACACGACGCTGGAGCACAATCCCGTCGGCGGCTGGGCGGAAGAGGGCGGCACGCCGCCCGGGCAGGTGGGCAACCAGCCGAACCCCGAAGCCGACCACGCGACCACGGCCGTCGCCGAACCCGTGACCGACGTCGATCCCGGATTCAGCGGTGTCGAGGTCAGCTACGAGGGCAAGACGTTCACGCTCAGGCACGGCAGCGTGGTCATCGCCGCGATCACGAGCTGCACGAACACGTCGAACCCCGAGGTGATGGTCGCCGCGGGGCTGGTCGCCCGCAACGCGCGGGAGCGGGGCCTGAACCGCAAGCCCTGGGTGAAGACGTCGCTGGCGCCGGGGTCCAAGGTCGTCACCGAGTACTACGACAAGGCCGGCCTGACCGAAGACCTCGAGGCGCTCGGCTTCCACCTGGTCGGCTACGGCTGCACGACGTGCATCGGCAACTCCGGCCCCCTGCCCGAGCCGATCGCCAAGGCGATCAACGAGCACGACCTGGTCGCCTGCTCGGTGCTCTCGGGCAACCGCAACTTCGAGGGCCGGATCAACCCGGACTGCCGGGCGAACTACCTCGCCTCCCCGCCGCTGGTCGTGGCGTACGCGATCGCCGGCACCGTGAACATCGACCTGACCCACGACCCGATCGGCCAGGACAGTGAGGGTCACGACGTGTACCTCAAGGACCTGTGGCCCTCGCAGGAGCAGGTGCAGCGCGTCATCGCCGAATCGCTCGATCGCAGCCAGTTCACCGAGCAGTACGCCGACGTGTTCAAGGGCAGCGACGAGTGGCGCGCGATCGAGGCATCCGGCGGAGCCCTGTACGACTGGGATGAGGACTCGACCTACGTGCAGGAGCCGCCGTTCTTCGTCGACATGCCCAAGGACCCGCCGCCGATCCAGAAGATCGAGGGCGCCCGCTGCCTGGTCAAGGTCGGCGACAGCGTCACGACCGACCACATCAGCCCCGCCGGCTCGATCAAGGGCGATTCGCCCGCCGGCCGGTACCTGATCGATCACGGCGTGCCGAAGTCGATGTTCAACAGCTACGGCTCGCGTCGCGGCAACGATCGCGTCATGGTGCGCGGCACGTTCGCCAACATCCGCGTGCGCAATCAGCTCGCACCGGGGACCGAGGGCGGTTACACCACCGACTTCACCGAGCATGACCACGTCGTCGAAAAGCCCGAAGACGCGTCTTTCATCTTCGACGCGGCCGTGAACTACGGCTCGTGCCAGACCTCAGACCCCGACATCAACCGCCGGCCGGACGGCACCCCGCTGGTTGTGCTGGCCGGCGAAGACTACGGCATGGGGTCCAGCCGCGACTGGGCCGCCAAGGGCACGTACCTGCTCGGCGTCCGGGCCGTCATCGCCACGAGCTTTGAGCGCATCCACCGCTCCAACCTCGTCGGAATGGGCGTCCTGCCCCTGCAGTTCAAGGACGGCCAGACCCACGAGTTGCTCGGTCTGACCGGCGAGGAACTCTTCGATATCGAGATCGATGACGACCTCAAGCCCGGACAGGATGTTCACGTGACCGCTCGCAAGCCCAACGGCGGCTCGGGAAAGATCGAGTTTACCACCACCTGCCGCATCGACACCCCCGTCGAGGTCGAGTACTACCGCCACGGCGGCATCCTTCACTCGGTGTTGCGTAAGATGGCGACGGAGTAACGCGGCCGCCGGGTCACGCCCCGGGCCACCATTCGAGCGAGGGCACATGAACGACGAACACGTCAGCCGTTGGTCCCGTCGCAGGTTCCTGCAGATCCTCGCGGGCACGCTTCCCGCGGCGGCCCTTGGAAGCCTGAGCTGCGCTTCGACGCGCCGGGACCACGCCCCGTCGGACGCCCCGCTTTACACGATCTCGCTCGCCCAGTGGTCGTTGCACCGAACGATTCGTGGCGGGGAGCTGGACAACCTCGACTTCGCCGCGACGACGAAGAACGAGTTCGGCCTCGACGCCGTCGAATACGTCAACCAGTTCTTCAAGGACAAGGCGAACGACCGCGCGTACCTGTCGCAGATGAAGCGGCGGGCGGAGGACCACGGGGTCAAGAGCCTGCTGATCATGTGCGACGGCGAGGGTCGGCTGGGTGACCCGGACGAAGGCAAGCGACGCCAGGCCGTCGAGAACCATTACAAGTGGGTCGAGGCGGCCAGGTTCCTCGGCTGTCACTCGATCCGCGTCAACGCCGCCAGCGAGGGGGCGTACGAGGAGCAGCAGCGTCTGGCGTCGGACGGCCTACGCAGACTGTGTGAGTTCGCCGACGGGCACGGGCTGAACGTCCTCGTGGAGAACCACGGCGGGCTGTCTTCGAACGGCGCCTGGCTCGCCGGCGTCATGCGGCTGACCGATCATCCGCGAGTCGGCACACTGCCGGACTTCGGCAACTTCCGTATCGGCCCGGACGAGTGGTACGACCGCTACCGGGGCGTGGCCGAGCTGATGCCGTACGCCAAGGCGGTGTCGGCCAAGTCGCGTGAGTTCGACGACGCCGGCAACGAGGTGCAGACGGACTATCGCCGCATGATGAAGATCGTGCACGACGCCGGCTACCGGGGCTACGTTGGCATCGAATACGAGGGCAGCAAGCACGATGAGAAGACCGGCATCCGACTGACCAAGGCTCTGCTCGAGCGGGTGCGTCAGGAGCTGTCCCGGTCGGCGTGATGGGTCAGCGGTTCGATGGACCGTCCGCACGGTCGCAAGTGACCGTGGCGCCCGGCCGTTGCCCTTTCGTGTTTAGCCGTCGCTTGCAGATCGACGCGTGTGAGGCCGCCACAGGTCGGCGAGCACCAGCAGCAGCGCCACCCCCACGCTGGCCGAGAACACGAATCCCCCGCCGACGATCAGGTACACGAACCGGTCGTCCCACCGCGCGCCCCACCAGGAGGCGAGGTCGGCGGCCAGACCGAAACCCATCAGCGCCACGAGCAAGTTGATCAGCGTCGGGTGCCAGCCGGTCAGCAGCAGCAGCGCCGCGGTCGCGACCGCGAACACGGCGAGGCTGATCGAGTGCGTGTGCGTGGAGGCGGCGAGGATCTCCATGTCCACCGGTCGAATCTCGCGCGAGTAGGCGATCGCCCGGACGTCGTCCCAGTAGTCGAGCGGCAGCTCGGGATAGGCATCGTCGCCGGTGCTGCGTCGGCTGTGGCAATCGAGGCAGTGCTGGGCGATCAGCTCGGCGGGGGCGCGGTCACCCAGGTCGAGGTTGTCGTAGTCCTCACTGATGCGGTCGCCGCGGAGCCAGTCGATCAGGGCCTGGCGGGTGTCGTCGGGCAGGCCGTCGGGGTGCCCGTCTTCGAGCGATTCAAGCAGCGGAGAGGGTGCGTTGACGCCGTGGTAGTGCCCGCGGATGTCGGTCATGGTCAGGCCGGGCCGGTCGTCCCGCTTTTCATGGTGCATGGCCATGTACCAGCCGGAGACGGCCAGGCCGCCGAGCAGCGTCAGGACGATCATGGACAGGCCGAGGCGGGCGCCCAGGCCCTGCGTTCGCAGGCGCGATTCACGTGGCATGGCTCAGGCCCCCTTGAGCGTGGCGGGATCGATCTCAACGCGCTGGCCCGAGGTCAGCGCCTCGTTGGCGGCGATGCCGACGATCGTGGCGCGCATGCCCTCGTCGATCGAGGTCACCGGAGCGGCGTCTTCGGTCACGCTCTTGAGGAAGTCCGCCACGCCGTAGTACAGCGGTGGATGCGGCAGGCCGACGCCGGCCTGAAGCTGGCCCTGAGCGGCGAGCTTGGTCGCGTCGGCGATCAGCGTGATGCCCTCGTCGTTGTGGAACTGCTGGCGGTTGGCGTAGACCTCCCAGCCCTGGAGTGGGGCGTCGGGCTCCTTGAACATCCACCCGTGAGTCCAGGCGAGCTTGATCGCCGCGTAGGAGCCGGCGAAGACCTCGTACGCGCCCTCGTAGGAGTTCACCAGCGTCGCGCCATATTGCAGGATGATCTCGTCGTCGTACCCGAGGACGCAGGCGGCGGTATCGGCCACTTCTCGGCCGTCGCGGTGCACGTGCACACCGCCCCAACCCTGCACCCACGTCGGGTACCGGTCGCGGAAGTAATGAAACACTTCGAACTGATGCGTGCCCAGCTCGCCGGGCAGGCCGATCGACACCTCGGGATCGAGCCGCCAGTTCAATGCCTTCTCCCGTGCCGGGTCGGAGGCGGGCGTGCGCCAGGTGGACTTCTCGTGGTGCTGGGCGCGCAGGGCCGCGAGTTCACGACCGGCGTCGGAGAGGAAGAAGCTGCGGGCGAGCTGGTAGATCGGGTTGCTCCGGGCCAGCAGGCCGGGCACACAGACGGTCTTGGCCGCCCGTGCAGCCGCGGCGATGGCCTGGGCCTCCTCGACCGTCGCGGCGAGCGGTGCCTCGCAGTACACGTGCTTGCCGGCGTCCAGCGCATCCTCGACGACCTGACGGTGCAGATGCGTCGGCGTGGCGACGAACACGGCCGAGAGCTCCGCCTGATCCAGCATTTCCCAGTGCGTGCCGTACGTCGCCGCACCCGCCACACGCCGGGCGCCCGACCGCAGCCGCCCCTCGTCCACGTCGCACACGGCCGTGATGCGCACGCCTTCGATTTTCTGCAACTCGCCGGCGATCGCGCGGCCCTGACGACCCATGCCGACGATCCCGACCGAGATGCCGCCACGGACGGCGTCGGCCGCCCACGCCAGCTCCGGCAGGATGGCCATGGCCGAAAGCGCCCCCGCGGATCGCTTAAGAAACGTCCTTCGATCGAGCTCGCTCATGCCCAGGTCGCCTCCATCATGGGGTTACCACTGTTGTTGAGCCCGGGGTGGTCAATCGAGCTCGCGTACGGCCCGACGACGCTCAGCTCGCCCTCGCAACCGACCCACGCGACGGTCAGGCTCCTCGGCATTCGCTCAGGCGGGCGCCCCAGGACCGCCACAGCCGTCGACCACGCGTCCGTCTCTGCCGCCGTCTCGCCCAGCACCGCGGCGAACTTACCCACCGCCGCCGGCCGACCCGCACGCGGGTCGATCAGGTGCCCCGCCGCTTCGCCGTCTCGCTCGATCGTGCGGCCGTGCGGCGCGGAGACCGACATCGCCGCATCCCTCAGCCGCACCACCGGCGCGGCCGGCCCATGATGACGCGGCGACGGTGGCATACGCGTCGCCACCGACCAGCCGTCGCGGCCCGGCGGTGATCCGATCGCCGCGACCGTGCTGGTACCGCCATGCAGCAGCGCACAACGAACGCCGGCCTCTTGGAGCACCTCGACCGCGCGATCGATCGCGAAGCCCTTGGCCACTCCGCCCAGATCCAGCACGAGGCCCCGTCGCGTGAACCGCACGGACTGCGCCACCGGGTCCAGCTCAACGTGTCGCATCCCGTGCACGGGCGGCGAGACATCGGCAGGAGCGACGGCGCGGTGTTCCACTTGAAAACCCCAACGCTCCATGATCGGGCGAACCGTCGGGTCGAACGCGCCGCCGGACGCCTCGTACACCCGCTGGCACAGCCCCAGCAGCTCGAACGTCAGCTCGTCCAGCGACACCGCAACGCGCGCGGCCCGGGTGTTGATCGCGTTGAGCAGGCTGCCACGGTCGAAGAGATTCAGCCGATCGTGCCAGAAGCGGACCTCGGCGAGCGCCGCCTCACCCGCGACGCGGAGACGATCGCAGTCGTCGCCGTCGAGCACCAGCTCGAAGCGCGTCCCCATCGCGTGACTGGCGAGCATCACCGGCATCAGGCCGTCAGACCCTCCGAGCGGTCAGCGTCTTGGGGTCAAACCGATAGGAGTGGCCGTCCCACATCGAGCGCGTCGCCAAGTCCACGACGACCATGACCTTTGTACCCAGCTCGACCGGGCTGCGGTTGGGCTGCCGTGTACGGATCGAGTTCAGCCAGTCCATGCGCAGCGCGTTCTGGTCGTTGCCGATGTCGGGAGACTCGACGGTTTCGGCTTCGACGTCGTCCACGTAGAGCCGTTCCGGGCGCATCTGGCAGTGGCGCCCGCCCAGATAAATGTTGCCCTTGTGGCCACGGATCATCGTCTCCAGCCCGACCTCGTTGGACGTCGAACCGGCGACCACCATCGTGTGTTCGCTCTCGAACTGCACGTTGATGTTGACCTGGTCGTGGTTCTCCATCGCCTTGTCCACGTAGTGGCCGCCCGTCGCGGTCACGTGCGTCGGCCAGCCGGCATCCAGGGAGTGCATCATCGGCGTCATCACGTGCACGAGCAGGTCGCCCACGATGCCGGTCGAATACTTGCGGTACCGTCGCCAGCGCGCGTAGACCTCGGGATCCCACGGCTCGACGCCCAGCGGCCCGCACCACCGCTCCCAGTCCAGGTTCACGCCCGGCTCCCAGGACGGATCGATGCTGTAGTAGAGCCACTCGCCCTCTTTCGAGTTGCGGCAGTAGCTGGTCTGGCTGAACGTCGGCTTGCCGATGCGGCCGTCCTTGATCATCTGCCGCGCCGCGTCGAACTTCGGCAGCATCATCTGCTGGGTGCCGACCTGCACGATGATGTCCGGGTTCCGGCGGACCGCCTCGCGCAGCCACAGCGCCTCGGGCATGCGCAGCGTCATCGGCTTCTCGCAGTACACGTCCTTGCCCGCCGCCATCGCGTCCCCCACGTGCTGGGCGTGCCAGTGCTCGGTCGACGCCACGATCACGCCGTGCAGGTCTTCCCGGGCCACCAGGTCTTCGTGTTTCGTGTACGTGTCGACCGCGACGCCCGGCTGCCGCTTGCGCAGCATCTCCAGCGCGTTGCTCCATCGCGGCTCGCACACGTCGCAAAGAGCGACGACCTCGACGTTGGCCTGGCCCGCTTCACGCAGACCCATCATCGCCCCGCAGTGTCCGCTGCCCATGCCCCCAACGCCGATCACGCCGAGCTTGATCGGATCGTTCGGGCCCAGCGGCGCACGCTTGCCCGACCTGGGGATCGGGCGAGTCGACTCCGGCCCGATCGTCTGCGCCTGGGCGCCGCCGGTGGCCAGCATCGCCCCACCCGCGACGGCCGCCCCCGCCATCAGAAACTCGCGACGGGACGGCTGCTGCCGCTCCACCGCCCCTTCGTTGTTTGGATTCGCTTTGCTCACGGGGCACCGACCTCCTTCACATGGGTGTTCGAAAAAGCTGATTCGAGCGGAATGGTCCATGATAGCAGGATCGATCGTGCGGCGGCGCTCGGCGTCACGCCGAGCAGACCATGGCGTTTCACGCCGGGGAGGATCGCCTATAATCCGGCCCGACACGGAGACCGACCCCATGACGCGGCGACCACAAACGAGCAACCGATTGCTCTACGGGCTGGGGCTCACCCTGGCGGCGTTCACCTTCGTGCTGGTGACGACCGGCGGCGCGGTGACCAGCTACAACGCGGGCCTGGCGGTCCCGGACTGGCCCGCCAGCTTCGGACGGTGGCTGCTCCTGCCGGCGGCGATCTGGAGCGACCTGGCGGTGTTTCTCGAGCATAACCACCGCCTCACGGGCGCGGCCGCCGGCCTGCTGGCGATCCTGACCGCCGGCCTCGTCGCGCGACGCTTCGGCCTTCGCCACCCCATGACCTACGCCGCCTTGGCCATCCCCGTGCTCTTCGCGATCCAGGGCGTGCTCGGCGGACTGCGCGTCACCGAAAAATCGATCGGACTGGCGATCGTCCACGGCGTCAGCGGCCAGCTCGTGCTCGCGTTTGTGGTCGCGTTCATGGTCATGCTCGGATGGCGCCGAACTCGTCACGAGGCCGCGGGCGTGCCCATCGGCCGCACGACCAGGATGCTGACCCTCGCCCTGCTGCTGTTGTTTGTCGTGCAACTGACCCTCGGGGCGATCACGCGCCACACCCACTCGGCCTCGGCCATCCCCGACGCCCCGTTCGTCTTCGGCCGCCTGGTCCCCCCGCTCGATCAGGACGCGGTAGCCGCAGGCTTCCACGCGTTTGGCGGCGACACCTGGACCCGTTTTGTCGAAGAGCCGGCGCTTTCGATCGACGCCGCCGACCTCGGTGTCACTCCCGGACTGTTGGATCAGGCGGTTCGTGTGCCGGCCGAGCCGGCCTCGGTCGCGCTGGTCTGGAACCAGTACGTGCATCGGGTGACGGGCATGCTCGTCCTGCCGGTGGCGCTGCTGGTCGTTCAATACCGCCTGGCGCGCGAGCACCCACTGTTGACCGGGCTGCGGGCGCCGATGCTGACGTTGCTGGCGTTGTTCATCGTGCAGGTAATGCTCGGGCTGAGCGTGATCTGGTCGAAGGAACACCCGCACGTGGCGACGGCGCACCAGGCGGTGGGCGCGTTGATGCTGGCGATGGCGACGGCGCTGGCCGTGCGGGCGCACCTCGTGCGTCGGCCGGCCGAAGCTCCGGACCCCGTGACGCCGGCCCGCGCGACGCCCGCCGGCCGTCGACTGCAGGTTTTGGAGGGGGAGCTGGTATGAGCCAGGTCACCGGCTCGGCCGAAGGGTGGGACGCGGCCTCGCGACCGTCAGTTGTGGGCGTGACGCCGGTCCTGCTGGCCGACGACGCCGTCGGGTACTCGCGATGGAAGGTCCGGCTGAGCGACGTGGCGGCACTGACGAAGCTGCGCATCACGGTGGTGGTCGTGATGACGGCCGCAATCGGGTTTTTCATGGCGGCGCGCGGTTCGCAGTGGGCCTGGCTGGCGTTGCTCGGCGGGCTGGCTGGAACGGCCCTGTGCTGCATGGGCGCCAGCGCGTTCAATCAGGTTTACGAACGTGACACGGACGGGCTGATGCGTCGGACGAGTCAGCGGCCGCTGCCGGCGGGTCGGCTGTCGCCGGGCGCGGCGTTGTGGATCGGCGTGAGCTTGACGACGGTCGGTATCGCGGCGCTGTGGTTGTCGAGCAACGCGCTGGCGGCGGGCCTGGCCGGTTTCACGGTCGCGGCCTACGCCGGTGCCTACACGCCGTTGAAGCGGCGCACGCCGTGGGCGGTGTGGGTCGGCGCCGTGCCGGGGGCGATGCCGCCGGTCATCGGAGCGGCGGCTGCGACCGGCCGCGTCGGCATCGAGGCCGCTCTGCTCTTTGCCGTCATGTTCATCTGGCAACTGCCGCACTTTCTGGCGATCGCCTGGCTCTACCGCCAGGACTACGCACGGGCCGGCCTGCCGATCCTGGGATTTCGCTCATCCCGTCACGGCCAAGCGTTTCGCCACATGGTGGCCACGTGTGTCCTTCTGTTGGCCGTCGGCACCCTGCCCGCGGCGATGGGCGTGAGCGGATGGACCTACGCCTCGCTGTCGCTGCTCTGCGGCCTGGTCTTCCTCGGCCTGGCGGTCTGGTTCACCGCCTCTCCCTCGCGCTTCGCCGCTCGGCTCGTGTTCCTCGCCTCGCTCATGTACCTGCCCGTGGTCCTGACGGCGATGCTGCTGGACCAGGTGAGGCCATGACCGCGTCAGCCACCGCATTCTCGAGCGGTGCCGCCGCCCTGCCGCGTTCGCCCACCGTCGCCGGGTCGGCTGTCCCCGCGGTGTCCTGCCAAAGCCTGACCTTCGTCTACCCCGATCGGCGGCAACGCCCCGCCACGTCAACCCCGCCTCCTGCCGCATTGAGCGACATCGGCTTCGATGTGCGCGTGGGCGAACTGTTCGGGGTGCTCGGGCCGAACGGCTCGGGCAAAACGACGCTCTTTCGCCTCCTCGCCACGGTGCTCAGCGCGACCGCGATAAGCCGTGGTCACGCTTGGATCTTCGGCCACGACCTTGCGGACGAGCCGGACGCGGTGCGCCGGCGGCTTGGCGTCGTGTTCCAGAGGCCCAGTCTCGATGGCGAGCTGACCGCGATTGAGAACCTCGGCCATCACGGCCATCTTTATGGCTGGCGTGGCGCTGCGCTCCGCTCGCGAGTGCGCGAGTTGCTCGAGCAGGCAGAGCTCTCCGATCGTGCCGACGACCGGGTGGCAACGTTCAGCGGTGGCATGCGAAGGCGGCTGGAGTTGGCCAAGGCTCTGCTGCCACGGCCCGCCCTGCTCCTGCTCGACGAGCCGTCGAGCGGGCTCGACCCGGCCGCGCGGCGCGACTTCTGGCGCAGGCTCGAACACGCCCGTGCTCGCGACGGCGCCACCATCCTGCTGACCACGCACCTGATGGACGAGGCCGATCGCTGCGACCGCCTGGCGATCCTGAACCGGGGCCGACTCATCGCGATCGACACGCCGGCCGCCCTCAAGACGATGGTCGGCGGTCGCGTCGTGGAGCTGCGCATGGACCCGTCCGTCCCGGCCGAGACGCGAACGGGGCTGGTCAACCGCCTGAAGGACGGATTCGGGCCGTGGAAGCCCGGCGCTGAACCACGGGCCGTCGATGACGCGATCCGCTTCGAGCACCCGGACGGCGCCCGGCTGATCCCGGAGGTCGAGTCGATCGTGGGCGACGCCGCGACGAGCGTTTCGGTCGGCCGACCGACGCTTGAAGACGTCTTCTACCATCTGACCAGCCAGTCGTTCGATGGCGAAGCGGCGTCGCCGAGTCGTGACTCCGTCTCATAATGGTGGAAGGAAGTCGGGCTTGAACGCGTCCTCGCCGGGCAGCTCAAGTGGTCGGCCACCCTGGCGATTCGAGCGTTCGGCCAGATCCAGCACACCGATCACCCGCCGTGCCTGCTGGGCGGTGACGACCAGCCCCTCGCCCATCAGCAGGTGGTTGGCCACGTTCTGATAGTAGTTCGACCACTTGGGCTGCCACGACGAGAGCGATGTCCGCCGGGTAATGCCGCCCTCGCAACGGGTAACCTGCACTTCGGCGCCGGGACCATCGTTGGCCACCGCCCCGAGGCTGCCGAGCACGCGCATGCCCTTGCGGGGCGCGGCGACGAGTGTGCCCTGTTCGAGCGTGGCCGATGATCCATCCTCGAAGCGGACGGTGACCAGGGCAAAGTCCTCATTGGTCGTGTTGTGCCAGAACCGTTTCTGCAAGAGGCCGCTGACCGACTCGATGCGACGGGGCATGAGATTCAGCAGCCAGTCCACGTAGTGGGCGCCCCAGTCGTACAGGACGCCACCGGACACCGCCTTGCTCGATCGCCACCACGCTCGGGGGGCCCGCCAGTGCCCCGTGCCCGCGTCGATGTGAAACACGTCGCCGATCTCGCCGTCCTGCACGACCGTCAGCATCTGACGAAAGTCGCCGTCCCAGCGTCGATTGTGGAAGCACGAGAGCATACGCTCGGCGTCACGCGCCGCGGCAATCATCCGATCCGCCTCCTCCAGCGTGAGGCAGAACGGCTTCTCCGTCACGACGTGCTTGCCCGCGCGGCTCGCCGAGATGCACATCTCCGCGTGCAGGTTGTGCGGCAGAATCCCCACCAGCAGGTCCACCCCGTCGTCCTCGATCAGCCCCTCCATCTTCTGATACGTCCGCAGATGGTCGCCCAGCTCCTTCTTCGCCTGTTCGGTCCGAGCCTTGTCCAAGTCGCAGACGGCTACGGTCTTCATGCCCGCCTGCGCGTTGATCGCTTCGGCGTGCTGAAGGCCCATATTGAACGCCCCGCCGTATCCGACGATCCCGGCGCGGACCTCGCCCTCAAAGCGTTCGCCCTGCGCGTAACGCACCGACCGCACGATCAGCCGACGCACGTGCGGGTTGCGCAGCGCCGCCTCGGTCCCGCCCATGCCGAGAAACGCGGATCGACCCTTTCCGAGCGGACGACAGACGCCGATCGGCGCGTCGTCGCCGTTCACATGCACGACGGCGAAGGGCACGGTCTCTTCCAGCAACTCGAGCCGCTGCAGCGTGTCGGTCAGGGTAAAGTCATCGACCCGGATCGCCATGGGGATCCCGGCGTCGCGCGCCTGCGCCGTCCAGCGCAGCTCCATCTCGAACGGCACGGGACTGCCCTCATCGAGCGCGACGCCCATCAGCCGACGGCCGGCGTCGCTGCCGACCAGCGTCTGACCCGACGGCGACACGATCACCGCTCCACCGCCCGCCTCCACAAACGCCGCCAGCGCCTCGATCTGGTCGGCCGGCAACGCCTCCGTGCCCGCGACCCGCAGCACGACGGCTCCAAACTGGTTCTCTCGCAATCGCGTCAGGACCGGCGCCCCGTTGCTCGTCAGCGTCACCGCGCTGACGTTGAACCGTCCCGCGTCCTCGAGGATTTCCTCGAGCGACCGCCCGGGCCGACGGCCCTCACGACCCGCCCCACCGGTGACCAGCAGCACCTTTGTACTTGCCTTCGTTGTCGCCATGCGCACATCGATCCTTCTTTGACTCTCAGGTCGAGCCATTGTCCCGATCGCTCGGTCGTCTGCAAATGGATCAGTGGACTCGCGGTGCCCGGTGGGAGCCCCGCTCGTCAGGCCCGAAGCGCCGCCGTCGGCCCGTCGTCCTGAAACGCCTCGTCACGGTGGCCCGGCGAGAGCTGCAGAATGCAGCGCCGTAGCTGCTCGGGCGTCAGGGCCGCCGACGACAGCCCCGCCTCCACGCACGACCGCGGCATGCCGTACACCACGCACGTCTCCGCGGATTGCGTCAGGACCACCCCGCCGGCCTTGACCACCTCCGCCGCTCCCTCCGTCCCGTCGCGCCCGATCCCCGTCATCACGATCGCGAGCACGCGACTCCCGTACACCTCCGCGCAGCTTCGCAGCAGCTCGTCCACCGACGGTCGGTACAGCAGCTCTCGCGGCTCGTCGCTGACCACGATCTGATCGTGACCGAAGCACTTGGCCACCCGAAGGTGTCGCTTGCCCTGACCGAGGTAGACCGTTCCCGGCAGAACCCGCATGCCGCGCTCGGCGTGAACCACGGTCAGCGCGGCGTCGTGGTTGAGCTGCTTGGCGAAGCTGGCGGTAAACGCCAGCGGCAGGTGCTGGGCCACCAGGATCGGGACGGGCAGGTCGGCGGGCAGGTGCGTGATCATCCGGCCCAGCGGCATGGGCGCACCGGTGCTGGCACCGATCGCCACGACGGCGAATCGGCCCGGGTCGAACACCGGCAACTTGTTCGTCCCTGCCACGGGCCACTTTCTCCGCGGGTCGCGCGGACGGATCACGCCGCCCGCGTCCCACGGGCCGAACCGCTTCATCTCTTCGCTTATCGGCTTGTTCTTCCCGCCGAATCACTGCACGCGTACGCCGACGGCCACCCCGATAAGATGCAGCGATGGTCCCTCACGCAGACGTAACACTCCCCTGGTCCGGCACACCGATCGAGGTGCTGTCGCGTTGGCCGGACCGCCGACGCGTGCACATGCTCCATTCGGGCCGCCTGCACCCGCGCTGGGCCCGCTGGACACTCGTGGCCGAATCCGACGGTGCGTTGACGTTTGTCAATCCGCCGGACGGGCCGCCGGCGAGCCAGTGGCACGGCCCGGACGACGCGACGGCGTCGACCCCGTGGCGATGCCGGCCCTTCACCGACCTTCGCCAGGTCTGCTCTGACGGCTCGCTCTGGATCGGCTACCTCGCCTACGACCTGGCCCGGCACATCGAACGGCTGCCAACGCATGCCGCCGCCGACCGCCGGTGGCCGCTCATCCAGCTCG
>CAYSIX010000099.1:0-14108 GCA_964431205.1 uncultured Phycisphaeraceae bacterium
CGGATCCTCCAGCACCTTTCCCTCCGAGGAGGAGTGCAGGAGGTTGGCGTCGATGGAGAAGGGCGCCTCGCCGCGCTTGTCCTTGGCGACGGGGATCTGGTGGCTCTCGGCGAAGGCGATGAGGTCGGAGCGCGAGCGGAATTCCCAGTCGCGCCAGGGCGCGATCACGCGGATGTCCGGGTCGAGCGCGTAGTAGCCGAGCTCGAAGCGGACCTGGTCGTTGCCCTTGCCGGTGGCGCCGTGGGCGACGGCGTCGGCCCTGGTCTGCTTCGCGACCAGCACCTGGTGCCGGGCGATCAGTGGCCGAGCGATCGACGTGCCCAGCAGGTAGTCCCCCTCGTACGTCGCGTGGGCGCGCAGCACCGGAAAGCAGTACTGCTCGGCGAACTCCTGGCGCAGGTCCTTGACCACGACCTCGTCGGCGCCGCTCTGCTTCGCTTTCTTTTCGATGCCCGACAGCTCGTCGCCCTGGCCCAGCTCGGCGGCGAACGCCACCAGCTTCACGCCCGGGTAACGCTGCTTGAGCCAAGGCAGGATCACGGACGTGTCCAGCCCGCCGGAGTAGGCGAGCACGATCTTCTTGGGCTTGGCTTCGGCGGCCATGACGGTTGCTCCACGTGGGCGAAAGCCCGTCACTATAGCGGGGCTAGGCGTGGCTCGCGGGCAGCCGGATCGGCTCCAGGCCGAGCTGCCGCCTCGCTTCGTCGAGAATGTCGGCCGTCTGGCTCGCGCCGGCACGCGTGCAGCCCAGCTCGCGCACCTGCAGCAGCCGCTCGAACGTGCGAATCCCGCCCGCCGCCTTCACCTGCACGTGATCCGGGCTGTGGGCACGCATCAGCTTCAGGTCATCGTCGGTTGCCCCGCCCGTGCCGAACCCCGTGCTCGTCTTCACCCAGTCGGCGTTCAGCTCCCCGCAGACCTCGCACAGCCGCCTCTTTTGCTCGTCGTCCAGGTAGCAGTTCTCGAAGATCACCTTCACCTTCTGCCGCCGCGCGTGGGCCACGTCGATCACCGCGCGGATGTCCCCCCGCACGTAATCCCAGTCGCCCGAGAGCACCTTCGAGACGTTCACGACCATGTCGAGCTCGGTCGCGCCGTCATCGAGGGCCTGCTCGGCCTCGCGGGCCTTGACCGCGGTCGTGTGCCCGCCGTGCGGAAAACCGATCGTCGTGCTCGGCTGGACACCGCTGCCGGCCAAGACCTCGGCCGTCCGCTTGAGGTAATACGGCATGATGCAGACACTGGCGACCCCGTACGCCAGCGCCGCCTGCAATCCCTCGTCCAGCACGTCCGTGTCCATGCTCGGCTTCAGCAGCGAATGGTCGATCATCTTCGCGAGCTCTTCGTACGTGTACGACATTTGGGTCTCTCCTGACACGTGGTGTCGCTTCGACGCGGTCGCAAGCGGATGGGCCCGTCGCGGTCGTCCCCGACCCGGAAAAACAGGAGCCTTGCGACGTCACCCGTCATCGTGTTCATCCAGAAACGCGCGGACGGCGCCCGCGTGGGGGATCGAGGGCTGGGCGCCCTCGCCGAGGCAGCAAAGGGCGGAGGCGGCGTTGGCCAAGCGCGCCGCCGTCTCGGGTGACTCGCCACGCGCCAGCGCCGCACCGAACATCCCGCAGAACGTGTCGCCCGCCGCGGTGGTGTCCTTCGGCTCGATCCGGAAGGCCTGCAGGTGCCGCACCGCGTCGTCGCACAGCAGGACGCCGTTCGCCCCGAGCGTCACGGCCACGTGCTGCACGCCACGCTGTCGCAGCACCTGCGCCGCCGCCGCCTCGTCACGCGACGAAACCGCAACGCCGGCCAGCTCTGCGCACTCCTGCTCGTTGACCACCAGCCAACTCATGGCCCCGTCCAGCGGCACGATCCCGTCGCGGTACGGCGCGTAATTGAAGATCACCGCCGTCTCGCCCCGGCCCGCCAGCTCGAGCGCCCGAACGATGGTCTGCGGCTGAATCTCCATCTGGAGCAGGACGACGTCGGCCGAGGCGATCCGCTCGGCGTGCTCGTCGAGGTCTTCGGGCATCAGGCGGTCATTGCTGCCGGGCGCGACCGAGAGGTAGTTGTCGCCGTCGGCGTCGAACATCACCAGCGCGGTCCCGGACGGCACGTCGTCGGCGCGACGGACGTGGGCGGTGTCGATGCCGTCGCGGGCAAAGCTCTCGAGCATCAGCGAGGCGTACGGGTCGTTGCCGAGGCAAGTGACGAACGTGGTGCGGGCTCCGGCGCGGGCGGCCGCCACCGCCTGGTTCGCACCCTTGCCGCCGAACACCTGCTGAAACGTCCCGTCCGTGACCGTCTCGCCCCGTGCCGGCAGGTGCGGCACCTTCATGATGAAATCGACGTTCGAGCTGCCGATGCAGATCACGACCCCGTCGCTGTCCATGTCGCCTCCGTCTGATGGAGTGTAGCAGAACCGGCGGGGCGCTCGCCGGTCACGCCACCGGCCACGGGCCCGCGCCGGTGCCGTGCTCGTCGCCGAGCGCGGCCGCCGAGTCGCGCGACGTTCTCGAGACCCTATCGCTGACCACCCCACCCCACCCTTGCCCACGCCAGCGAGTAAACTCGTCGCTCGTCATGCCGGGGTCGCCCCCCGAGGCCGATCGCCCGACCCGCGCGCCGCTCTGGCCGGCGCCGCTGATTATCGTGGCCGGCGCCGCCTGCTACCTCAACAGCCTCCACGCCCCCTTTGTCCTCGACGACCTCTCCGCCATTGTCGCCAACCACGACATCCGACGCCTCCGCGACCCGCTGGTCATCCTCGGCGGGACCAATCGCCCCGTCCTCGAGGCCACCTTCGCGCTCAACTACGCCGTCGGCAAGCTCGATACGTTCGGCTACCACCTGGTCAACGTCGCAATCCATCTGGCGGCGGCGCTGACGCTCTACGCCGTCGTACATCGAACCGTCACGCGTGTGTGCACGGCTGGGACGACACCGTCGCGAAACGCCACGCCGCTCGCCCTGGCCGTCGCGCTGCTCTGGGTCGTGCACCCGCTGCAGACCGCGGCGGTGACGTACGTCGTCCAGCGGGGCGAGTCGCTGATGGCGCTGTTCTACCTGCTGACGCTCTACGCATCGATCCGGGCGGCCGAGCCGGCGTCGGCGCACCGCCGCCGCGGGTGGATCGCCCTCGCCGTCCTCGCCTGCGCCCTGGGCATGGGCACAAAGGAGGTAATGGTTTCGGCGCCGCTTGTGGTGATGCTCTACGACCGCACGTTCCTGTATCGCGCGACCGGCGAGGCGGTGCGGCGCCGCTGGCCGCTGTACCTCGGCCTGGTGGCGACCTGGACCGTGCTGCTCTACACGGTCGTGTGGGTGGGCGCGGCGGCCGACGCCGATCGCTCGGCCGGCTTCGGCATGCGCGACGTCACGACGCTCGAGTACGCCCGAACCCAGCCCGAGATCATCCTGCACTACCTGCGCCTGGCGGTCTGGCCCCACCCGCTGTGCTTCGACCCGATGTGGCCCGTGCAGGACGACCCGCTGCGCATCGCCCTGGCCGGCGCTACGGTCGCCGCGCTCGCCGTCGGCTCGCTCTTCCTGCTGTGGCGCCGACACTGGATCGGCTTCTGCGGCACCGCGTTTTTTCTGATCCTCGCGCCGACCTCCAGCGTCATGCCCATCCGCGATTTGGCGTTCGAGCACCGGATGTACCTGCCGCTCGCCGCGGTCCTGGTCGTGATCGTCGGGCTGATCGCCTCCGAACTGGCCCGCCAAATCGCGCGCCCGCGCGTCCTCGGCGGCGCGGTGCTCGGCGTCGTCGCGGTCGGGCTGGGCCTGCTCACCGTCCAACGCAACACCCTCTACCACTCGCACGTCACCCTCTGGCGCAGCGTCCTCGTCCACGCCCCGCACAACTTCCGCGCCCACAACAACCTCGGCATCGCCCTGCGCGACCGCGGCGACCACGACACCGCCATCGACCACTACCGCCGGGCTCTGCGCCTGAACCCGCAATACGCCGAGGCGATCGTCAACCTCGGCATCGAGCACGCCCGCGCCGGCGACATGACCGCCGCGATCGACCGCTTCCGCGAGGCCGTCCGCGTCAGCGACGGCTATGCCGGCGCTCACTACAACCTCGGCCGGGCGCTGCGCCTGACCGGCCGCAACGACCAGGCCCTGCCCCACCTGGCCGAGGCCGTCAGACTCAACCCCCGTGACCACGCCGCCCGCGCCGAGTTCGGCTGGGCCCTGACCGCGCACGGCGAGCACGACCGCGCCCTCGAGCAGTTCCGCACCGCGCTCCACCTCGATCGACGCGACCTGCTCGCGGCGACGGGCTTGGCCTGGGTCCTGGCCGTCCACCCCAACGACCAGACACGCGACCCGAAGCAGGCTCTGCACATCGCCGAGCAACTGGCGACCGTCACCCAGCATCGCAGCCCCGCCGTGCTCGACGCCCTCGCCGCCGCCTGCGCCGCCACCGGCGACTTCGACCGCGCCGTCCGCACCGCCCGGACCGCCCTCGCCCTGGCCGAACGCGGCGACGACGACCGCCTCCCCGACGGCCTGCGCAGCCGCCTCGACCTCTACCGCCGCCGCATCCCCTACCTCGCGCCGGCGCCGCCTCGGTTCGACGCGCATAAAAAAGGCGACGATTCTTCCTGAATCGTCGCCCGGAGGGAAAAGAGAGACGCCTTGGTTATGTTCGCCCTGGGTCGTGCCGTGCCCGGACGTGTCCGACCGGCCGAGCACCCCGGGGCTCAGACCACGTCGGCGAAGAGAGACTTGGCCTCGTCCATCGCCTCGGGCAGACGCTGACGGACCGCCGCCAACGCATCGGGCCCCAGCTTGAGCGACTCGAGCAGCGCCGCGTCCGGCTCGGCGTGCTCGGTCCCCCGCGTGAACCCGTACCCCAGGCCCGCCACGAGGATGTCCGCCACGTGCACCAGCCCCGTCAGCGTGCGGTTGCCCGCCGGCAGGTCCGTCGGATGATGGTGAAACCCGGTAACGTACGCGAAGCTCGCCGGGAACTTCCACAGCTTGCACAGCCCCGCCCCGAACTGCTCGTGATTCGCCCCGAGCACCGCCGTCTCCGCCTCGCGGAACGTCAGCGACGCGTCGTTCTCGACCTTCTCGATGATCTCCACGAACTTGGGCCGACGCGCCTGGATCTCCACCAGGATCCCGATGTTGTGGATCAGCCCGGCCAGAAACGCCTCGTCCGGCAGGCCCAGCCCGGCGCGGTCGGCCAGCAGCCGCGTCGCCGTCGCTGACGCGATCGCGTGCGTCCACAGGTCCCGCGCGTCGAAGCTCGGGCTGATCTTGCCCCCGCGGAACAGCTTCGCCAGGCTCGCCGCGATCGCGATGTTCTTCACCGCGTTGAGCCCCAGCAGCACGATCGCCCGGTTGATCGAGCCGATCTGCCCCGGCAGCCCGTAGAACGCCGAGTTGACCACCTTCAGGATCCGCGCCCCGAGCGCCGGATCGTTGCTGATCACCTTGTTCAGGTCCTGCGCCGTCGAGTCCGGGTCCTCGACGAGCTGGATGATCCGCATCGTCACCTCCGGGAGCGTGGCGATGTGGCTGATCTCCTGGATCGCGGCCTGCACGATCGCTTCGGTCTGGGCGTTGCCCGTGGCCGGCGCGTTCGTCTGGCCCGTGCTCTGCGCCTGGGCGGCGGCGTTGGACATGAGACTTCCTCCACTCCGACGGTGTTGTCGTTGCCTTGTGCTATCGACGCCCGCACCACCCGACTTGACCCGCTACGACCGCCTCGGGCAGGACATTCCCGCTCCCATCCCCCTGCACCCCCCGTACGACCCGCACCACCCGCACGACCCGCCTGACTCGCACAAGACCACCCCCGAACCCCGACCCGCCCACCGGGCGGGAAACTGGTCTCGAACTGGTCGGGACACTGGTCTGGTTTGCCCGCCGCGCTCGTTCGAACGTGACCAGTGGTCGAGTGACCCGTGGTCCAGCGGTCCGGTAGCCGAGCCATTGAACGTTCCGTTGACGCCATCGGCCGCCCTTTCCAACGCTGCAACTCCTACCTCCTACCTCCTACCTCCTACCTCCTACACTCCCGACTCCTCCCCTCCTGACTCCTGACTTCGACCCCTTCACCCTTGCCCGATCGGTCGCACCGGTGCGCACGCGTCGGCACCTCGACGCCTCACGCCGGGCCGCAGCGAGGCAAGAGCGCGAGTCCGCGTGCCTGGTCGCGTCGTCAGAACGTGCGCGTCAAGCCGATCGTGGCGCGCGCACGATCGCGGTCGCGGGTCTGTCGTGCTCGCGACCACTCACGCGTGCGGCGGCGTCCGCGAGGCGTCGCCTCGCGGCTGAAGTGAGAAGGTGCGCGACACGGCATCAGCCGCGAGCCAACAACCCGCGGACGCCTACGAGCGAATGGCTGTTCGCGGGCCGTAGTGAATACGCGTCCGTACCGTCGGTAACTTGAAGGCGTCGGCGGAAATCAGGCAACCAAGGTATCTTTCGTAAAGCACTGTGGAGTCAGTTGCCATTGAAGTAAATCTGCCAGATTCCCTTGTCAAACGCATCCACATCCCGATCGCCATCAAAATCCGCGTTCTGCCACGTCGCTCCCGTTGTGGTGCCAAAGTTCGCCTGCCAGATCCCCAGGTCAAACGCATCCACGTCTCCATCCAAATCTGCATCGCCTGGGCGAAACTCACGCGCCGTGCCGTCCTTCAGGAAGAAAAACCGTTTGTTGTTCATGTGGATGCGAACACCGGCACGGACCTCGAGATTGCGAACAAACACTGAGTCTCCGTTTCCTGTCAATGTTACGTGCAGGTTGCCTGCTGTGGACGTCACACTGTCCCACTGACCGGACTGGTTATTCCCGCCGAGAACCAGGTGATCGATCACGAAGTTCGATGGCGTGAAACCATTGTCAGGGTTTGCGGGAACGGTGCTGGCGGTCGGGATGTTGATGTATTGATTTCCACCGGTGTCCTCATCGCGCATCATGCACGTGATCATGCTGTCTCCCAAGCCTGCCAGATCGGTCCCGCTGGTGCTCGTGATGAGTAGTTCGGCGGGCGCATTCTGATCGAAACTGCCACGGATACGGACCTCGCCACCGCTTGAGACGGAAAGCGTGGAGTCTTGCGCGAGTGTCAACGAGTTCTTGATCTCAAGGATACCGCCGTCGATCGTCAGATCGGCATCGCACACGTACGAAATGGAATCGCCGGTGATGCCGGAAAATGGACTGCCGTCTGGGTTAGTTTCTGTTCCGTTCGATCCGACCGTCATGGTTCCGTTGCTAAAGATGGTGATCGAATCGACATCGACGGTTCCACGCCAGTAGTTGAACACGCCTTCGGCGGTGCCCGACGCGCTACCCACCTCGACTGAATTGATGATGAGTTCGGCGTACGGGCCGCGCATCCGGTACTCGCCCCTGCCGTCGTTTCCTGTCCCGATGCGCAACGAGGCGTTGCTTCCCGATTGGGTGTGTTCCGCGGTATAAGGTGCCGTCTGGCCTCTGCTGTCGAAAAGCCCTGCATCGATGTGGACTCGGTGTGCGATCAACGTGGCGTTGCCAAGATCGGCGAGTAGATTATAGCGGGCACTCGAGGGCGGGTTTGATCCCGAGGCACCAACTCCCACGCCCACAAGGTCGAGCACGGTTAATGTGTGTCTGCTGTGCGCAAGGATCCGATCGTCAAATATGATAACATCACTTGCGGCGGCATTGCCGTCTACGATCCAACACGACGGCCGTTGAACACCGCCGGTATTATGGATCCGTGCAAGATCGGCTGTGCTCGGGGCGCCTCCGGGGCTCCAGTTGTCAGGATTGTGCCACTTTCGATCATCCGGGTCAGTGCTGTTTATGCCGATCCAATTCTTGTCATCGCTCCAGGCAGTTGTGGCGACAACCGTGGCCGTCAACAGACACGCGGCTATCTGACGTAGACGGAAGTTGGTTGGGATCATTTTCTATCCTCGTTTAGAACTTGGGTTCTGGTCTCAGCCGCGTGAGCCCGCCAACGTATTTGCCGGACGCTTGGATCGTCTCAGAGTCTTTGTCGCTTGCCCGCCACAGCTGCGATGAGCCCGCATAACATTATTGTCGTGGAAGGCTCGGGGATGAGTATCGCTCGTGTGGTGAAGATGCCTGAGCTGGTGCGTGTCGACGCGCTGTCTGGCGGGATCTCAAGCGTCCACTCATACAGAAACGCCTTTTGTGATCCACCGGCGTGGGGTTCGCCGTTCTCGATGGGGGTGAACTCCTGATCCGACAGCAGCGAGGCGAGGGCATCGTAATCCCCACGGATCGAGACCGGCGTCACGGGCTCAGTCATGCCTTCGCCATCCAAGCTGATCTGTGACTCGAACTCGTGGACGATTGCATTTTCCCACTGTTCGGTGTCATGTGGTTCCACGAGTTGGAGCACCGTGATCTCGATCAGCGCTTCGGAAAGATTTGCAAACGCTAGATTCTGCTCAAGGGCCGACGGACCGTTGGCAGTTCCATCATCGGACAGAAAGGCGGTGTAGAGATGCGCCATCGGGACGCCCTCCACGTGACCGGCCCAGAGTGCTTCGATGAAGCCTTCACCGGTGGCTGACTCATCGCCGTCGGCGGACCCGCTGGCGGTCCCGTCAACCACGTCGTTGATCGGATACTCGCGGCTGTCGCCGACGCGGAACCAGAGGCTCTGGCGGGAGACGAGGTTCTCGCCGGCGACGGACCACTCGCTCAGCCCCTCTTGGACTTCGGGGTTGAAGGTGATTCGTGACCGTCCCGCGGTTGCGGTCAGGGGGCCGTCGAAGACGCCCGTGTCGACGTGGTCGGCGGACGCGCCCGAGCCACAGGCCATGACGATGAACAGCGCAACAACCAGCGAGCGGGGGTTCCCACCACACGCCGAAGACGGTTGCGATATGACGGGTGACAGGTGCGCGTTCATTGCGATCTACCTCCTTGTGTACGCCATGAACTTCTGATCGGTCGTCCGGGTGCTACGGCATCATAAGGATGATTGGGTCGAAATAGTACCGGGGGGGGGTAGCTTGTCAAGCAGGAGTTTGTCAAGCGGCAACACGATGTCAACAAGGTGGTTATGATGGGTGGCCTATGAACTTCCTGGCGCACCTGTGTCTGTCGGAGCCGACGGCGGCGGGATGGATCGGGGGGTTGCTGCCGGACCTGGTGCGCGGCGGGGGCCGGCGTGGCGTGGCGGAGGCGCTGCGGCCGGCGGTGCGGCTGCACCACCGCGTGGACGCGTTCACCGACACGCACCCGATCCCGGCGCGGACGCGCGGGCGCCTGGCCCCGCGCCACGGCCGATACAGCGGGATCCTGGCGGACATGCTCTACGACCATGTGCTGGCGCGGGACTGGTCGCGTCATCACGATGAGCCGCTGTCGGCGTTCATCGAACGGGTTTACGCGTGCTTTGAGCGGGAGCGGGACGGGGCGCTGATGCCCGAGCCGATGCGGCCGATCGTGGCGCGGATGATCGAGCAGGACTGGCTGGGCTGCTACGCGAGCGAGGCCGGGATGCGGGAGGTCCTGGGGCGGATGGAGCGTCGGTTCGCGGCGCGTTTCGGTCGGGCGGTGTCGCTGCGTGCGGTGATGGACGGGTGGGCGGAGCTGGACGCGGCGGTGACGGCGGACTTCGAGTCGTTCTGGCCGCGCCTGGTCGAGCACGTGGACAAGGCGTGTGTGGTGCCGAGGGACCTGTCGTCTGAGTCCGCCGGCTCGTCGATGCCACGGCGTGACACAGGGCCCTGATTGGGTGGCATGACCGTCCCGACGCCACGGTATCGCCGTCGCAATCCTATGGCATGACCCGGAGGGACGACGGAGAAGAAAGGGGGCGTTCTACTTTGTCCCGGCCTGGTGAGACAGTAGCAGGGGGTATTCGGGATTGTGCGGCCTCTGACACTCTGGTAAACCCAACCGGTGACGAGATGGAGACGGAAACGCGCGTAACAAACTACGATGTCCCTTGTTCCGGTCCCAGGGCTTTCAGGTGGAGCCAGCCGTGATCCAAACAGATTGGATCGACGCTCTCGAAGGGGACTGGGAGGCACACGTCCGGATCATTAACCACCCGCCGTTCGTGCACGAGGTTGAAGAAGGGGCTGGGGACGTTGTCGAAGGAGATGGAGGATGAATCGTCTGGGATGGCATACATCGTCATACGTCATACTGTGTCTCGCAGTCACCTTCGTTGCGGGCTGCCAGGTAGACAGGCGGTTTGCGCGGATCATGACACCTTGTTCCCCATTTGGTCACAACGGCATCAAAACACAAGCCTGGCTTTCCACGGAATCGTTCATCGACTATAGCGCGTTCTGGGTGGAATGGACTGACGTCAATGGTCAGGTTCTGATCCATGATTCACGTGAGTTGACCAGTTCAATCGAAGCTTTCCTGGAGAGAGAGGGTGTGCCGGTAGAGCCAAAGACGGTATTGGTCGATGATCCTCGCTATGCAAGCCCTCGCTATGCCCTCGATCGCGAGCAGATTGAACCTTTCCACCCCGGTCGCACACTTGGTCTTGGTGTCGTGCGCACGATTGTGTGTCTGGACCCGATCGTTGTTGTTGAAGGGCCGGGCTCGATTCCTTACCGCCCATATGTACGCACGCAGTCGGTGACCATACTTCTTGATGAGGTCGATCGTGTGCTGCTTTCACGCGGCTTCATGTATGGAAAGCGATTGCCGTTTTCTCGTGAGGCGGTTTGGTTCTCACCCACATTGAACATACCACCTCAGCCCGCTGAGGTCGTCGATGAGAACAGGCGGCGAATCCCCGTGCCGTGGGGCGCGCTGGTGTTGACACGCGGCGGCGACGAGTGGGTGGTGACAGCCGAACTGGACGATTCCGAGACAGAGCGGTAATGGGGAAATTGATGCTCTGCCAGGTCGCCATCAATCAGGACCCGCAGAACGCGGACAGCGGCGTCAACCTCGAAAACAACTGCGAACGCTTCTGCTGGGCCTTGCACGACCCCAACTTGAACGTTCTCAGCATTGTCACCCAATCCGGCCGGCTCGTCGAACGCTTCGAGCACACGCCCTGCGGCCGGCGACGGGTCTATACCCGGCCGCGGTGCCACGCCGACCTTGAAGGCGACGGTGAGGCGAACGGCGAGCCAGGAACGGTCGATGGTTGTGTGTTTCACATGCGGGACGGGTGTAAGACCTGGCGTGGGGCTGAGCCGCGTCCGCGTGGTGGAGGCGGGGGCTGCGGTGGCGGCTGCAACGGGTCCGGGCGCGTATACTGTGTGTGATGGGTGGATGAGTGAGCGAAGCGATCGGGAATTGAGCCATGCGATTTGATTCATTTCGGGACAATCCGCAGTTCGGGATGTGGTACGGGCGGGTGTCGCGTCAGCCGGGGTGGGTGGTGAAGGCGGCGGTGATGTCGGCGGTGATGGTGGTTGTGGTGCCGGTGGTGGTGCTGACGGTGGCGGCGTTGGTGGTGGGGACGGTGGTGTTTTTCGTGTTGGGGCTGATCGCGTCGTTGTTCTCGGCGTTGGGGTCGCTGGGTCGAGGGGGCGCGGGGGTACCGGAGCCGACGTGGCGTGAGGACGGTCGGGTGAACGTGCGGGTGATCGAGACGGATCGGGACGTGCGGTAGGGGGCGAGCGTTGAACCGCCAAGGCGCCAAGAGCGCCGAGTGGTTTGGTTTTGGAGGAGCGGTGGCGCGGGGGGCGGCATCGTGAAACTTCGCGCGGGGCGGTCCGGCGCTAGACGCGGAGCGAGGAACGTGCAACGCAATCGCGCCGGGTGGGGCGGCATCGTGAAACGTCGAGCGGGGCGGTGCCCCGCCGCTAAACGGGGGATGTGGCATTTGAAGTGGGTGCGCGCCGGCTTGTGGGTTTCGGTCGAGGCGGTAGAGTAGCGGCGTGATGGGGCCGACCCTTCGAGACTTATTTGCGTGGCGTGTCGCCGGCTGGGCGCTGGCGGCGCTGCTGGCTTGTGCGCCGGTCGGGGCGCAGGCGAGCGACGCCGAGCGCGTGGCTCAGTCCGGCGGTGCCGAGCCGAGCGACGGCTCCACGATGGAACAGGTCTTGGAGCCGACGCTGGAGGCGGCGGAAGAGCTGGATGAGGCGGTGACGCCGGCGCCGGACGCGGCCCGGGGCGAGGTGAAGTGGGACTCGCTGGCGGGTCCGCGTGAGACGATGTTCACGTTTCTGGAGGCGATGAACAACGCTCTGCTGGGCCGGGCGGGCGCGTGGGAGCGGGCGCTCAAGACGCTGGACACGTCGGGGCTGGGCGAGGGTCAGGACGCGTGGGAGGCGGCGGAGGCGCTCAAGTCGGTGCTGGATCGGCTGGGTGAGGTGAAGGTGACGGACCTGCCGGACGGGGAGGCGGCGGGGGAGCTGGGGATCCGACGTTACCGGTTTTTCCCCGGGGGGACGGCGCACAACTGGGTGTGGGAAGCGGGGGTGGTGCCGGACGGGAAGATCGTGCTGGCGCAGACGGGTGAACAGCGCTGGCAGTTCACGGCGGAGACGGTGGCCGGGGCCGAGGCGTTGTTCGAGAGCATGAAGGGGCTGCCGCCGCAGTACGACCCGACGGACCGGGCGGGGGTGATCGCGACGCGGCTGGGCCCGACGTTTGCGAACACGCGGTGGTGGGAGTGGGGGGCGTTGCTGCTGTTTATTTTCGTGGGGCTGGCGGGGGGGAAGGTCTCGGCGGGGCTGCTGGGTCGCACGGCGGATCGGTTCCGGCGGATCGAGGCGCCGCTGCGTGCCACGGCGGTGGAGGCGACGGTCAACCCGGTGAACCTGGCGCTGTTCACGCTGGGGCTGACCGTCGGGCTGACGTTCATCCATTTTGAGGAGGCGTTGTCCGAGTTCCGCGCGCGGGTGCTGATGCTGCTGTACATCATCGCGCTGGGGTGGGGCCTGTACAACCTGGTGGACCTGGTGGCGGTGGCGTTGCGGCGGCTGACGGACAAGACCGACAGCAAGCTGGACGACATGATCGCGCCGCTGATCCGCCGGGCGATCCGCATTTTCCTGATCCTCGTTTTCGCGATCTTCATCCTGCAGAACGTGTTCGAGCTGGACATCACCGGGTTCCTGGCGGGGCTGGGCATCGCGGGGCTGGCGATCTCGCTGGCGGCGCAGGACTCGGTCAAGAACCTGTTCGGCTCGCTGACGATCTTCTTCGACAAGCCGTTCACCCTCGGCGACTTCATCACGTTCGACAACGAGTCGGGCATCGTCGAGGAGATCGGGTTCCGCTCGACGCGGATCCGCCTGCTCAGCGGGCACCTGGTGACCGTGCCGAACATGAAGTTCATCGACGGGAAGGTGGAGAACATCTCGGCCCGGCCGTACATCCGCCGGGAGATGAACATCACGATCACCTACGACACGCCGGCGGAGAAGATCGATCGCGCGGTGGAGGTCCTGCGCGAGGTGCTGCACGACGACGAGGTGGTCGAGCAGGGCCGGTTCGACATGGAGAACCAGTCGCCGAAGCTCTCGTTCAGCGACTTCAACGACGCGAGCCTGAACATCAAGGCCTACTACTGGTACCAGCTCAAGGGCGACCCGGACCGCGGCTGGTTCACGTACCTGGAGCACTGCCAGCTCGTGAACTCGAAGCTGTTCCGGCGGTACGGCGAGGAGGGGATCGACTTCGCGTTCCCGACGCAGACGCTCTACCTGGCGGGCGACCCGAACCGTCGGCTGTCGGTGCACGTGGTCGGCGATCGCGGCCTGCCGGCGCCCGGCGAGACCGGCGACGGCGGGTGATTGAACACGGATGAACTCAGATGGCCGCCGATGACCCCGGAGCGAACATCGATTCCCGCGCGTGTTGGTCCGTGTTCATCCCTGCCTGAACGCAGACGATCGCCGGATCAGGCGGCGTCGGAGACGGTGACCTTGTTCATCCTGTCGCCCTGGCGGATGGCGTGGACGACCTCCATGCCGTCAGTGACCCGGCCGAAGACGGCGTGCTTGCCGTCGAGCCAGGGGGTGGGCCCGTGGGTGATGAAGAACTGGGAGCCGTTGGTGTCGGGCCCGGCGTTGGCCATGGAGAGGGTGCCGGGACGGTCGTGCTTGAGCTTAAGCGCACCGGGCTCGTCGGCGAACTGGTAGCCGGGCCCGCCCGTGCCGGTGCCCTTGGGGCATCCGCCCTGGATCAT
>CAYSIX010000100.1:0-9323 GCA_964431205.1 uncultured Phycisphaeraceae bacterium
AGGCAAGGGCATCGAGCGGTTCACCGACCGGCCGATCGGCCCCGGGCAGATGTGGGCCACCGACAACCCCGACGCCACGATCGAGGAGTTCGGCGGCGACGCCCACAGCCCCTCCGAGGAGGCGCACCTGGCCGAGATCCGCGAGGCCCTGGACAAGGCCAGCGGCGTCACGCCCCTGGTCGCCGGCGTCCTGCGCGACCGCATCGGCAACCTCACCTCCGAGAACGCCCTGCGCGTCGTCATGATGGGCCTGCTGGCCAAGAACGCCAAGAAGCGCATCGCCTACGGCGCCGGCATCGAACGCCTCTGCGAGCTGGCCCTGCACGCCGCCGACGCGCTGGGCCTGCTGCCGAACACCGCCGACGAACGCGCCGTCCGCATCGACTGGCCCGACCCGTTCCCCGACAGCGAGACCCAGCAGCTCCGCAACGCGCGGATCAAGCTCGAGCTCGGCGTCCCGCCGCGACAGATCCTCACCGAGCTGGGCTACGCCGAGCTCGCCGCGAACTCAACGCCTTCTCTGAACGAACCGCTCACCACGGGAGAACCCAGCCATGCCTGACGCCATTGCCGCATCCGCGCCCGAGAACGAGGCCCCCGCGCCCGACGACCGGTCCGACGCACCGACCCCGCCGTACGAACAGCTCGAGCGTGAGCTGGCCGAGGCGCGTCGGACGATCGAGCACCTCGAGCGTCGCCAGCGGATCGACGCCCTGCTCGCCGAGGCCGACGCGATCGACCTCGACGCCGCCCGCCTGCTGACCGAGCGCGCCGTCGAGACGATGGACGAGCCGGACCTCGCCCTGGCCGTCAAAGACCTAAAACGTCACAAGCCGTACCTGTTCCGCAGGCCCGCGCCGCCGTGGTCGGGCTCGACGATGTCGCCGCGAAGCGACGGCGAGGGCGACGACCTGGCCACCGCCGCCGCCTCCCGCGCCGCCCAGAGCGGCGCCCGACGCGACCTGCTCGATTACCTGCGCCTGCGCCGCCGCTCGTGATCCGACTGTCCGCCTTTCACCGTCACAACGAAGCCCACGGATTGCGATCCGTGGGCGTCAACAGGAGCCCCCGCCATGCCCTTCACCGGTAAAGCCACCTACTCCGCCGGGCCCACCCTCCCCGAGCTCGCCGAGGACGTCTCCGACATCATCGGCATCGTCAGCCCGCACGAGACCCCGCTGCTCGACCACCTCGGCGACCCCCGCCGCACCGCGACCAGCACCGTCCACGAGTGGCTCGAGGACACCCTCCTGCCCAACACCGACAGCATCGACGACCCGTCCCTCTCCGACCCCACCGGCGAGACCACCTTCAGCGTCGCCAACGGGTCTCGCTTCCGCGTCGGCGACCAGGTCCGCGCCGAGGACGCCCGCGAGGTCATGTTCGTCACCGCCGTCAGCGGCGACGACCTGACCGTCGTCCGCGGCTACGGCGGGACCACGCCCGAACCCATCGGCGACGGTGACACCCTGCACATCCTCGGCAACGCCGCCCTCGAGGGCGACGACGCCCCCGCCGCACGATTCACCAACCGCACGCGGCAGATGAACTACACCCAGATCTTCACCGCCAGCGTCGAGGTCTCGGGGTCCCAGCTCGCCGCGCGACAGCTCGCGCTGCGCGACGAGCTGGACTACCAGAAGCAGGAGCGCCTCCGCGAGCTGCTGCGCGACCTGGAGAACTGCGTGCTCAACGGCGTCGCCGCCGCCGCCAACCCCGAGGGCAACGCCTCGACCCGCCGCACCCTCCGCGGCATCCTCCCCTCGCTGGCGACCAACGTCTTTACCAACGGCGCGGGCGGGTTCCCCGCCGGCGACGGCGCCGGGTCCGACGAGCTGACCGAGACCCAGCTCAACACCGCCCTGCGCCTGATCTGGGACCAGTCCGCCGGGCAGATCGACACCATCGTCGTCGGCGGGTTCCAGAAACGCCGCATCAACGGGTTCATCAGCTCGTCGCGGTCGTACGACGAACGCTCGACGCGCTTCCGCGACCTGGTCAGCGTGTACGAGTCGGACTTCGGCGTCTGCCGCGTCGTGCTCAGCCGGTGGGTCCCCGCCGACGCCGTGCTGCTGCTCGACTCGTCCCGGCTCGACGTCCTGCCCCTGTCCGGGCGCAGCTTCCACTTCAAGCCGCTGGCCAGCAACGGCGACCGCGAGCTGGGCCAGGTCATCGGCGAGTACACGCTGGAGCTGCGCAACGAGAACGCGCACGGCGTGATCCGTGGCCTGGCGGCCGCGTGACCGCTCGACCCTCGCCGCCGCGCGGGGAATGGGCACGCCCCGCGCGGTGTCTGGCCGCCCATCTCTTCCGGCGGCACGCCCGCGGCGCGGTGGCATCACCGCCCCCGCGCCGTTTCAAATGACCGTGATCTCAGGACCCCACCCATGCCCTTCGCCACCGACCGCGACCTGATCGCCCTCGAGCCCAACCTGCTCGACGAGGTCAGTTTCCTCGCTCAGCAGCGCCTCAGCGTCACCGACGCCTCCGTCACCGGCACGACCGCGACCAGCGCGACCGCCGACTTCGCCGCCGCCCAGCTCGATACGGGTCAGGCCGTGCTCATCAACGGCGTCGCCCACGAGGTCATCGCACGCGTCGACGCCAGCACGCTGACCGTCTCCCTGCCGCGCAACGAGCCCGACGACGACCCGATCCCCGGCGAGCAGGGCGCGAACCTCACCCTCACCGCCCGCACGTTCGGCCCGCAGATCGCCCTGGTCCACGACGCCCTGCTCCGCCTGGTCGGCATCGAGCCCGACGACCCGTCCAACGATCGCGATGAATCCATGATCGTCACCGTCACGTCGCTGCGTCGGCTCGAGGCGCTGGCCGCGCTCGAGCGGCTCTACTCCGCCGCCGTCACGCTCGGCGGCGCTGACAACGCCACGCTGCAAGCCAAGGCCGACCGTTACCGACGCCTCTTCGGCCAGCGCCGCGCCGCCACGACCGTGCTGCTGGATGTCAACGGCGACGGGCTGATCGACGAGCGGCGGAACCTCGGCCTCGTGAGCCTCCAACGCGTTTGATGCACGTGTTTAGCCGGCGGGCCCGCCCGCCGCACACCAACCACGTTTAGCCGGCGGGCCGCCCGCCGCTGGCTTGATCCGGAGATCGACATGCCCACCGACATCATCGAAACCCTGGCGCAGTTCGGCGTCGCCGGCCTGATGGGTGTGCTGTGGGTCTGGGAGCGCACCATGTCGCGCCGGCGCGAGGCGCAGCTCGACGCCGCCCACGATCGGCTCGTGCGCCAACGGCACGACACGCGCCTGCTGCTGGACATCGTGCGACGCAACACCGCGGCGATCGAACAGTTCGATCGCACGCAACAACGATTGCACCGCTTGCTGGAGACGATCCATGAACAGATGCGGGACACGAAGGCGGCGTAACGAAACGCGGCGATGCGTGGGCGTCGTCGCGCTGACGTTGAGTCTGACAGGTTGCGGCACGCCGCCGGCGGTCACGCCGCTGCTGCGCGTCGCCGAGCGGGCGATGGCGGACGAGCTGGCGCACGTCGAGGCCGATCGGCGTCGCGACGCGGCGCGGCTCGAGGCGTCGCGGGACGCGCTGCGACGGGCGTTCGACGCGGACCTGGAGACGGTCGAGGCGCTGACGGCCGACTGGGTGCGCGACGCGGTGGGGGTGTACGTGATCGCGCGGGAGGAGCTGGCGGCGCACGGCGCGGCGCTGCGGGCCGAGCGCGACCGGCGTGCGGAGAACCTGGCCGTGGCGCGTGGGGCGCTGGACCGTGCCGGGGCGTTGCTCGAACGACAGGACGCGCTGCTGGGCGAGGCGCGCGGCGGCGGGGCGTGGGACCTGGCCGGCGCGCTTCTGGGCCACGAGTAAATGTTTAGCCGGCGGGTCTGCCCGCCGTTTCAATCGAAAGGAGACGAACGATGATCGAGAGTCGAACGTTGCGTGAGCTGGTCGAGCGACGGATGGAGCGGCCGTGGTCGGATTGGGCGGCGGCGCACCCGCACCTGGCGGCGGCGATCGACCGGTCGCGGCTGATCGAGCAGACGGTGGCGCGGCTGCGGGAGGACCCGCAGGTCGAGCGGGCGATGCGTGAGGCGGACCTGAGCGCGTCGCAGCTCGAGGCGGCGGCGCGGGTGCTCGAGCGTCTGGAGCGGCTGGTGGGCCTGGCGCTGCCGATGGGGTGAGGGAGGGTAGGAGGTAGGAGGCAGGAGGTAGGAGGTAGGAGGTAGAAGGTGGGAGGGAGAGGGGATGGCAAAGCAAGGAAGGGGGTCGGCCGAGTGGTCGGGGCGGGGTATGGAAAGTATCTTCAAGGGTGATGAACGGGCCGGGGGACCGGTCGGCGCATGGCGTGCGGGCTGGCGGTGGTGGTGCTGGGGCTGGCGGTGTCGGGGGCCGGCGGTTGCACGTTCAAGGGGGGCAACGGGCTGGGGACGCCGCTGGGCCTGGGCGGGGCGTGGACGCCGCGGCCGGTGTCGATGCGGGTTCACCCGTCGACGCGGTTCGTGAAGCGGGAGGGCGACCCGGTGCTGGAGGCGCGGGTGGAGCTGCTGGACGAGATGGGCGACGCGACCAAGGCGTCGGGCGAGTTCCGGATGGAGCTGTACGCGGGGACGACGCCGGGGGGCGAGGCGCCGGCGCGGCGGCAGTACGCCTGGACGGTGACGCTGACGACCCTGGCCGATCACGAGCGCGCGTTCGACCCGATCACGCGCAGCTACCGGTTCAACCTGAAGCTGGACGATATGAGCATCGCGCGGCGGCGGTCGCGGCTGGTCGTGACGCTCACGCCGGCGGACGACGGACCGCGCCTGACCGCCGAGGCGGAGGTGAGGACGGATTGGTGAGAGATTGGCGATTGGCGATTTTTGATTTGCGATTGGGGACTTCTGATTGGGGATGGACGGTGCGGCCCAAGAGCACCGTGTCAATACCCCACAAGGGCGCCGCGGTGCTGCGCCCGATACCCCGCCACAGCTCCGCTGCGCTGCGCCCGATACCCCGCCACAGCTCCGCTGCGCTGCGCAGTGGCGGGCTTTCGGGCAAATGAATACGAAACGCTCCATCACACGTCACCACATCACGCAATCGCGCGATCACCCGATCACCCAATCGCTTCCCGTGCCTGGTCGATCAGGGCGCGGGCGGCGGGCTCGTCGCGGGCCTCGGCGATAAGGCGGAGGATCGGCTCGGTGTTGCTGGGACGGACGTGGACCCAGCGGTCGGGCCAGTCGATGCGGACGCCGTCCTGGGTGTCGAGGCGCTGGTCGGCGAAGCGATCGCGGAGGCGGGCGAGGGCGGCGTCGGTGTCGAGCGAGCCGTCGAGCGTGATCTTGTCCTTGACGATGGCGTATCGGGGAAGGTTGTCGACGAGGGCGCTGAGCGGTTTCTGCTGTTTCGCCAGCAGTTCGAGGATCAGGGCGATGCCGACGAGGCTGTCGCGGACGAGGCTGACGCGGGGCCAGATGACCCCGCCGTTGCCCTCGCCGCCGATCGCGGCGTGGTGGTCGCGCATGGCGGAGGCGACGTTGGCCTCGCCGACGGGGGTGCGGACGACGGTGGCGCCGACGGCGTCTGCGACGTCGTCGAGCATGCGGCTGGTGGAGAGGTTGGCGACGGCGACGTCGCCTTGGCGCAAGACGTGGCGGGCGCAGAGGGCGAGGGTGTACTCCTCGCCGATGTATCGGCCGTGCTCGTCGAGGATGGCCAGGCGATCGGCGTCGGGGTCCTGGGCGAAGGTGGCGTCGGCGCGGTGCTGGCGGGCGTACCGGGCCAGGGCGGCGAGGTTGTCGGCGGTGGGTTCGGGGGCGTGGGGGAATCGGCCGGTGGGCTCGGCGTGTCGGTGGTCGCGTTGGACGCCGAGGGCGTCGAGCAGGGCGGCGGTCTCGGGCCCGCCGGCGCCGTGGACGCTGTCGACGATGAGGCGCAGGCCGGCGGTGCGGATGGCGTCGGCGTCGATGTGGGGGAGGATGGCGTCGCGATGGGTGAGGGCGACGGACTCGTCGCGATCGCCGCGTGCCAGGCCGTCGACGGTGACGTAGGCCGGGGCGTCGTCGTGGAAGCGTTGGATGAGTTGGGCGGCGTCGTGGGGGTGAGGGGCGGCGCCGTTGTCGCAGAGGGGTTTGAGGCCGTTCCAGGGCGCGGGGTTGTGGCTGGCGGTGATGACCAGGCCGCCGGCGGCGTGGTGGCGGTTGACCATGATGGCGACGCCGGGGGTGGTGGCGACGCCGAGGCGGGTGACGCGGCAGCCGACGGCGAGCAGGCCGGCGGCGGCGGCGAACTCGACCATGGGGCCGGACGTCCGCGAGTCCCGGCCGACCACGACGTGCGGCGCGGCGCCGTGGGCGCGGTCGCGGAGCCAGGACCCGAACGCCGCGGCGTACCGGCTGACGAGCGGCGGGGTCAGCGATCGGCCGACGATCCCGCGCATGCCGCTGACGCTGAGCATCAGCGGGGCCTCGGAGCCGGACGGGCCGGCGGGCTGGGCGGTCGTCGTCATCGGCATGATCCTCCTGATCGTCCACATCGGCCGGAACCGGCCAGCGGCCGCGATCTGGCCGGCGCGACCCGCCCGATCGCCCGGAATCGGCGCGATCGATCGGCCAACCTGCCAGCGACGGTTAAGCCTAGCACGGCAGCGGTCGATCACCACCGCCAGTCGCCGGCGACGGCCCGGCGTCACCGCAGCCGGCCGCGGCGGCCGGTGGGCCCGGATGTTTCGCACGGGTGCCACGCTTGCTTGCAAGCGTGCGTCTTCGGCCCTCCGCACGGTCGCAAGCGACCGTGGCACCCCAGCAGCCGGCCACGGCGGCCGGTTGGCTTCGCGCTGGACCCTGCCATCGGCGATCCGCACCATGCCGCACACCTCGCTACAGGACCTGCTCGACCAGACCCGCGACGCGCCGCTGCGCATCGAGACCGAGGCTCAGCCGTGGCTCGACCGTCACGACGACCCGGCCCAAACGCCCGACGCCGACGCGCTGGCCGAGCGGCGCCGCGACGCCGTCGCCGACCTGGGCCGGCTCTTCGACCGACTGGAATCGAACGAAACCGTCGAGCTCGCCGAACTGGACGCGATCGCCGACCGGCTCATGAAGCTGCTCGAATCGCAGCCGGCGCGGTTCCCGCAGTTGGCGCTGCTCAGCGAGCCGCAGGAGGACTACCTGGCGGACCACGGGTTCGCGGTGGCGGTGCTGGCGATGGCGACGGCGGTGAACCTGCGCTGGCCGCGCGAGGGCGTGCGGCTGATGGCGCGATGCGGGCTGGTTTTCGACGCGGGGATGCGTCGTGTGCCGGCGCGCATCCGCCTCGGGACCGAGCCGCTGAACGAAACCGACCGCGCGTGCGTGCAGCGGCACCCGATCGAGAGCGCGGCGATGATCGGGCGGATCGAGGGCGCGACGCCGCTGATGCAGCTCGCGGCGCTGCAGCATCACGAGCGCGAGGACGGCAGCGGGTACCCGCAGGGGCTGCGGCGGAGTCGGCTGTGCGACCCGGCGCGTGTGCTGGCGGCGGCGGACGCGTACCTGGCGGCGACCGAGCCGCGCCCGCATCGGCCCGGGAAGCTGCCATACCTGGCGATGGAGGAGCTGCTCAGCGCCGCGGCGGCGATGCGATTCTGGAAGCCCGCCGCCCGCGCCCTGTCACAGGCCGTGGGCATGTTCCCCGTCGGGTCGATCGTCAAGCTCTCGACGGGGCAGCTCGCGCGTGTGCTGGCGACCAACGCGCATCAGATCGACCGGCCCGTGGTCGCGCCGCTGCGGCCCGACGGCGAGCCGATGGGTTACACCGTCAATCTCAGCGACGAGGCCGCCGGACCGATCCAGATCGTGCGCGCGATGGCGCTGGCGGCGTGAGGCGGGCGGGCGCCGTGTTGCGTGGCCGTGCCGGACGCGGCCGACGGGACGGAACAGAGCGGCGTGGGGACGCTCAGGCGTCGGGGGCGAACCCGCCGCGGCGGAGCTGGTCGAGCTGATCGGGCGTGCACAGCAGGGCGGCGCGGGCCCAGAGCCACCGGGCCAGGTCGTGCTGTTCGGCCCGTTCGGCCGAACGCGCGAGCATGGCGTGCATGGCGCCGCACTGGGGGGCGGACATCAGTTCGGCGAGCTGGAGCTTCTCGTGGACGCGGGCGAGTGCGGCCTGATCGTGGCCGACCACGACCTCGTAGCGCGTCTGCAGGACGAGGCGTTGCATGGACTCGAAGAGGCTCAGGGGCGTGGCGTGCAGGTCGTTCAGGGCGTGGTAGGCGCCGACGAGGTCGCCGAGCTGGAGGCAGGCCTCGGTGAGCATCAGGAGCATGTTGCCGCGCTGGGCGCCGGCGGGGCCGAGCGGGTAGCCGAGCACGTGGCGGGTGATGTGGGCCGATTCGGCGTAGCGGTGCTGTCGGTGGCGGAGCATGGCCAGGTGGTGGTAGAGCAGGAGGCGGACCCATCGCAGCAGGGGCCAGCGGCGCAGCTCGGCGGCGAGCATGGCCTCGGCGTCGGCGGGGTGGGCGTCGATGGCCTGGCCGATCTGCGGCAGGGCGCGCGTGGCGCGCGAGTTCACGGCGCTGATGCCCAGCCACGCCGCCGCCACCGCCAGCACCACGAGCAGCATCATCGCCGGGTGGTCCGACATGTCGGCGAGCATCAGCCACAGCACCGCGGCGAGGACGGCGACGCTGACCGCCCAGCGGGCCGCGGCGTCGCGCCCCAGTTGCCAACGCAGCGTGCCCGGGCGGAACGGGCCGACGCGGGCCGCCTCGGCGTCGGGGGACGGCGCCCCGTCGCGATCGCCGTCGCCGTTACCGATACCGGTTTCACCCGTGTTCGGCGGCGTGTGTCGCTCGTCGTGGCGCGGGGGCGTCGGCTCGGTCACGTGAGCACCTTCAGCTCGGGGAAGCGATCGACCAGCACGGGCGCGGGCAGCAGCAGCGTGGCGCGTTGCCACCAGCGTGCGACGGCGTCGGACGGGCCGGCCGTGTCGGGCGCGCCGCCGGTGCCGGCCGACGCCGCGTCGGTGTCCGTGTCGGTGTGCTCTGCCTGCCGCCGGTGGTGCTGGTGGTAGCACAGGGCCATCAGCGCCATGCCGTAGCCGGCCTCGACGCCGAGGGGGCGCAGCTCGTCGATCAGCTCGTCGGACGTCTCCAGCGCGTCGGCGAAGTGATGGGTGCGCACGTCCTGGATCAGCCGGGCGAGGCGGAACCCGGCGGTGACGGGGGTGCGCCCGAGTCGCTCGACCACGGGGCGGAGCTGGCGCAGGGCGTCCTCGGCGTCGGTGAGGCGATCGGCCTCGAGAGCGGCGATCGCGCGCTGGACCTTGATCTGCGCGACGCCGGGCGAGTCGTCGGCGACGTTGTCGATCAG
>CAYSIX010000100.1:9333-14034 GCA_964431205.1 uncultured Phycisphaeraceae bacterium
CCCGACGATCGCGGCCTCGAAGGCGCGGACCTGATCCAGACAGTGCGCGATCAGCGCGACGTTGCGCGCGTGCAGCAGCGGGTGGGCCGAGAGCTGCGGCAGCAGCCGCCACGCCTCACGCAGCGCCGCGACGTGATGCCGCAGCACCGCCTGCTCCTGCACGCCCATCACCCGACGCTCCAGCCCGCGCAGCCGCCGGACCCGAAAGGTCAGCATCGCGAACACCCCGGCCAACGCCACCCACGGCAGCAGCAGCACCCACGTCCCCTCGAGCATCAACGTCAACAGCAGCGCCCCGGCCAGCACCAGCAGCGGCAGGCGCGTGATCCATACCGACGTGCCCATCGGCGGGTGCTCACGCAGGTGCTCGGCGACCTGCTCCGGCGTCGGCGGCCGGAACGACGCGCCGCCACGCGCCTCGCCCCGTCGCGGCGCCGGCGTCTTCTGCCATGAGGAACGCGAAGCCGACGTTGTCGCTGACGAGCCGGGCCCGCTCATCCACCCGCCCCCGGCGGCGGCACGGCCAGCACCTCGTCGATCCGATCCAACAACGCCGCTCTCGCCTCGGCGTCCAGCGCGTCGTAGTACCCCACGATCCGATCCCGGCCCTGCACCAGCACGAACTTGCTGCTGTGCATGAACGGCATCGCCGCGTTGTCCGGGTCTTCGTCCACGCCGAGCTTGAACCCCTCGCGGATCAGCGGCCAGACCTGATCCCGCGGGCCCGTGAGGAACCGCCACAGCGACGGGTCCGCCTCGTGCCGCTCGGCGAACTGCCGCAGGACCGACGGCGTGTCGTGCCCGCTGTCCACGCTGATGCTCACCAGCCGCACGCGGTCGCGCTGCGGGTGGTCCTTCAACGCCGCCTGAAGCTCGGCCATGTGCTTGTTGAGCATCGGGCAGACGCCCTCGCAGCGGGTGAACATGAAGTCGGCGACCCAGACGGTGTCGGCCAGGTCCTCGCTGCCGAACGGCCGGCCGTGCTGATCGAGCAGCTCGAACGGGGGCAGGGTCATGGCGTCGGCGGGCGAGGTGGGCGTCGCAACGCCGGCGGCCGCGAGGCCGTCGGTGGGGGCGGCGTTGGCGGCGCGGCGACCGCTCAGCGCCATGGCGGCCAGCATCGAGCCGACGCCGATCACCGCCAGCAGCAGGATGATCACGAGGGCGGTGCGGGGGATTCGCGGGCTGGGGGGCGTGTCGTTCATGGCGTCGATTCCAGGGCGTTGGGACACGGACATCGTGGCGGAAACGCGGGAAAGCATCTTAGCGCGCCGTGGCCGGCGATGGGAGGCGAGGCGTCCGCGATCAACCACACGCAGCGACGCGACTCCGCCGCGCTCACCCCGGCTCGGCTACGCCTCGGGCAGGCGGGCGCGTGTGCAGACGCGGACGGCGACGGCCAGCGCCGCGGCGGTCAGCAGCGCCGTCGCCAGCAGCGCCGGTCCGAGGCCGGGCCACACCGCGGCGCGGGCGGCGTCCGCCGCGCCGTGCATCAGCGACGCGACCGCCGCGTACCCATAGGTCAACGGGTTCAGACGCATCGTCCACGCCAGCCACGGTGGCGCCGTCTCGACGGGGAACACCGCGCCGCTGAGCAGCCACATCGGCAGCAGCACCAGGTTCATCACGCCATGGAACGCCGCCGACGACTCCATCACCCACGCCAGGCTGAAGCCCAGCGCGGTCAGGCCCACGGCCAGCACCGCCATCACGCCCGCCGCCAGGACCAGCGACGCCGCCTCCCCCCCGCCGCCGATCCACGGCCAGGCCAGCAGCAGCAGCGCCGCCTGCGCCGTCGCCACCGTCGCGCCGCCCAAGACCTTGCCCAGCACGATCGCCAGCCGGCTCACCGGCGCGACCAGCACGCCCTGAAGAAACCCGTCGCGTCGGTCCTCGATCAGGCTGATCGTGGAGAAGATCGCGCTGAACAGCAGCACCATCACCACCGTGCCGGGGAAGAAGTAGCGCAGGTAGCCCATGCCGGCGGGGCCCGCGGCGTCGGTCGCGGCGCCGACACCCGGCGCGGCGACGCCCGGGTCGAACACGCGGTCCAGCCCCGAGCCCAGCAGCAGCCAGAACAGCACCGGCGTGGCCAGCGCCCCGAGCACGCGGTGGCGGCTGCGGAAGAACCGCACCATCTCACGCCGCCACAGCGTCGCCGTGGCCAGCGCGAACCCGCCGCGGGATTCGCCGGCCTCGGCGCGGGCCTCGTGCGTCGGGATGGCGGTGGCGGTCGGCATCGTGCGCGTGCGTGGCATCTCAAGGCGTCGAGTCGAAGCGGACGATTCTACGCGGAACGGCGGGCGGGCGTGGACAAGTCTGCATGATGCGGAAAGTCGCCGATCCTGCACGTGGCAAGGGCACGGCCCGGGCTATCATCACTGAGGGCCGATGCGTGACCGGCCGAGACCCCTGACCGGGAGGATCGCATGAATCGCAAGTTCGCGGGTGTGTCGGCGACGTGGCTGTTGGCGCTGGGGCTGGCGGGGGTCGCGGTGGCGCGGCCGCCGGCGACGGTCGTGGTCGAGGGGACACGTGAGGTCGCCGCCGGCTACCCGCGGGTGCACGTGCAGGTGGCCGAGGGCGATCGGGTGCTCAAGGGCGCCGCGGCGGACGCGGACCTGACCCGCGAGCTGACCACCCTGCTGGGCGGGGCGCTTCCGGCGCAGCCGAACGACTCGTTCATGGCGTTCCTGGACACGGGCGCGAGCGCGAACGTGCTCAGCCGCGAGACGGTCGAGCGGTTCGGGATCGAGATGGTCGAGGGCGCGCGGTATCACGAGTTCAGTCTGCACGGTGAAACCCCGATGGGCGTGACCGAGCCGTACCGCCTGGCGCTGGCCGGGTCGAACGGCAAGCTGGCGGACACGCCCCGGGGCGGTTTTACGGTGGTGGACGAGGGCGTGGCGTTCGAGGTGAACCTGCGCCCGCCGAACCCGACGGTGCAGATGACGATGGGGTCGATCGACGTGATCGGGATGCCGGCGATCCGTCGGCTGGTGGTGGAGATCGACCCGTCGCCGATGGACGCGTGGGCCGAGGGCGGGCTGGCCGGCGGCGAGATGGGATTGAACGACGTGGATCGTCTGCTCGACTCGCTCGACTCGCTGGGCGCCGGGCCGGCGGTGACGCTGCACCCGCCCGACACCCTGCCGACACAGCGCGACCTGGTCGTTCCGCTGGAGTACCGCAACTTCTCGCGACGGCAGAACCCGCGCGACACCGGGCCCAGGCCCACGCTCTCGCCCAACCCCATGGTCCGCCGCGTCCGCACCGAGCACGGCGACCGCCACGCCGAGACCGACTGGCTGCTGGACACCGGCGCGCCGGCCAGCTTCATCTCGACCGACCACGCCCGCCGGCTGGGTGTGCTGGACGAGAACGGCCGACCGACCCAGCGTGTCGCCTTCACCCTGCCCATCGGCGGGATCGAGGGCCAGGCCGCCAGCGTCTCCGGCTACGTGATCGACCGTCTGATCCTGCCCGCCGCCGGCGGCCGACGCGTCGAGTTCCGCGACGTGCACGTGCTCGTCCACGACGTCTCGGCCGAGCTGGACGGCGGCGAGGTCGTCACGCTCGACGGCGTGCTGGGCACCAACGTGATGTTCACCAGCGTCAGCGGCGTCGCGATGGGCATGCCGAGCGGCGCGGCCAAGGCGCCGTTCGAGCGGGTCTGGATCGACGGACCCCGCCGCGCGATGGTGCTCGTCCCGGCCGAGCACGTGCTCGAGGCGTCGGCGGACGCCGGCACCGGCGTGGGCGCTGACGCGGCCCACGGCAGGTGAGCATGCCGTCGCCGGGACGCCGGCCAACCGGTCGGCTTGTGATCCGCTGGGCCGCGACCTGCGCGTGCACGATGGGCGGACCCGGCGCGTGAGCTGCTATAAGCGTTGTCGTAGATTGGGTTAACGCCACGCACCGGGGCCGGGACGCGGCCCGGGCGATCCGCCGGTCCTGCGCCTCCGATCGGGGGCGGCGACCCGCGCCGCACAGGGGTTGCCCCGACGGCCGCCGGGCCCTACCCTTACGTCACGTGAAACGACGATTTGCGACCCGCAACCGACGTCAAGCGAAGCGGCCAACGATGACTTCATCGAATTCTGACGTAACGGACCGACCCGCGGCCGAAGCGGCCGCTGCGCCCGCCCAGCACCTGACGCCCGAGGCGTACTGCCGTCTGGTGACCAGCCGGCGCCGCCTTCGCCGCGTGCAGAACGGGCCCGACGGCCTGGTGCTCCACGACCTCGACACGGGCCAGCGCTACATCATCTCGCCCCGCCGCGTGCGCGAGCACCTGGCCACCCGCGACGCCCAGCACGACGAAGCCCGTACCCGGACCGACCGCGCCGCCGTCGGGGTCTGACGGCTCGCGGTCGTGGGATATTCGTCCCTGCCGCGAGTGTCGGCCCGACTCAGCGACGTGCTGCGCACCGCGACTACAATACACCGGTATGGTGGACCGGGCCGATATCTCGCGGCTGGCGGGCGACATCGCTCAGAGCTTTCCCGTCGAGCGCATCATTCTCTTTGGCTCGCACGCGACCGGCCAGCCCGACGCGGGCAGCGACGTGGACCTGCTCGTTGTGATGCCTCACAGCGGCAGGAGCGCACGGGAACTCGGCTGCAAGATTCTGAATTCGGTGCGGCCGGCCTTCGCCTGTGACCTGCTGGTGATGGGCCCCAACGAGCTCGACAAGCGTT
>CAYSIX010000101.1:0-13518 GCA_964431205.1 uncultured Phycisphaeraceae bacterium
CTGCCCTCTGCCCTCTGCCCTCTGCCCTCGGGAGGATTTGTGGTATGTCTGGACCGGATCGGGCCATACGACATCAGGCAGCGTGGGAGTTCTCGCTGCAGGCATGGTGTCAGCGATTCGCGCCGTGGATGCCGCGGGTTGTGGGATTGGTAGTTCTGCTCGCCGCCGCGGCGAAGGCTCACCTGGGGATTGATCTTGCGGTGAATGCTCCGTTCGTGCTCGGGTATTCCTGGTTCACGGTGCTGATCGTCCTGACGGTCGTGGAGGCTGCGTTCGGCGTGTGGCTCCTGATCCGTCCGGGCCCGCGATTAATCACAGGGAGCGTTGTCGTGTTCGGCGCGATGATCGGCCTGCACGCGAGTCGGTTGCTGGCGGGTGGCGGTGGTGACGGAATTAGGACACTGCACGAACCGTCTGCCGAAGACCGCGTGGTGCAGGGGCAGACGCAGCACGTGAGACCGTAAGTCAGGCAGGAGTCTGGACTTGAGGCCAGCAGAACTTTCTATTGGCAAGGTGCAGAATGTAGATAAGATGGATACAAACCACACTCAACGTTCCTACCCGTTCGGAGCAACGGGAGTTTTCGCGACATCTCGCAAATTAATTTAGGAGAAGCACCGATGACACGATGGATTATCCCAGCACTCTGCGGAAGTCTTTTCTTGGGGATCGTGTGGAGTCAAGGCCCCTCCACATTAGCGGGTGACGAATTGAGTATTACAGGAGGGTCTGGTAAACATGAATGCTGCGAGATGCAGGCCTGTCCAAACGGGTGTACCCCTGGCACGCATCACACCCAGAAGACGCTGCGCCATAGCACGTGCAAGCTACATACAAGTTCCTACCCCTGTGGCACTAGTGCCAGTTGTATTAACTACCACCCTAAGCTGGAAAACGGGAATGATTGCTAGCGGGAGAACGCATCACCGAGTTGTACCGGGTGTATGATCTAGAGCGCTTTATTTGTCGGTGTGAGTGAGAACCATGATGCAGCGCGATGGGGCAACGGCCATCGGGATGGTGGCTGTTGTGATGGTGTTTGCGGGTCCGTTACTTGGCGCTCAGGGACTGCCTGAGGATCTAGTCGAGCGGCTAGAGGAACAACGATCTGCCCCGGTTGAGATGGTGTCCTTTACACGAGTACGTAATCTTCGTGCACAGCCCGGTGTACAACCCGCGCCTCCGCAAAGCTATTCGACGTGGTATCGACGATTTGGCGAGTATGAGGAGACGCGACTCTACCAGGAGCGGGACGTATCCTCGGAGTCCGAATCGCTTCACAGGTTGCGCTATGATCAGCGCGTTTGGCGGGACGACAGCAATCTGTTGAACATCTGGACTTCGGCCGCTGGCGGTCAAACGCGGCGTGTATCGGTCTTTTCGCCCGGCGTGGACCTCGACTTGGATCGTCCGGTCGCCGCCTCCGAGCCCACGTTTCGATACGTCACAAGCTCGCGCGATGGCACGGAGTTCGTAGGCCGCTTGCCTGATTGTGATGTTGTGCAGCTCCTTCTCAGTCAAGCAGATTCTTGGACGCTAGACAACGAGGAGGTCCGAGAAGGCCGGCAAGTTCAGCGATGGCGCGCTCGGTTCCCTGAAATCGGATCTCTTGAGGTAGCGCTCGATCGAGGAACGGCGGCTTTGCTCGCGGTCCGTTCTGAGCGTAGGGAGGGGAATTGGTGGATGGCGCGGCTTCCTAAGGAATTCCGTGTTGGTCAAAACGACCTCGTTCTCCAAAAGGTCCACATCGAGTATTCTGTCACCTATGACTTCGAGGCTGATCCGGACCTGCCTCACCCGACTTCAGCACGATATCTCGCACGTGAGATCATGAACGGGGGGATGTATGAAAATGTCTATGAGTTCGTAACGGAGATCCGTTCCTTTCGCCGGTTGTCGGCTGCTTTTATGGAATCGGCTGAGATGAGCGATTTGCGTTCTCCCGGCATTCCGACTGGACAACGGGTGACCGTCGAAAGCAAGCCGGAACTGAGATTCGTATGGGATGGTCGAACCATCTCGCACGATGTTCATGCCGGTACGGTCAAAGTTATCGAAGGCCTAGGTGAAGTTGAGGTTACAGGTCCGATTCGTGGTGTTTCGGTTGCAAAACCACTCGTCCAGCGTTGGTGGTTCTGGGCACTCCTGATAGCGCTACTCGGAGGAGTAATCACCGTGCTGATAATCCGCCAGCGCAAGGGAGAGTGAACAACACATTAGTGTGGCTGACATCCGAGGAAACCTGAATGTTCAGCAGATCCTATTGGTTCAGCGCATTACAGGTTATCGCCATAACTGTGGTGTTGGCTGACACCACCAGCGTCCTGTACGCCGACCCCGATCAAGCGCAGACCGAGGGATTCGTGGGCAATTACTGCGGGCTTTATGCATGGATGGCCGCAAGTAAAGTACTGGGTCAGTCAGTGAATCCCGAAGTACTGCTCGACGAGGGGGTGGTTGACAGCCCTAAGGGGTCATCAGCCGCAGCGATACTTCGTGCGGCCGAGAATCAAGGACTTTCGGCCTGGCCTTTTAAGCACGGGTCGGAGGATATGCTACAGGCGTCCTCACCACCGATTCTCTTGTTGCTGCGGGGTCGCAGTGACTCTGGAATCGACTATCATCACTGGGTGACGTGGCTTGGACCAAGCACAGAACAAGACGTTCGTTGGTTCGATCCGGATGATGGGCTGCGTGACGGCTCGATATCTGAATTGGTCGCACGGTGGACAGGCGTCGGAGTTGCACTCGGCCGATCTGAGAATGCACCAAACGAGCTGGCCATTCGCATGGCAGGACTCTGCCGCCCTACGGCGATTCTGGCGACGACGCTACTTGGTCACCTACTCCTGCGGCGGCTGATGAAATCGACCGCCCTCGGGCGCGAACCCACTTCAGCGTTTACGCTCTGGGTTCTGACCTGCTGCTTGTGCGGATGGATCTATGCAATGGTCACAACTACGGGCCTGCTGAATGACGCCCAAGCGGCGCGCTTAGTGCAAACGATGCACGGCTCCTCATTCGCTCGCCTGCTGGACTTGGGCGAGTTTTCAAGGCTCGTTACCGAAGAAGCACTTATCATCGATGCCCGCTACCCGGCGGATTACGCGGAGGGTCACGTTCCTGGCGCGATCAACGTGCCGGTGTCCTGGTCCACCGAACAAGTCGATGAGTGGGCCAATGGTTTAACGGAGTCGGTTCGGCAAGACACGGAGGTCGTTGTGTACTGCCAGAGCATCGGATGTGGGTACGACGAGATTGTTGCGGCGCGACTCTATTCAGCAGGCTTTCGACGAATCGCCTTGTTCCCTCCAGGGTGGATCGTGTGGAAGGAGGCGCTTGATGCAGGTCCGTGACGACGAGCCTGATCGGCAGGTGTTGAAGGGGCGCATAGACGTATCTGTGCTTAACGCTCTAGCTTGGACGACCCGCCTCGCAATCGGAGCGGTGCTGGTGCTGGCCGGTATTGAAAAGGTTCTCAGGCCGTACGAATTTCTACACGCTGTTTATGGTTACGGCATTCTTACTGAGTTACAGGGGCTATGGGTTGCCGCGATCCTGCCGTGGTTCGAGATGGCAGTCGGGGTTGCCCTCCTTACAGGAATGGCGCCGTTTCCAGCGTGGGCCGTGTCGTCGGCGATGTTTGCCACGTTCGCCGGGGCATTGGCGTGGAGCACGTTGCGCGGTGTCTCCGGATCCTGTGGATGTGGTGGTATCCTTCCGGGCAACGATGAAGTATCGTGGTTTTCGACCTCTCGGGCCGGGGTGCTTAGCCTCATCGCACTGACAATGGCAGTTCTATCATGGAGGGCTGATGGTCATTTGAGTCGGCTAGAGCGTAGCCCTACGTCACCTCCCGCTCACGCAATTCGCGGCGCGGTTTGCCTCTTGCTTGGTCTCCTGGCGCTGACGGGTTGCGGAGAATCGGGGCCGGATCGGGAGGTGCTAGAGGTGGCGTATCGTTGGTCCGACGGTGGCGGATACACCGGCGACGGCCCGGGCAGTCCAATTGAAATTACCTACGCAGGCGAGACGGTTCTCGCCAAGGGAAGTTCAGGCACGAATTCACTTGGCTTTACGTTCGCGGTGGCTTGGGAGGTGGCCGAGACGCGCGGATTGTTTGAGGGAAAGTATCTCGAAGAGATCATCCAATTCCAACGGATGTGGTTCCGCGCAGTCCCAGAGGCCGAAAGGCGTGGGCTCGTCGCCGCGATGGAGATGTTGGGTATCGGCCGTGAAGTGCCGATCGCCGAAGCGCAACCCGGTGACTTTCTTCTGCTGGGCGTTGCGGAGGATCCAGGCAAGAGCGCCATCTTCCTCGGATGGATCGAGCACGAGGGAGAGTTGATTGGCATGCGTTACCGCACGTCCCGTGATGAACTCGGAGGAATCGACGATGTGGCGACGGCGTTCAAGGGAACTGGTGTTAGGCAAGGTTGGCTATACCCAGAATACACACTGGTCGGCCGGCTTGACCGTAATTAACCCTGGCCCTTCTCCTTACGTGCATCTTGAGAGAGCAGGTGACACATGATGTGTACCAATAACTGTAGCCGTGCGTTCACTCTAATAGAGTTGATGATCGTTATGGGCATTATCTCGTTATTGATCGGGATATTGCTGCCGGCGATGAGCTTGGTGCGTGGACGAGCTCGAAGTACGCTCTGCATGAGCAACCTGCGGCAGGTAAACACCGTACTGCAGTCATTTGCGGCTGACTATCAGGGGCAGTACCCACGTAACCGCTCCGTCTCGACTGGCGATTCAGCAGCGAATCAAACAGCACACAAGACATGGCGAGCGTTTCTCGTACAAGGCGGGTATCTGCCCGGCGACGCCTCGGAGGAAGGCGAGCCGGTAGGCGACCCTGCCCGCGCCGGTGGTCAGGGAGCAACGGGGCGACCGGATGTTGGACCGGTGTGGGTCTGTCCGACGGTCTCGGACGCCCCGCTGCGTGAACTGCTCGATGGTTCAAGCCGGTGCGTCGGCGATGTGGCCAGTCATTATGCCTACAACGGTGAGATTGCTTGGAGAGAATACCCTCTACCTGCGGGACAGGCTGAACCCCCGGGGTCTCTTGTGAAGATCACGAGCCCAAGCCAGACCATTGTGTTGTTAGAGACCCGGTCGTGGTGGCCAGACCTCAGGCTCAGGTCAATCCAGGGACGCGGCAGGTATCCGGGAGCGGACAAGGATGGGTCAGGTTATTTCTCGTTCTGGCACGGCAACGGGGCGGGCAACTGGGCGATGTACGATGGCAGCGTCGCCACACGGCGTTTGGTCGATACGCTGGACCCGCAATGCATGTGGTTTGCCGAGCTGGCGGAAGCGGGGGCGTACGCCCACACGGTTTATTGGGTGGCTGAGAATTACCGATGACGCTTCGGATTGTCTTTTTGTTGATTCTGTTGATTCTCACCGGATGCGTAGCGCCTCAGTCAAGTGCGACGCCGGATTCCATGGTTGAGGCAGACGAGCAAACCGCGAGCGCGCCACCGTGGTCGCTTGACCGGCCTGTCCACTGAGCGGGTCCATTTCGCTTGATGCCGCGTGGCGGCGGCCCGAGTCGCCTGCCCGCGTATAATCCGGGGATGCAGATTTCTCCCCTCGAAGAGCGTGTGACGCTGGCGACGCTGCGGCGGATGGTGCGGCAGGGCCGGAAGATCCCGATGCTGACCTGCTACGACGCGACGACGGCGCGGTGGCTGGCGCGTGGGGGCGTGCCGGCGCTGCTGGTGGGCGACTCGGCCGGGCAGATGATCCTGGGCTACGAGCACACGATCCAGGCGCCGCTGGGGTTCATGCTGACGATCACGGCGGCGGTGCGTCGGGGGGCGCCCAAGGCGTTCGTGATGGCGGACATGCCGTTCATGAGCTACCAGGCGGACGACGCGGAGGCGGTGCGCAACGCGGGGCGGTTCATGGTCGAGGGGGGCGCGGACGCGGTGAAGCTGGAGGTGAACGAGGGGTACAGTGAGCTGGTGGCGAAGTTGGCGCGTGCGGGGGTGCCGGTGGTGGCGCACATCGGGTGGCGGCCTCAGCGGACGCAGCAGGTGGGGGTGCCGGTGGTGGCCGGCCGGACGGATGAGAAGATCGCGGAGCTGGTGGCGCTGGCGGAGCTGATGCAGCGTCAGGGGGCGGCGATGCTGCTGGTGGAGCAGACGACGGCGGAGGCGGCCGAGCGCGTGGTCGAGGCGGTGGGGATTCCGGTGATCGGGTGCGGGGCCGGGCCGGCGTGCCACGGGCACGTGATCATCCTGCAGGACTGGCTGGGGATGACGGACTGGAGCCCGTCGTTCGTGCAGCCGCTGACGAACGGGGGCGACGCGCTGGCGCAGGCGGGGGCGGCGTGGGTGGAGCTGGTGCAGGGCGGCCGGTACCTGGCGGACGATCACCCGTACAAGATGACGCCGCGGTCGCAGACGGCGGGCGGATGAATCCGAACAGCGGGTCGGGCCGATGCGTAAGATTGGAACGGCACGCCCGACGATGAACCGGCGGCCGAATTGAACTATTTGAGCTGAGCGAGGCGGCGTCGGTGACGGACCGACCGGCCGACGCAGGGCGCGAAAGGAGACTCGAGATGAATCGGATTCGATGGTACGGCCCGACGCTCGTGCTGCTGTTGACGGTGCTGGTGACGATGGTCGCCGGGCCGGGGCTGGTGCGTGAGATCGTGTGGGCGGGCACGGACGCGCGGATCACGCAGATCAAGAGCGAGCTGTCGCACAATCCGACGCTGGCGGAGCTGTCGGAGGCGTTTCGGAAGGTGGCGGTGGCGGTCGAGCCGAGCGTGGTGCACGTGGCGGTGGCGAGCCGGCGACCGGCGTCGTCGATGCGCGACTTCTTCGACCTCGAGGAGCGGCTGGAGGAGTTTTTCGATATGCAGATCCCCGGCCGGGAACGCGAGGAGCGTGGTGAGGGCGAGCGCGACCCCTACGGCCAGTACGATCCCGCGCGGCCGCGGGGCAACGGGTCCGGGTGGGTGTACGACGACAACGGCCACATCATCACGAATTATCACGTCGTCAAGGGGGCCGACGAGATCACGGTGAAGTTCAGCAACGGCTCGGAGTACGAGGCGGAGGTCGTGGGTTACGACGAGCAGACCGACGTCGCCGTCCTCCGGGTGGATGCGCCGAACCTGCACCCGGCGACGACCGCTCAGCGCGACGTCGAGCCGGGCGACATCGTCTTTGCCTTCGGCTCGCCGTTCGGGTTCAGTTTCTCGATGAGCCAGGGCATCGTCTCGGCCAAGGGCCGGCGCATCGGGATCATCGGTCCCAACGGGTACGAGAACTTCTTGCAGACGGATGCGGCGATCAACCCCGGCAACTCGGGCGGGCCACTGACCAACATCTACGGCGAGGTGATCGGGATGAACACGGCGATCGCCACGCCCGGCGGGGGGTTCCGGTCGCTGGCCGGCGGGTTCGTGGGCATCGGGTTCGCCATCCCGATCGACATGGTCGCCGACGTCGCCGACAAGCTGATCACGACCGGCAGGGTCAGCCGCGGTTACCTGGGGATCCTGCTGCCCGAGAGTGACCTGGACCCGGCGTTGGCCAAGACGTTCGGGTTCGAGGGCGAAGGGGTGCTGGTGAAGATGCCGCAGCCGGGCGGCCCGGCCGACAAGGCCGGCGTCAAGCGAGGCGACATCATCACGCACATCGACGGCAAGGAGGTCACGTCGATCGCGCAACTGCGTCGGATGGTGGCTTCGATGCCGCCGGGTCAGGAGGTGGAGCTGACGGTCTTCCGCAACGGGCAGACGGTAGAGCTGACCGTGACGCTGGCCGAGTTCCCCAGTTCCGGTCAGTTGGCTCGCGGTGGGTCGCGGCCGCAGCTCGACGACGAGTCGGCCAAGGCAATGGAGACGCTGCGCAAGTACGGCATCGAAGACGTCGCCGACTTCACCGAGGCGATGGCCGAGCGCCTGGGCGTCGAGTTCCAGCCGGGCGTGCTGGTGACGTCCGTGCGGCGCGGGTCGCTGGCGTACGGCTCGCCCGAGGCGGGGCTGGGCATCCGCCGCGGCATGATCATCACCGAGGTGATGGACGAGCCGGTGTCGAGCGTTGAGGAGCTAGCCACCGAGATCGAGAAGCACGACGCCGCCGAGGGCATCCGGATCAGCGTCTCGGTCTGGGACCGCGCCAATCGCGAGTGGATCCCGGATTACGAGCTGATCCAGATCCCCGAGAATGGCCAGTAGCCCGGCCGCGCCGTCCGGCCCCCGGGCGTGCTAAACTCAAGTATTGAATCGGCCCCGTCGTGCCGGCGGGGCTTTTTTCTGGAGTCTTGACCCCATGACCGTTGCCCGGCAGAGTCCGCTGGAGACCTCCGCCTCCGCATCGTCGGCCGACGACGCGGTCGTATACCTCAACGGCGCGTTCGTGCCCCGTCACGAGGCCGTGATGCCCCTTGAGGACCGCGGGGCCCTGTTCGCCGACGGCGTGTACGAGGTGACGCGGTACTTCGGCGGCCGGTCCTACGCGCTGCGGCGCCACCTCGACCGGCTGCGGCGAAGCCTGGCCGGCATCGAGCTGCCTGCCCCGACGGACGTCGACCGCCTCGAAGCGATCAGCGACGACGCCGTGCGACGCAACGGCCTGGCCGACGCCCGCGTGTACTGGCACGTCACCCGCGGGGCGGCGCCCCGCAACCACCTGTTCCCGCGGGAAGCCAGGCCCACCGTGCTGGTGATCGCCTACCCCGATCGCCCGCTGGACACCGCGCCGGCGCCGCGGGCCATGACCGCCGTCTTCGCCGAGGACGAACGCTGGGCCGGCTGCTGGATCAAGTCCCTCATGCTCCTGCCCAACGTCTTGGCCAAGAACCGCGCGGCCGCCGCCGGCGCCGACGAAGCCATCCTCCACCGCGACGGCCGCGTCACCGAGGGCTCGAGCACCAACGTCTTCATCGCCCGCGACGGCGAGCTGATCACCCACCCCGCCGACCGCTGGATTCTCAACGGCATCACCCGTCAGATCGTCATCGAGCGCGCACGCGAGCTGGGCGTCACCGTCCACGAACGCCCCTTCAGCCCGGATGAGCTGCTCCACGCGGACGAGGCCTTCTTCTGCGGCACGACCGTGATGGTCCGCCCGATCACACGGGTGGACGATCGGGCGATCGGCGATGGCAAGACCGGCCCGCTGACCGCCCGGCTCTATACCGCGCTGGTGAACCACGTCACCGATGAGTGCGGGCTCGACTGACTCGGCCGTTCAAGTCGTCGCGGCGGCGCGTGTCGTCGTCATGGGCGCCTCGGGCGCCGCATCCCCATCCTCGGCGCCCTCGAACGTGATGATCCGCGTGTCCAGCTTCTGCTCGCGGATGTGCGACATCATGATCGCGATGTAGCTGGCCCGCAGCATCGGCGTCTCCTCCAGGCCCAGCTTCTTGCGCACCGCCAGGACCGTCTCGTCGTCCGGGCCCTCGATCTCGATGAAGTCGCCCAGCAGCGGCAGCGTGTCCAGCTCCACCCGGCAACCGTCCAGCTCCCATCGCTCACGCCGCTTCTCGAACGTCAGCACCGGAAAGTATCCCAGCGCCCCGAGCAGGTCCGCCGCGCGCCGCGCATCCGACACGTCCACCTCCCGCTCCGCCCGGCTCTTGAGCCGCCCGAACGCGCGCGGGCCCTTGTGCGTGATCGTCGCGTGCTCGCTGCCGTCTTGCTCCTGCACCCGGCGGACGCGCAAGCCCTGGTCCGCGCTCTTGAGGTCGCCCGCCGCCGTATCGAAGTAGATGTTCACTTCCTTGAGCCGGCCCACCCGCCGCGCACCGGCACGCTCCAGACGCTTGATCATCCCCGCCCGGTCGCTCAGCCGCATCTTCGCTTCAATCTCGATGTCCATGCCGCCCACGATACCGCCCGCCGTGCAGAATTGACAGCGAGGGCCATGCACGTGGTCGCGTCAAGCTGCGCCGGCCGAGTCGTTCGCCGCCGGCCGCTTCGGCGCGGCGTCGGGAAACAGCGTGACGCACATCCGCTGGGCCCGGTCGCGCACCGCCCGGGCCCGGCGGGCGCCGCACGCCGCCGCGTACGCCTCGGCGTGGTGCGTCAGCGTCCCCGGTGAAATCAAAAGTGCCAGCGGCGTGGGCAGGCCCTGCCGACGCGCGATCCGCCACAGCAGCCACCGCTGCGACCACTCCAGCCCCAGCTCATGCGACACCCGACAAAAGACCCGCCACGGCGCCGGTCGGCTGTCGCGACGCCGCCACCAGTGCGCCAGCGACAACCCGCTCAGCAGCAACAGCAGCAGCCCCATCCCGATCAGCACCCACGGCAACGGCAGCACCGCCTGGCCGTCCCAGTGCTCGGCGATCTGGCGGAACACCTCGTCCCGGGGCGGCCGATCCAGCGCCCGGCTTGCGGTTTCTGGCGTCTCAGGCGGCATCGCGCGTCGTTCCCGTGGGCTGCGGCAGCGGCCCGGCCTCCCCCAGACGGTGCACCATGGACCCGATCACCGCCTCGGCACGCTCACGCAGCCGTGGGTCCGGATCCGTCACCGCGACCTCCACCACCTGCCGCGCCACATCGATCAGCCCCAACTGCTCGGCCAGCCACAACGCCGAGCGGCGGTGCGCCGCGCGACCGTCGCCCAGCATCTCGCGCAGCGCCGCGATCGCCGCGCCCGTGCGCATCTTCATCAGCGCGGCGATCGCGTTGGCCCGCGGACGGCTGTCGTCGGAATCGGCCATCTGCATCAGGCTCGCGACGTGGCGGTTGGATCGCGCCCGATCGAGCGACTCGACGGCGTTGGCGCGAACGCGGGCGTCGCGGTGATGCAGCGCTCGTTCCAGGGCCTCGACCGCTCGATCGTCGTCGGCCGTGCCCAGCGCCCGCGCCGCCGCCGACGCCAGAAACGCGTCCTCGCTCTCCAGCAGGTCGACCAGCGTCTCGATGAAGAAGCCGCCCTGGTTCAGCTCGCCGATCATCTCCAGGGCCTGAAGCCGGTCGCGTCGGTCGGCGGCGCGGAGGCGTTCGGCAACCTGACGGTGAAAACCGGGGTCGATCTTGAGCTGGGCGCGGCCGGCGGCGAGGCGCTGCTCGTGATCGAGCCGCCGCCATCGCTGCCACAGCCGCTCGAAGCCCAGCGGCGCCAGTCGGCGTCGTGCCAGCTCGCGCACCGATTCGTGCGGGGAGTTGGCCAGCGTCGCCAGCAGTCTCGGCAAGTCCGGGCAGCCCGCGTGGATCAGGTGCCACAGCGCCACCCTCGCGATCGCGGGGTCGGTGTCCTCGGTGAACCCGGTGATGGCGTCCTGCACCGGCTTCGCCGCCGCGTCGCGCGCCTCGGCGATCAGCGTCCGCAGCGCCGCCAGCCGCGTCAGCCGATCCGTGTCCCCCCTCAGCTTGGCCACCCACGCCACGCGGTCGTCCCGCTCCAGCGGCAGCGCCCGCACCCAAGCCACCAGCCCCGGCCCGCCCATCGAGGGATGATCCGCCGAGCCGGCCAGCGCCGTCGACCACGCCGTGACCAGGCATGTCTGCCGCGCCACCGCCCGGCGTACGTTCGGCAGAATCAGAATGTGCCCCGCGCCCGCGACCGCTTCCCACTGGCCCGATTCGATCAGCCGGGTCAGCCCCGCCGCCGCCGGGCCCGAAAACGTCGCCTCCGCCAGCGCCCGCACCAGCCACGCCGCCATCGCCGGCTCCGCCGCCTCGGCCAGCAGACGACGCATCGGCTCCACCGCCGCGTCGTTCGACCGCCGCAACGCCGCGACCGCGCGCGGCATCGGCCGCGGGTACAGCAGCGCCATGGCGCCCAGCGGCTCGGCCCGACGGTGCAGCCGATACGCCGCCACCGCCTCCTCCACCGCCGTCAGCAGAAACGCCGCGTCCTCGGGGCTTACCCATTGTTCCTCCGCCCCGCCCGCCGACGTGATCACCGCCCGCGCCAGCTCGAGCAGGCATCGCCCGGCCGCGGCCCGCTGCGCCTCGTCGCCGTGACGCATCCGATCCGCCGCCAGGTACACCAGCCGCCACGCCCGCGACCGCCGGATCAGCTCCAACGCGTTCAGCGCCGACCCTCCGCCGCCGCCGCACGCCTCGCGGATCGGGCGGAACAGCTCGGCGGCGTGACGTACCATCCGTCGCTGCACGGGTGTCGGCAGGCGGTCGTAGCACTCGACCAGCCTCCGCAGGGCCGCCGGGTCGTGCCGTTCCAGGATCAGCTCGGCGATCGGGCCGCGGTCGGCCTCGTCGGCGGTGGGCAGGGCCGCCGCCAGCGCGTCGTCCACGCTGGGGTCGTCCAGCGTGCGAAGTCGCGCGAGAATGGGGGCGGCATGACTCATGGCCGTGCTCCGGGTCGGGGCCTGCTCCGTTATCGGCCACGGCGGCGCGACGGCTGCAGATGCCAATCCCGTGTGGGCGTGCCGGCCGCGGTGGGGCGTCCCGGCTTGCCTCGCCGGAGCGCCCCGGGCGGTCACGGGTGGGTGACGTGGCCCGGTTTCGGGCGCTTTTGTGAAAAATATGCGAAAAAAAGCGGTCCTCGGGTCTTCCCTCCTCTTACCCAACCGTTATAATCCTCGCGATTCAGGGCGCTTTCACTCCTTACCCGCCTCTGTGGCAGCCCGTGTAACTTTTTGGCCTTCCTCACGGATCGAGGAACCGCGATGAGCGTAGGACACAAAGCATCCAACACCCAGATTTTCCGTCTCATGGTCTACCGCCGGGCCCTGCACCCCGAACTGTTCGAGCTCCAGACCCGACGCACGGACCGTCACGGCGAGTATGAGGTCGAGAGCTGGCTGACCAGCTCCGGCCACGTCGTCCGCTTCCACCTCGGCGACGAGACGCTGACCGAGACCGTCGTGGATCGCGGCGACCACCTGCCCGAGACCGGGCTGGTGTATGCCCTGCCCTGCCTGGGTGAGAAGGACTACGAGATGCCGGCCGACGGCCGCATCGGATACGTCACGACCATCCAGACCGAGGCCCTGACCGACAACCTGTACGCCGCGACGCTGCGGGAGATGCAGGATTTCGCCACCGAGACCGCGGCGATCAGCCACGAATGGCGTGACGCCGCCGGCGTGCCCTGCCTCGCCGTGCTCGACTCGCAGAAGTATCGCCGCGAGTTCCACATTCAGAGCTACCACCTGCTGGGCTCCAGCGGCATGGTCCTGCGGACGCAGTCGATCTTCGAGGCGCGCTGAGACGCGGCCCGCTTCCCCACGCCCGACCCCGACCCCGCCTCCGGGCGGGGTTTTTTGCTATTCTCGCCTTGGCCGCTGAGGCAGACGCGAGTTTCCCGCCTCACGCGACTCAGCCGCAGGACACGCCAATGGCCGAGGATCGGGCACAGATCGCACAACGGATCGAGCGGGCGGGTCTGGTGGCGATCATCCGCGCCGCCTCCTCGGAGGGGTTGATCGAGACCTGCCGTGCGCTGAGGGCGGGCGGAGTCGAGGTGGCGGAGATCACGATGACCACGCCCGGCGCGCTGGAGGCGATCGAGACCGCGTCGGCGGAGCTGGGCGATCAGTGCCTTCTGGGCGTGGGCAGCGTGCTGG
>CAYSIX010000102.1:0-13517 GCA_964431205.1 uncultured Phycisphaeraceae bacterium
CCTCCTGCCTCCTCACCAATGTCACCCCCCACCCCCCCTCGATCAATGCAGAATGCACAAGTGTCAATGCACAAAGGGTTTAAGGTGTGTCACCCCTCTGTCACCCCCGTGTCAGGGTGACGTCACCCCCTGGGGAAGACCCGTATCGCGAAGGGACGAAGAGGGCGAAGGCCGCGAAGCTGAAAATCCCACGGGGGACCCGGGCTGCACGCGGGAGACGGAGGAAAGCAGGTGGGGTTCGAGTAGACGAGCGAGCCAGAACGCGGCGTTTGCATCGACGTCATCTGCGACGTTCTGCGGTTCCGTGCGTTGACCGGGGGAAGGGACTTCATCCCGCGTTTCAGGCGGCGAGGGCGGGGGCGTGGCGACCGGGCTGTTGGCCGGCGTGGACGAGGCGCAGCAGGGCGGCGGTCGGGCCGCCGAGACGGTGGGCGTGCTCGTCGAGCCAGGTGATCAGTTCGCCGACGCGGGCGGTCTGACGGAAGTCGGGGTCGTCGGCGAGCAGGTGGAGGATGAAGGCGGCGACCAGGGCGCGGTCTTCGATCTGCCGGTCGTCTGGGCAGGGGAACAGCGGGGGCGAGCCGGGGCGTTGCATGGAGGCCAGCGCGAGGGCGGCGTGATGGTGGGCGTCGGCGACGCGGGGCCGCAGGTCGGGGCCGACCAGGTCACGGGCGGCGGCGAGGCCGGCGGCGGCGCAGGCGGTGGCCAGGGGGTCACGGTCGCAGGAGCCGTCGAAGGCGCCGTCGGGTCGTTGGGCGTCGATGAGGTGGCCGGCGGCGTGGGCGAGCAGGGGGCAGGGGCCGTAGGTCAGCTCGGCGGCGCGGCGCAGGCCCAGGCCGGTCGCCGGCGCGGGGTGGCTGAGCCGGGCGCGAAGGGGCAGGGGCAGGACCTGGCCGTTGGCGGCCAGGGCGTGGATGAGCTGGGCGTCGTGGCGGGCGTCGAGGTGTCGCTGAATCAGGGGCAGGCTGAGCATGAGGGGCCTCCGTGCTTGGGTGATCATCCGATCATAACCCTAACGGGTGCGGGAGTCAAGGCGTTTTATTCTATTTTTGTTCGGTAAGGCCGAGCGTGGTGGGGGCCAAGGCCGCGAGGGTGCAAGAGGCGGGCGCGGCGGATGTGGAAAACCTGTCGTTTGCTGTGCGGGGCGTGTCGTTTGCCGTCGGGTACGACGGGGGAGAGCGGGTGGCGGCACGAGACGGGGCGCGGGGTCGGCGTACGCCTGGGCCGAAAAAAAACCTCCGCCACAGGGCTCCGATCCTGTGTGCGGAGGCGCGCCACGGCTCAAATGTTGGGGCGGGATCAACTCCCGACGCAGCTATCCTATCGGCAGGATTCCCCGCCTGTCAACGAAGGTTGTCTTTGTCGGGTATATCACCATAAAAACTTTCAAAACAACGATTTATGATGAAATCGCCCGGGGCGAGTCCGCGGGCTCGACGCCGTCGCACACCGTCGGCTCTGCATGTAACGTGCGGTCTGATTTGAGGTTGAAAGCATCCGGCGGGTCCCGGCGGCGATCGGCGCGCTTTCGCATGATTTTCGCGCCACCGCCGTCGGTCCGGGGGCCGAACCCCCCCCGCCAGGCGGCCGGGAAGACGCCCAGCCGAGCGCCCGCCATCCTCACAGACGACCGCAACGCTTCCTTGGGGCCGCTTACCCAGCTTCACACGGGCGTGCCCCTCGCGCGGGGGCCGAACCGGGGGCGGCGAGGCCGAGGCGCCTGTTCGAAGTGCAAATGCCGGTCGCCACGGCGCGATCGCCGAAGGTAGTTCGGCAAGCCGGTTCGATTCGACCGATTCGATTCGTGGGATGGGAAACGGAGCCGGCGGCCTACAATCCTGTTCTGTTCAAGGAGGTCGATATGTCTGCCCTCACGATAGCCAACCGAGCCGCCTGTCGGATCACGTTCGCGGTGTTCTGCGTGGCCGTGCTGGCGGCGGGGCCGATCACGACGCGGTCGGCGGCGGCGGAGCCGGCGGGCCTGCTTGCGGATGACCCGCGCAACCGGACGTGGCACGTCTCGATGAGCGGGGACGAGGCGATCTACCTCGGGGAGGGCGACGGCGAGGCGACGCTGGTGATGGCGCGGCCGGCGATCCGGGGGAATCGAACGACGCTGGTGCTGCGCAGCGACGCGGCGTCGGTGAAGCTGGGCAGCGGGGAGACGGAGCTGACGCTGAAGCTGCCGGAGGGTGACGCACACGAGCTGGTGCTGGATGCGCGTGAGCCGAGCCCGACGCTGCGGCTGAACGACGAGGAGCTGATCGAGCCGCAGGGCAAGTGGATCCGATTGTGCCTGCGTGAAGAGGACGAGGCGATCACGATCGCGCTGGGCAAGGCGACGTACGCCAACGTGCGCTTTGATCGAGGGGCGGCGGTGGCCACGGCGCCCGAGCCCGCGTTGGAGAAGCAGGGGCAGTCGGACGGGCCGGGCGATGCGGGCACGGCGAGCGAGGGGGGCGAGGCGTCGGGTGAGTCGAGGGCGCGGGATTCGGCGACGGTGCTGGAGGCGGCCAAGTCCTCGGTGGTGCGGGTGACGGCGTTGGACCCGACCGGGAGCGTGCTGGACCAAAGCACGGGATTCATCGTGGGACCGGGCCTGGTGCTGACGAGCTATCGCGTGGTGGCCGGGGCGCACGAGGCGACGGTGACGGGTTCGGACGGGTCGGCGGTGCGGGTGGAGCTGTGGGACGCGGCGCCGGACCTGGACCTGGCGTTGCTGACGACGCGTGAGCCGGGGGGTGCGTGGGGAGAGGCGTCGGCGTTGCCGCTTTCGAGTGAGCGGGCGCGAGAGGGCGAGACGGCGTGGGCGTACGGCTACCCGAGCACGGGCACGCCGACGGTGACGAAGCTGACGATCCGGGGCGTTCGCCGCTTCGACGAGCTGCCGCAGGCGTTGCAGCAGACGCTGCCGCTGGACCGGTCCTCGAGGTGGGTGGAGACGGACACGCCGGCGACGCGGGCGCTGGCGGGCGGTCCGCTGCTCAACGCGCGGGCCGAGGTGGTGGCGATCAACGCGTGGGTGTGGGTGGAGGAGGTCGAGTCGGGCTACGCGCTGAGCGTCGAGCACGCGTCGGACCTGCTGTCGCGGCGTCGCCGCGCGCCGCTGACCTTCGCCGGCGCCCAGGCGCAGTTCGGCGCGGTTCGGCGTCGTGAGACGGCGATGCCCAAGATCGAGGTGCTGGCCAACCGGGGGGTGACCGACGCGTCGCGGGCGGCGCGGATCTTCGAGACGAGCTGGGTCTGCCCCGTCTGCTCGGGCGAGGGCAAGATCACCGAGCGGAAGCGGGTGGGGACGGTCGGCATCGCGCAGTACCGCCGACCGGTGTTCAAGACCGAGGAGCGCGAGTGCCCGCGGTGCCACGGGCCGGGGATGGAGCTGGACGAGCCGCTGTTCGCCTTCGTGTTGAACATCGCGCGGGAGCTGGCGTACGTGGACCCGCGGCACGAGCACTACGACGAGTGCCGTCGGCTGATCCGCGGCGCGCTGTCGGAGCTGCCGGAGGACAAGTTCAAGCACCTGCGCAAGGTGCTGCACGAGCGGGCGCGGGGATTGCTGACGAACCCGGACACGAGGCCGGGCGAGCCGGTCGTGACCGCGGGCGTGCTGGCGTCGAAGCTGCCGATCCAGGTGGACGAGTCGGGCTTTCAGGCCGTCGATCTGCTGTCCAAGGGCGACGTGGTGCTGGTGACCAACATGCGGATCGTGGACGCGGCGGCGGGGGACGAGGTGATCGTCGGCGGGCTGTTCGCCGGGGCGACCAACGACGCCAAGCTGGGGCGGGTGCCCGTGATCCAGCACGGGTTCATCATCGCACGACGATGACGACGGTGGTGTCCCGTCCCCCCGCCTACCTTGCCGCCGGGGCGTTGTCGTCGGGTGCGTGCCTGTGCTGCCATTGCGGGTATTCTTTCTCCAACAGCGCGTTGGCCCGCCCCGTGAACCAGCGGTAGCCGCGGCGGCGTTCCTGCTCGATCTCGGCCATCGAGTACCTGATCACCCCGTCACGGCCGGAAAAGATCGGGCGATTCGTACCGACCTCGTAGAACCGGGCCCACATCGCCGGCGCGTCCGGGTCGTCCACCAGGACGCGGTCGCGCTGCCCGTTCGTCTGCGTCTCGATCATCCGCTTGCCGGTGATCTTGACTTGATCGAGCCAGCGCACGGCGGCCTGCACGGCCTCGATCACCCGCGGGCCGGGGTCGTCCAGGCTCATGAGAAAGCGGATGATCGGGACGGTCTCCATGCCGCTGATCGACGGGTGCTCGTACACGCGCGCTTGTGTCGGCTCGAGCGTCACTTCGTCGTGCTGGGCGCACCACGCCGTCCGCCGGCCGTCGACGATGATCTGTGTGTCCAGGATGCACCGGACGCCTTTCTCGACCGCCGCCCGCGCCTGCTCACGGCGGGTCTGATCGACGAACCGATACATCGGCTCCCGCCTCGCGATGTCGTGCAGCAGGTTCAGCACGCGAACCATCGCGTCGTCGTTGTAGGTGATGGCGTCGGAATACCCGCCGGTCAACGGATAAACCTGAGGCCAGCCGCCGTGGTCGTACTGCATTTCGATCAGGTAATCGAGCCCCCTGAGAAACGCGTCGCGGTACCTGGCATCGTTCGTGGCGTCGAAGACGCGCGCGAGAAAGATCATCTCCATCGTCGTGCCGCCGTTGTCGATGGTCGACGGCTTGTCACGGTCGGCGGCGACGCGCTTCTGCTCGGCTTTCGAGAGCCTGCGCGTGTAGTCGAAGTTCTTGTGCCATCCGCCGTTGTCACGCTGGCCGAGCAGCACGTTCTCGGCGGTGCGGACGGCGTCGGGCGTCGCGTACCAATCGGCGTCCTGGCGGTTCGCGTCCCGCCAGCTCGATGCCTGCCCGAGTGCGTGACCGCCGACGGTCGCCAGCAGGAACACCGCGACCACGGACCAACCGAGCCTTGCACGGGATCCGATCAGATGGTTCATAAGAGCTCTCGTCAGGTGTGCGCCAGGGCGGGACAGGTCGTGCGACGAACAGATCATTCTATTCGCAGGAGCCGTGGTCTTGCATCAAGCTCGGGGGCGCGGTCTTTGATGACATACGGTCGGTCGGGGTGCTTTGGGGCGGTCCGGGGCTTCGCGGCGGTGGGGGCGGGGTCTGCGGCCGGGGCCAAGCGCAGCGGATCCCCGGGTCGGGTGGTCGATCGACCGGAGGCTTGGCGGCGGCGCCGCGGCGCTTCGGCTTGGGCACGGATCCGCGTGAACGAAAAAGCCCCCGGCGCGGGGCCGGGGGCGGGCGGGGGTGGTGCGTGCCGTGTCGAAGGACGGCGGCCGGATCAGGCGTTGTCCGCCTCGTCGTCCTCGAGGTCGACGTAGTCCTGCTCGGAGAGGGTCAGCTCCTCGTTTCGCTTCTTGTCGGTGAAGTCGGAGCTGCCGGCGAGGAAGTAGTCCTGGCCCTGAAGCCCGAAGAGCAGGTCGATCTCGTCGTCGTCGAAGACGGTCGAGCCGTTGAGCAGGAAGGAGCCGTTGAGCCCGCCGCCGTTCTGTAGGTTGCTGACGCGGTCGTTGTAGCCCAGGTCGGTGCGCGTCCACTCGGCCATGATGGCGGCCAGGGCGTTGCGGTCGGTGTCGTTCTCGTAGACGCCGCCGACGAGGATGTCGTCCTCCTGATGACCGACGACCAGGTCGGTGCCGGTGCCGCCGAGGAGGAAGTCGCGGCCGTCACGCCCGGCGATCAGGTCCCACCCCGCGCCGCCGTTGAGGATGTCGTCGCCCTGGCCGCCGCGGAGCCAGTCGGTGGCGCCGCCGCCGAAGAACTCGACCGGGGTCGTGCCGAGGCTGTTGAAGGCCTTGATGAAGTCGTTGCTGTCGCCGCCGTAGGCGACGACGCGGTCGGCCACGAGGTTGTCAAACGCCTGCTGGGCGCCGGTGACGTTGTCGCGGAGCACGACCTTGATCGTGCCGGCGGTCGAGCCGCCCTTGACCTTGATCGTGTTGCTGTTGGTCTGGCTGCCGCCGACGAACACCGCGGTCTGGCCCGGGTTCGCCGGGTCGGCGTCGACCAGGACCGCGCTCGTCGCCAGCGAGAGGCTCTGGCTGGCGGCGCCCGTGTCGTCGTCGGTCACGGTGAACTGGACGGTGAAGGTGTCGAGCGTCGTGGGCGTGAAGTCGAAGCTCAGGCCCGTGCCCGTCGCGACCGTGGCGCTGGAGCTGTCGAGCACGAGCCACTCGGTGGTGTGGGTGTCGAGCGTGCCGGCGTCGCTGAACGAGGCGTTGTACGACAGCGTCTGGCCGCGCACGGCCTGGGTCGGGCCGGTGAGCGAGGCGACGGTCGGCGCGACGTTGTTGACCGTGACGGTCGTCGTGGCCGTGTCGGCGTCGAGGTCGTCGTCGGTGACGGTCACGGTGATGGGCAAGTCGTCCGAGGCCGTGCCCGAGGGCGTGTCGTCGAGGTACTGGTGGCTGGCGGTGAACGTGCCGGCCAGTTGATCGACGACGGCGTTGGAGGTCGTGCCGTCGCCCCAGTCGATCACGACGGTGTGGGTGTCGTCGGCGCCCGGGTCGGTGAAGCTGCCCGAGAGGTTGACGGTGCCGTTCTCGTCGATGACGGAGCTGTCGAGCACCAGCGGCCCGGCGGTGGGGGCGACGTTGTTGACGGTGATCAGCACGTCGTCGGTGGCGACGCGGCCGTCGCTGGCCGTGACCGTCAGCGTCGCGGTGAACGTGCCGTCGTCGCTGTACACGTGCGTCGGGTCGAGCGTGGTGTCGGTGACGACGGTGCCGTCGCCGAAGTCCCAGTCGAACGAGTAGGTGACGTTGGCGGCGCCGACGGCCAGGAAGATCTCGAAGTCGTCGAACTGGTTGGCGCGGCTGCGCCAGAGGATGGTGTTGCCCTCGATCTGCGGGCCGACGTCGCTGTCGGGCGTGTCGGTCAGCGGCGTGGCGGTGATCTGGTTCAGCGTGTTGTCGATGCTGTCCAGGTCGTAGACGAACACGTCGCTGGAGGACGCCGAGGTGTTGGCGGCGACGAGCGAAGCGCCCGACAGGGCCAGCGTGCCCGGGTTCGAGGGCAGGGCGATGGGCGTGGCGGTGTCGTCCACCGGCGTCAGGTCGCTGGTGACGTTGGTCAGCAGGCCGGTGTCGACGTTGAAGTGGTAGATCTGGCGGTCGCTGGTGGTGTCGGCGTTGAGCCAGGCGACGTTGGCGCCCGAGACGGTGCCGGCGGTGTCGAACCCGTCGGCGGCGCCGGCGACGCTGTCGAGCTGGACGGGCGCGGGCAGGGTGCCGGTGACGCCGAAGTCCCGGGCGTCGACGTAAAACACGTCGCGGTTGCTGGAGGTGTCGGTGGCGATCCAGGCGAGCCCGCCGTCGTCGAGCGAGGGGGCCAGGTCGGTGAACGGCGTGTTGGAGGCGTTGGCGGTCACGCCGTTGTCGAGGTTGTGCAGGTACACGTCGAGGAACCCACCGTTGCCGCCGCCGCGCCAGGCGACGTCCCGGCCGTCGAACCGCACGTCGGTCATGTTGCCCACGAACGCGGGATCGACCTCGGCGGCGGTGGGCGTCGCGGCGGTGGCGTCGGCCATGACCGCCCGGTTGCCCTGCTGCCACACGAGCGTCCCGCCGTCCAGGTTCAGGTTCGACTTCGTGCCCACCGACCCGCTCACGGTCACCTGCGTGCCCGTGCTGATCGTGTACAGCTCGAGCCCGCCGCTCGAGCTGTCGAACCAGGCGATGTGATCGCCGGAGATCTTCGGCTCGGCCTTGGTCGTGCCCGCCGTGCCCAGCGTGATGATGTTCGGGTCGCCGGCGGTGAACGTGCCGTCGAAGAAGAACAGCTCGTTGTTCCCGCCGACCCAGACGGCCCGTCCGTTGTCCTGGTCCTGCAGGTTGGTTCCGCCGTCGGCCGTCGTGTTGTCGGTCACCTGCGTGATGTCGAACGTGCCCGGCGTCCCGCCGCCGCCCGTGTCCGTGAACGAGCCGGCGAACTGCACGGTGTCGCCCTCATCCACGGTTTGATCCGGACCGGCGTCGGCCAGCAGCGTGGACGAGAGCAGCAGCCGCGGCTCCAGCGCCTCGAACCGCGGCCGATCCGCCTCCACCCGCCTCGCGTCCACCCGCGTCCCGGCCGCCGCCAGACAACGACCCGTGCGCAACGCCGCCGAACCACGCATCCGCGCGATCAACTGGTTCATCATCATGTCACTCCTGCTTGTCCGCCCGTGTGGAACTGAACCCGACCACGTGCGGATTTTATAGATCAGACGGCACGATGACGCAAGACCGCGCCGCCGGGCTGACCGGCTTTTTACACACGCCGCGATCCGGCACGTCCGAGAACTGTCAAGCTGGGTAAACCCGCGGGCGGAAAAAGCGGTGGGGGTGGGATTCGAACCCACGAGCGAGCTAGGCCCGCTGCCGGTTTTCAAAACCGGTCCCTTCAGCCACTCGGGCACCCCACCGCGCGTCCGCCGAGAGTGTACGTCCGCCCCGCGCGGGGGCCAAGCGAGGGCGAGTCCCGGGTTTCGAGTCGCGGATCCCGAGCTTCCAGTATCCCGGACGCCCGGTGATGGCGGGCATCGCAGCGACCGGCGTTCACACGGATCACGCCCGCGCCCCCGGCGCCCGCGCCCTTCCGATAATCCCCGCCACGCGCGTCGCTGCCCCGTTCAACCGCGCGCGACCGATCTACACCCACATCCGTCGGCGCCGTGCCGCGCACGCCACTCGCACGCCAGACCGGAGCAAGACCGTGGATCACGCCACCTTCTACCCGCCCGTCAACGCGCACGACCCCGCCGCCGCCCAGGGCGCCGTCCAGGGCGCCGCCGCCGAGCTGTTCACCACGCTCGAACGCGCCCGCGACGAACGCTTCCGCCTGCTGCGGCTGGTCAAGGAGTGCGAGAACCGCCTCGGCACAGTCACCACCCCGGCACACACCGAGAAGATCGCCAAGCTCACCGACAAGGTCCAGGCCCTCGACCAGGCGCTGAGCAAGCGATTCGCGCGCCTCGACGAGGTCGAGAAACGCATCGACCGCCGGCTCGGCCAGCTCCGCGACCTCGAATCGGCCATCGGCGTGCTCACCGAACGCTTCGGCAAGCAGGTCGAGGCCGCCCGCCGCTTCGACGAGCAGGTCGCCGCCGCGCGACAGCAGATCGAGATCTCGGCCGACACCGCCGTGGACGCCGCCCGTCAGAAGATCGATCAGCTCGCCGGCCGCCTGACCGCGCAGTCGCAGCAGCTCGCCGACGCCGAGCGCGAGATGAACGACCGCGTGCTGGGCCTGCGTCAGCAGGTCGAGCGCAGCGCCCACGCCGTGGACCAGCAGGTCCACGCCGCCGCCCGCCGCGCCCGCGACGAGGCCGAGCAGGCCCTGCCGCCGCTGGTCCAGCAGCTTCAGGACACGTTCGCGGAGCTGGCCGGGACGATCGACCGGCGGATCGAGGACGCCCGCCAGTCGCTGCGCGAGAAGCTGGAGGCGATCGACGTCGAGGCGGATCAGGTGGTCGCGCCGATCCGTCAGAAGGTCGACGAGGTCCTCGCCGAGGCGGCCGGCCGGGCGGACTCGCTCGCCGAGCGGTTCGACCAGCGTCTGAACGAGCAGGCCGACGACCGTGCCGCCGAGCAGGTACAGCGGCTGGCCGAGCGGCACCGCGCCCTGGGCGCCGAGCTCGACGAGCGCTTCGCCGAGGCCGAGCGGCGGCTGCACGGCAAGCTCGAGCAGGCCTGGGACGGGTTTGCCGCGCGATGCCGGCAGGAGCAGGAAGCGCGTCTGGCCGAAGCCGTCGACGAGCAGTCGGGTCGGCTGCGCGAGGCGCAGCAGCGTCTGGCCGAGGCGGCCGACGCGGGCGAACAGGCGCTGCAGCAGCGAAGCGAGGCGCTGCAGCACCAGGCCGTGCAGTTGGGCGAGCACCTGACGCGTCTGATCGATCAGCGTCGCGCCGAGGCGGACGCGGCGGTGACCGAGGCCGCCGATCGGCTTCGCCGGGACGTGCAGCACCGCCTGGACGAGACGCTGGGCACGCTGCGTCAGGAGGCCGAGGCGCAGATCGATCGGCTCACGGAGCAGACGCGGGCGTCGCTGCGGGAGCAGGCGGTGCAGATGATGAGCCGCGCCGACGCGATCGCCGAGCCGTTCCGCACGCGGCTGGAAGAATCGCTGGCCGGCTATCGCGCGGAGCTGGAGCTGACGGCCAAGAGCGCGGCCGAGGACTTCGAGCGCCGCCGCGCGGCGCTGCAGGAGCAGTTGACCGCGACGATCGACGACGTGGCCGAGCAGGCGAGGCGACAGTTCGCCGCGCGCATCGAGGCGGTGCAGGAGACGACCGAGCGGGTCGTCGCCGCGCTGGAGAAGCGGTTCGCCGGGCGGCTGTCGGACCTGGAGCCCGACGCGGAGGCGGCCGTCGCCGCCGCCGAGCAGTACCTGCGCGAGCGGATCGAGCAGTTGCACGACAACGCCCGTTCGATGCTGGAGGTGACCGAGACGCAGATCACGCGTCGGCTCGAGGGCCTGGAGCCGCGGGCGACGGCGACGGTCAAGGCCGTCGAAACCCGGATCGGCGAGCAGCTGACGCGCCTGCGTCAGCAGGCCGAGCAGACGCTCAGCGACGTGCGCGGCCGGCTGTACGAGCCCGTGGCGCCGGCGGCGCGCCGCGTCGAGGCCGGCTCCGACGAAGCCGCCACGAGCGCGGACGACGCGGCCCAGTCTCTCGCCACGCCCACCGTGCGCGACGGCGGGTCGCTGGCCGAGTCGATCCACGAGATGGCCTGCCGCGTCGCCGGCCGCGCCGCACGCCCGACCCGCCACCCCGACGGCGACTCTCCTCAGTCTGCCTCGCCCCAAGCCGACACGCCCTCACGCGAAGCGGCGTAAGCCGTGGTCACATTGTCGCTCGTGGGTGGTAGGCACTACCCCCGCACTTGCTTTGATCCGTATGTCGTGTGGCCGTACCCCGGCGAAGGCCGGTCGCTCGGGCTCCCGGCCATCGCCGGGCTTCCACCGCGCGTCGCGCGCCCGTGCCACACACCTCGAACTCTCGCCGGTCGCGGAGGCGGCCGGTTTGCCGATTGACCGGTTCGCGTCACGTTGCGGCCCCGCGCCACGCCCCTATGCTGCCTTGAAGCCAACCCCTTCGAGGAACGCGCGATCATGGCCGTCACCAACGATATATACCGTCACAGCCTGGCCCTGCTGACCGACCTGTACCAGCTCACCATGGCGTACGGGTACTGGAAGCTCGGCCGCACCGATCACGAGGCGGTGTTCCACCTGTTCTTTCGCGATCCGCCCTTCAACGGCGGGTACACCGTCGCCGCGGGGCTGGCGTACGTCGTCTCGTTCCTCGAGCACGTGCGGTTCACCGAGGACGACCTGGAGTACCTCGGGGGCCTGACGGGCAACGACGACGAGCCGCTGTTCGAGCGTGCGTTTCTGGATTACCTCGGCTCGATGCGTTTCACGTGCGACGTGGACGCGATGCCGGAGGGCACGGTGGCGTTCCCGCACGAGCCGCTGGTGCGGGTCAAGGGCCCGCTGCCGCAGGCGCAGTTGCTCGAGACGCCGCTGCTGAACCTGGTGAACTTCCAGACGCTGGTGGCGACCAAGGCGGCGCGGGTGTGTCAGGCGGCGCGTGGCGCGCCGGTGCTGGAGTTCGGGTTGCGCCGGGCGCAGGGGATCGACGGCGGGCTGTCGGCGGGGCGGGCGGCGTACGTCGGCGGCTGCGCCGGCACGTCGAACGTGCTGGCGGGCAAGGTCTTCGGCATCCCGATCAAGGGCACGCACGCGCACAGTTGGGTGATGTCGTACGACGACGAGCTCGAGGCGTTCCGCGACTACGCCGAGGCGATGCCGAACAACTGCGTGTTCCTGGTGGACACGTACGACACGCTCGAGGGCGTCAAGCGTGCGATCGAGGTCGGCCGATCGCTGAGGCAGCGCGGTCACGAGATGGTCGGTGTGCGGCTGGACTCGGGGGACCTGGCGTACCTGAGCATCGAATCGCGGCGGCTGCTGGACGACGCGGGCTTCGAGGACGCGAAGATCGTGGCCAGCAGCGACCTGGACGAGCACCTGATCCAGAGCCTCAACGAGCAGGGGGCGAAGATCGACATCTGGGGCGTGGGCACGAAGCTGGCCACGGCGTACGACGACCCGGCGCTCGGCGGCGTGTACAAGCTCGCCGCGGTGCGTACGCCGAACGGCGAGTGGCAGCGGCGCGTCAAGCTCTCCGAACGCGCGGTCAAGACCTCCACGCCCGGCGTCCTCCAGGTCCGCCGGTTCACCCATGACGACCGCTTCATCGCCGACATGATCTACGACGAGCCGACCGGCTACGACGAGCCGGCGGCGATCGTCGACCCGACCGACCCGACGCGTCGCAAGGTCATCGACGCCGGCACACCCTCGCACGACGTGCTGGTCCCGATCACGCGGCAGGGGCGGATCGTGTACGACGTGCCCTCGCTCGACGACGTCCGCGACCACGCGCAGCGGCAGCTCGACTCGCTGCACCCCGGCGTCAAGCGACTGCTGAACCCACACGAATACCCGGCGGGCCTGGAACGCGGTCTGCACGACCTGAAGACGAAGCTGATGACCGAGATGCGCGAGGCGATGGGGTGACCGGCACGGGGTCGCGCGGGCGCGCGTGCCGCTCATGAGCAGGCCGGCGTCCGTCGAGGCGGCGCGGCACGGATGCGTCGGGATCGTTCCAGGCATCGATCCGTCATCGCGCCGGGGCGTCGCCGCGTTCAACCGTCCTGTACAAGGCAGAGGCGGCCGGGGGTGCCGGGTTCGGGGGCGACAGGGTGGTCGGCCAGGGCGACGTGTTCGTCGGCACGGAGCGTCAGCTCGTGGTGGGGCCCGAGGAACCGGGACGTGCGCACCGTCCATGGCCCGGCGTGGTCGGGTTCGAAGCGGACGCGGTGGGGCCGCAGGATCACGGCGTCTGTGGCCGTGGCCGTCGGCGTGGGGGGCGGGGTGGGGCCCGACGCGGCGGGCGGCGGTTCGAGCAGTCGGTCGGCGACGTGACGGGGCAGGGCGAACGCCGGGCCGAGCAGGCGGGCGACGGGGAGGGACGCGGGGCGGTGGAAGACGGTGGGCGCGTCGGCGGTCTGATGGATTCGGCCGTCGATCAGGACGGAGAGTCGATCGGCGAGCTGGAGCGCCTCGGCGGCGTTGTGAGTGGCGATCAGGACACCGGCGCGGGTGTGGCGGACGACGTCGGCGAGGGTGTGCAGCAGGTGCTCGCGGGCGGGCCCGTCGAGGTGGGCGAGCGGCTCGTCGAGCAGGAGCCAGTCGGGGTCGGCGACGATGGCGCGGGCGAGGGCGAGCCGTTGTCGCTGGCCGGCCGAGAGCTGCGCGGGTCGGCGGTGAGCGAGTTCGGCCAGGCCGAGCGATTCGAGGACGGCGAGGGTCCGCCGGCGCCGCTGGGCACGGGGGAGGCGACGTGAGCGGAGGACGAGGTCGAGGTGCATCGCGGCGGAGAGGTGTGGCCAGAGCCCGGTGGGCTGGGGGACGATGCCGAGTCGGGGCGGCGC
>CAYSIX010000103.1:0-13418 GCA_964431205.1 uncultured Phycisphaeraceae bacterium
CCATGCGAAGCGGTGGCGGTGGCGGGGGTCGCGGCGTCGCGGTCAAGCTCGGCGGCGACGTCGTCGGCGGTGGCGCTGTAGCCGTCCGGTGCGTTGGTGGTCGCGGCCGCGTCGGCGTCGGCGCCCTCGCCCGTGTGGTCGTCGAAGCGGTTGTCCGGGCCCGGTGACGGCGGCGCCTGGGCGGGCGGCGACGGCGCGGGCGTCGGCTGAGCGGCCGGGGCGGCATCGAAGGTATCGGCGACGGCCTGGTCCGCCTCGGCGGCGAGGGTCGCGTCGAGCCGGTCGATCGATTCCTCGTCGGCCGCTTCGTCGCTTGCGGCGTCGCCTTCCGCGGCCGCCGCGCCGGGGGCGTCGTCCGAGTCACTGGTATCGACCGTAGTCGGCCCCGCCGTCGCCTCGGCCGCCTCCGCAGCGGGTGTCCCGTCCGCCGACATGCTCTGGAGCAACGTGTCGAGCTGCGCCCCCAGCGCCTCGGTCGGGTCTGCCGGATCGGTGGATTCCATCGTCGACGCCGAGTCGCTCGACGCGGCCTCGGCGGCCGTCGCCTCGACAGCCGACGCGGGCGGCGTCGGACCTTCCCGCGCTGCCGCCGCCTCACCGGCGTCCGCCGGCGCGGCGTCACGCGGCGACGCGTTCGCCGCGTCCTCACCCGAAGACGTCTGACTCTGCGACGACGCCTGCATGGCCGGCTCGCCCCCCCCGCTGGAGCCCTGAAGCAACGCGTCGAGCTGCGCCCCCAGCGCCTCCGTGTCCACCGCCTCCGCCCCGGTGGCGCTTGGCGCGGTCGGTTCGGCCGCCGCGGCTACGGCGTCCGGTTGCGCGTCCGCTGTCGCCTTCGCTTGCCCCGGCGTCTCCGCGCCGGCGTCCGCCGCGCGATCACCGGTTTCATTCGCAGACGATTCCAGCTCGGCGGCGAGCGCCTCGGCCTGACTCACGGCCTGATCGAGTTGACGGTCCACCTCCGCGTCCGTCACCGGCTGGAGCGGATCGTCCCCGGATTGACCTTGATCCGCTGTTGAACCCGTGGATGCCGACCCCGGCTCGTCGGTGGACGCGGCGGCCGCCTCCGCCGTCGCCTCGGCCTCGTCGCCCGGCGGGGCCGCGCCCCCGCCCCCGGCTTCCGCCTGCGTATCCGCCGCCTGCGTATCCCCCGCCTCCGTCTCGTCCGTCTCCTTCGCCTCGGCAGGGTCCTGCCACGTCGCCACCCCCGGCTGCTCACGATCGAGCCGCGCCAGCAGCGCGTCGAGCTGAGACCCCAGGTCCTCCCCGCCCGCACCATCGGCGCCATCGGCGTCGGCGGCCGGGTCGAGCGTCTCTGGCTGGCTTGGCTTTTCCGCCACGGATCGTATCTTTCACCGTTGGGGCCGCCCGCGTCGGCACGATCGTTGTTATCGACCGCGGCCGCGGCCAACTCCAGCGTTCCCCGGCGACCGGCCGGCCCCCACGCCGCGAGGCACGTCCCATGAGCTCGTCCGCCACCTCCACCCACCCCCGTCTGCCGCGATTCTACGTCCCCGATCTGCCGCATCCCCGCGTCTCCGACCACCGCTGCGCCATCGGCCCCGAGGAGACCCGACACCTGCGCAAGGTCCTTCGGTTATCGGTCGGCGACCTCGTCGAGCTCTTCGACGCCCGCGGCGGCCGCGCCCGCGCCCGCATCGAGCAGTTCGACAGCGGCTGCGCCGTCGCCCACGTCCTCGAGGTCCATCACGACGAGCCCGCCCGGCCCCACGTCACCCTCGCCGCCCCCGTCCCCAAGGGGTCCCGCGCCGACGACATGGTCGACCAGCTCTGCCAGCTCGGCGCCGACCGCTTCGTTCCCCTGCTGACCGAACGCAGCGTCGTCGAGCCTCGCGAGCACAAGCTCGAACGCTTCCTCAAGCACTCGCTCGAGGCCTGCAAGCAGTCCCGCCGCGCCTACGCCATGGAGCTGACCGAGCCCGCCGAGCTGGTCGACGTCTTCCCCGAGAAGGCCGACGTCAAGCTCATCGCCGTCCCCGGCGCCCGCCGCGAGGGCCCGCACGGCGACCTGACCCACCGGCTTCAGCACGCCCAGACGGTGATCGTGCTGGTCGGGCCCGAGGGCGGCTGGACGGACGCCGAGCTCGACGCCGCCGCCGGCGCCGGGTACCTGCCCTGGAACCTGGGCCCGCACGTCCTGCGCATCGAGACCGCCGCCACCGCCGCCGTCGCCATCCTCCGCTACATCAGCGCCCACGGCGACGACGCGCAACCTTGAACCGGGCACCTCGCCCTCCCGTGCCCGCTGGTCTGCAAACTGGTCTCGAACTGGTCGGGAAACTGGTCCGGTTTTCGGGCGCGCTCGGTCAAACGTGACCAGTGCGCGCCAGGCGGCCAGTGGTCGGGCGGTCGAGCGGTCATCTTCAACATCCATCTGCTGTCCCCTGCCCTGTTGACTCCGTCTTTCTACCTTTGACCGAACCGGCGGTCACGTGCGCGCGCCGGCGACCCATTGATGAAAAACCGTCTTGACCTGCGGCCTCTACCGGTGCGTCGAAGGCGCACCCGCCTGTGACCGTTCGTGCGCACGCCACCTCCGGGTCTGATCCGGCTTTTTCATGGGACGTAGGTGGTACGGATGTGGGTGATGCCATCCGCGTCGAATCTACGGCAGGACACTGTGTGCCCCTCGCGTCTGTGTGGCGCGTGTTGCGTCGTCGGTGTCTCGAGCCGGCCCGGCCCGGGCGGGCGTCAGAGCCGGATGAGGCGTTGGCGGAGCGAGGGCAGGGCGTCGAGCGCGGCGTGGTGGACGGCGGCGACGAGCGGGCGGCAGTTGTCGAACCGGGCCAGGTCGGTCAGGAGGCGCAGGGCGCGGCCGGGCCCGAGGCGATGGAAGAAGGCGTGGGCGTCGTCGTACTGGTCGTGCAGTCGAGCGTCGACGGTGTGGTAGATGGCCTCGGAGACGGGCAGGAGGCGGAAGGCGGGGTCGTCGCGTCGGATGCGCTGGAGGCAGGCGTGGGCGAGCTCGAGCGAGCCGTCGGCGGCGGCGAGTTGGCCGGTGAAGAGGCGTTGGAGCAGGTGGGTGGCGGCGTTGTTGAGCGCGTAGGAGGCGACGCGTCGCGGCCGGGGCAGGCGTGCGTCGCGGGGCCCGCGTCGGGCGGCGTTGAGCAGGCGCTGGGTGTCGGGGTCGTGGTGGAGGGTCAGGGCGTGGTCGGCCAGGGCGAGCAGGCGTTGGACGTAGGCGGCGGAGGGGAGCAGGGCGCGGCCGGCGACCAGGACGTTGAGCCGGCCGAGCGTCCCCGGCAGCGTCCGCGGGCCGAGCAGGGCGTCGATGGCGCGGGCGCCGTCGAGGACGAGGCGCATGTCGGCGGCGACGGAGGCGTCGTACTCGGCGAGGCTGCGTTGGAGGCGTTGCAGGGCGCCGGCCCGCGCACCGGGCCGATCGATGGCTTGACGCGCGGTTCGCAAGTGCTCGACGAGGTCGCGTTCGACGGCGGCGAGGTCGATGGTGCGGGGCAGGCCCTCGGCGAAGTCGTTCTCGATGAGCCGGCCGGCGGCGGCGCGGACGGCGGCGAGGATCTCCAGCGTCAGGCCGCGTGCGCGTGTGGACGAACCCGTCGAAAGCGCGGTGGCGTCGTCGGCCCGGTCGCGCGCGACGGTGGCGACGCGGGTCGGCGGGTCGGTGAGCGCGGCGGCGACGCGGTCGCCGAGCCGGTCGAGCGCATCGGCGGCGCGTGCGGGCGTGGGCGGGGTCTGGCGGCTGTGGGCGGCGCGCAGGTGACGGATGGCGGTGCGCAGTCGTTTGGGGGTGAGCGAGACGCCGGTGGCGGCTTCGACTTCGCGGGCGAGGGCGGCGTAGTTGAGCTGCGCCGGGTCGGGCCCGGGCCGGAGGCATCGGTCGAGGACGGCGTGCAGGTCGGTGGGCTCGTCGGACTCGTGGAGGGAGGCGAGCCAGCGGAGGACGGCCTCGGCGGCGTCGCGGACGCCGGCGCGCAGCGGGTCGAGCTGCTGCTCGACGGTGGTGACGAGGCCGCGTGTGGCGGCGTGGGTGTCGGGCGGTCGGGGGGCTTGGCGGGAGGCGGCGCGTTCGAGCTGGTCGTGCTGGAGGAAGAGCACGCGGTCGAGGCGTGGACGGCGGCGGTCGGCCGGGGCAGGCGCGGAAGAATCCGTGTGGGTTCGTTCGGGCGCGAGGGGCCGGTCGGGCGATGGACTCACAGCAGGCCTCCGGTCAGAGCCGCCGGTGGGGACGGGTGAGGCGTCGTGCTCAGCGGTCGACGGCGACTTTCTTGTCGCCGTTGTTACCGCCCTTGGCGCCCTTGGCGCCGTGGCAGCCGGACTCGCCCCAGGCTTCGCCGACGAGGAACAGGCCGAGGGCGACGAGCACGAGCCAGCAGAGCCAGGGGGATCGGGAACGGGGCTTCATGGTTGATCTCCGTGTCGGGCGATGGCGGAGCACGTCCGCCACCTGAAAGGGCCAAACGGCCGGGCGGCGGGTGTATTGCCGGGCCGATCCGGCGGGGATGTTTCCATAATGATCTGTGATGGCAGCAGTTGCGCCAAGGAAAAAATCGCGCGGTGCGGCGGCGCGACCTCCCGGTTGGCGGCGGGCGGGCGCCAACACCGTGAGTCGGCTGTTAAGCGGGTAACGACAAGGACTTACGGGCGGTGGGGGAGCGGCTTCGGCGATCGGAGGGGGGCGGATCGGCGGCAGGGGTGGCGGCGGGCGCGTGGGCCGGTCGCCGGTGCCGGCCTCGCTTCCGCGGCCGATCACCCGCACCCCACGACGGAAAGGAGAGGCACGATGCACGCACGATCCAGGAGCCCACGATCGGGGAGCCATCGATGGACACTCGGCCTGCTGGTGCTCAGCCTGGCGCTGGCGACGCCGGCGTCGGCAAAGCCGGGCGACGCCCGCGGCAAGGGGCATCGGCAACAGATCCAACGCAAGCACGTCGAACGCAAGCCCGTGCAGAGCGCCCGAGTCCAGAGAAAGCAGGTCGGTCGACCGGCCCCGGCCAGCCGGAATCACGCAAAACGCGCCCCGGCCGCACGCCCCGCCACCGCGGCGAGCAAGCCCGGCACCTACCGCAACCCCAAGAAGGTCCTGGCCAAGACCAACCGGGAGCTCCGCCAGACCCGGCGCACCCTGCACGAAACCCGCCAGGACCTGCGCCAGACCGACCGCAAGCTGGACCACTACAAGCACGTGGTCCGGCACGCGACGGGCCACCACGGCCACGGACACGCCCACGGGTCGGTCGGGATCCACAAGCCCGCGCCGGTGCACAAGCACACGCCTTCGGTCAGCGTCCGAATCGGCGCCAGCTACCACAGCAAGTCGTATGGGCATCACCGTCGGCCGAGCTACGGCGGCTCGATTGTCATCTCCAAGGGTTACGGCTCGTGCTCGTGCGGCGGATATTACAAGAAGGTGTGGGTCCCGCCGTATTGTGTGACGCGGTACGACGCCTGCGGGAACCCGTACACCGTGGTGGTCCGTGCGGGGTACTGGAAGTCGGTGTGGGTGCCGTCGCATCGGCCGGGGTGCGGGTACGTGCGGTATTGAGCGGCAAGCGGCGGCGGCAGGGCGGGCGCCGAGCGCAGCGTCGTGGCGTGGGCGGTTCGCGGCCCGGCCGTCGCCGTCGCCGAACCGGCCCGAGCGTGTCGGCGGCGCCCGGTGGCAGGGTCTGCAACGGCTGGGCAAGGGCCGGCGGAGCAAAGTCTCACCGGTCTTGCTCAACCGCCGCGTCCGACCAGCCCGCGTTGCCGATAACACCCGGAGATGACCGAACCCAGGGTGAAGTACGAGTCGGAGGCGACAGGAGCGGCACGCATGCTCCCCAGCGGCATCGAGATCGACCAGCAAGGCCCGACGGTGACCATCACGGTGGATCGACCCGAGCTCTCGCACACGGAGATGCAGGCGATCGTGGACGCGTGCGCCGAGCACATGCGCTACGACAAGGCTCAGAACTTCGTGTTCGACCTGGCGGAGGTGGACTACCTGGCGTCGGCGTGCCTGGGGGTGCTGGTGGAGTTTCTCCAGGACGTCGAGCACTGCCGCGGGCGGATCGCGTTCGCCAACTGCCGCGACAACGTCGCGTTCCTGTTCAAGGTGACGCGGCTGGACAACGTCTTCGGGCTCTACGACGACGCGGCCCAGGCCGTCGCCAGCTTTTAGGACCAGAAAGTAGAACTCTCGACAGAGAACGCCGAGGGCACAGAGAAAACAACAGAGACCTCGGTGATCTGTCTCAACTTCTTCTCTGTGAGCTCTGCGTGCTCCGCGGTTGAATCCGGCTCTTGTCGATGCGCTACCGCCCTTCGAGCAGGCGCTGGCCGAGGAAGTCGCTCAGCTCGGGGTTCGGCTCGATCTTGTCGATGACGGCCTGGATGTCGTACTCGAGGCGGACGAACTCGACGCGGTCGTCGTTGAGGATGGCGTAGGAGGCGCGGGGGTCGCGGTCGCGGGGCTGACCGACGGACCCGGGGTTGATGATGCACTTCTCGTGGTCGACGAACTTGTAGGACCCGCCGAGGTCTTCGGGCGGGTAGAAGTCGGGCTCGTCGGTGAACACGCCGGTGACGTGGGTGTGCCCGCAGTAGGCGCGCCACTCGATGAGGCTGAAGACCTGATCCATCTTGGTCGGGGCGGTGACGACGTCGTCGGGGAAGATGTACTCGTTGATGGGCCGGCGTGGCGAGGCGTGGACGCACAGGGCGTCGTCGTAGCGCGTGCGGATGAGCAGGTTGCCCAGGTACTCCCATCGCTTGCGGCGTCTGGTGGCGTCGGGCTCCTGCTCGAACTGTCGTCGGGTCCAGAAGCAGGCCTGCTCGGCGCTGGTGTTGAAGCTGGTGGGCTCGTAGAGGACGGCGAAGTCGTGGTTGCCCATCAGGGCCCACTCGCAGCGTTCCATGACCAGGTCGAGGCACTCGCAGGGGTTGGGCCCGTAGCCGATGATGTCGCCGAGGCAGATGATCTTGTCGATGTGGCGCTTCTCGATGTCGTCGAGGACGACGCGGAGGGCGTCGAGGTTGGCGTGGATGTCGGAGATCAGGGCCGTGGTCATGGGTTGGCGTGTCCGTCGGTCGGGGGGTTCGAGGCCGGTGGCCCGGGTCGGGCGTGTTGGCGGAAACATGATAGCGGCAGACGGGCGGGCGTCGTGATCTATACTGACCGGCGGTGACAGCACTTAGCGCAACGCGGGCGGGGGAGTCGCGGTCGGGCCCGCGGGTGCTGCTGGTCCGCCCGTCGGCGTTGGGCGACGTGGCCCGGACCGTCCCGGCGCTGGCGACGCTCCGCCGCGCGATGCCCGAGGCGCGGATCGACTGGCTCGTCGCCGAGGCCTTCGCCGACAGCGTCCGCCACCACCCGATGCTCGACGGCGTGGTGACGTTCGCGCGGGATCGGCTGGCACGCTTCGGCCGAAGCCCCGCCGCCACCCGCGAGGGCCTCGCCCTGGCCCGACGCCTCCGCCGCGCCCGCTACGACGTGGTCGTCGACCTGCAGGGATTGTTTCGCTCGGGCCTGTTCACCTGGTTGACGCGCAGCCCCCGACGCGTCGGGTTCGCCGACGCCCGCGAGCTGGCCTGGCTGGGCTACACCGTCCGCCACGCGATCGACCCGGCGGTGCGCCACACCGTCGATCGCATGCTCGCGCTGCTGCAGGCCGAGGGCCACGAGCCCGTCGCGGACATGCGGCTGTACGTCGGCGACGAGGACCGCGCCTGGCTCGACCGCTTGCGCGAGCGGCGCGGCATCGGCGATCACGACTACGCCTGCCTCGCCCCCACCGCGCGCTGGGGCTGCAAGTGCTGGCCGCTACGCCATTACACCGAGATCGCCCGACGCCTGCTCGAGACCGGGCTCGCCGGCGATCACCTGGTCGTGCTCGCCTCGCCCGCCGAGCAGGCGCAGGTCGAACCGATGCTCACCGCCTTGCGGGACGAGGGGCTGGGCGATCGCGTGCACCGTCTGCGCACGAGCGTCGGGCAGCTCATGGCCCTGCTCAACGGGGCCCGCCTGCTGGTCTGCAACGACTCGGCGCCGCTGCACATCGCGGTGGGGTTCGACCGGCCGATCGTCGCGATCTACGGGCCGACCGATCCGGCCGAGGTCGGGCCTTATCGCCGTGACGACGCGGTCGTCCGCCCGCCCATCGCCGAGCACGAGCTGCGTGGGTATCGGCACCACAGCGACGACGCGACGCTGATCTCGCGCGTGGGCGTGGACGAGGTGTGGGAGGCGATCGGTCGCCAGCTCCACGCGGGGGTTCCACGCAAGGGCGAAGCAGAGACGGGACGGGATCAGAAACAGGCGGACCCGCTCGGCCCGGCGCGGTCTTGGCGTGTCGGCGGGTCGTGATCGGCGCGGGGGATTATCATGGCCGGGCGATGTACGTCTACGCGGGGATCGACGAGGCGGGGTACGGGCCGCTGCTGGGCCCGCTGGTCGTCGGCCGGGCGGTGATCGCGATCCCGAACCTGCCGTCGCACGGCCAGGCGGGTGCCACCGAGCCGCCGCAGCTCTGGCAGCGGCTGTCGAAGGCGGTGTGTCGGCGGGTCAGCGATCGGCGCAAGCGGATCGCGGTCAACGATTCGAAGAAGCTGACGAGCAAGGCGTCGGGGGTGCGTCACCTGGAGCTGGGCTGCCTGGCGTTCGCGTCGCTGGCGGGGCACCGGCCGGCGACGGTGGACCGGTGGCTCGACGCGCTGGGCGAGGCGACGCACCGCGACCTGTCGGCGCTGCCGTGGTACGCCCCCGCGCCCGAGCACCCGTGGCAGGCGCTGCCCGCGACGATCACCCGCGGCGAGCTGGCCGTCGCCCGCAGCATGCTCGCGAACACCGCCGAGCGCATCGGCGTGACGATGCCCGACCTGGGCGCCGCCGTCGTCTTCGAGGACCGGTTCAATCGCATGGTCGCGGCCACGCGCTCCAAGGCCGCCGCCAGCTTCACCTTCGTCGCCCGCCACCTGGTGCGGGTGTGGGAGCGGTTCGGCGAGCACGCGCCGCTGGCGGTGGTCGATCGCCAGGGCGGGCGCACGAGCTACCGCGAGCTGCTGGCGCTGACGTTTCCGGACGCGGCGCTGGCCGTGCGCGACGAGACCCCCGAGCGGTCGGAGTACCACCTGCGCCGGGGCGGTCGGTCGATGACGGTGTGTTTCCTGGTCGAGGCGGAGGACCGCCACATGCCGGTGGCGCTGGCGTCGATGGTCAGCAAGTACACGCGGGAGCTGCTGATGGCGCGGTTCAACGCGTACTTCACGAGGCGGGTGCCGGGCCTGCGTCCGACGGCGGGGTACGCCACCGACGGCAGGCGGTTCTGGCGGGAGCTGGAGCCGCACGCCGCGGCGCTGGCGATCGACGGCGACGTGCTGTTGCGGCGGGCGTAATGCGGGATCGTCCGTGTTGAAGGACCCGCAGGGCAACGGTATACTCTTATCGTCAAGATCCGATGACTGGGGCACTCCACATGGCACGATGGACGCGTTGGCACGCGACGGGGCTGGTGTGGGCGATCGCGCTGACGGGCAGCATTCGCGCTCAGGACGAATCGCCGGGGTTGTTCGGGCCCGGGTTCGAGCGTCCGGATGACGTCGAAGCGACGATCGAGACGCGTCGCTGGACGCTCCAGCAGGACCTGCTCGGCGATCCGCAGTGGCTGGCCGAGCCGCGCATCGAGCTGTTCGGCTGGATCAGCCAGGGATTCACGTACAACCCCGATCGGCCGCGAAACCGCTCCAACGGCTTTGCGCTCTTCAACGACCGCGCCAACGAGTATCAGCTCAACCAGCTCGGGCTCGTCGTGCAGCGGTCGCTCGACCGTGAGGCCGAGCAGCTCGACGTGGGCGGCCGCGTCGACTTTCTCTTCGGCACCGACGCACGCTTCACGCAGGCGCGCGGGCTCGAACTCGAGAACGACGGCACCGACAAGTGGAACAGCGAAGACCACCGGTTTTACAAGTTCTCGCTCCCTCAGCTCTACGCCGAGTTCCTGATCCCCGTCGGCAACGGCGTGGGCATCAAGGTCGGCAAGTTCTACTCGCCGATCGGTTACGAGCGCGTCCCCGCACCCGAGAACTTCTTCTATTCGCACGCGAACCTTTTCGTGATCCAGCCGCGAACGCACTCGGGCGTCCTGGTCACGTATCCGGTCAACGACGCCCTGACGCTGCACGCCGGCGGCGTCAACGGCGTCGAGCGGTGGTTCGGGGATGAGGAGCTGGGGTTCCTCGGCGCCGCCGACTGGAAGCTGACGGACCAGACACGTGTTTCCGCCTCCGTGCTCTATTACGAGGCCGACGCACCGCCGCTGTTTGGCGAGACGATCGGCGATCGCGTCTACGTGAACGCTTACGTGGTCCATCACTTGGACGATCGGACGCGCATCGTGCTGGAGGGCGTGTTCGAATACTTCGAAAACAGCTTCATCGTGTCGCCGCCGCCCCGGCTGGAGAATGGCGAGACGTACGGCGTGATCGGGCGCGTGTTTCACGCGCTGACGGACGATCTGGAGCTCGGCTTCCGCGCCGAATGGCTCCGCGACGACGGCCCGTTTACAGACCAGCCGAACTTCTTCGGGTTCGTGTTCGGGGCCAACTGGCAGTTCCATCCCAACGCGGAGCTGCGGCCGGAGGTGCGGGTGGACCTGGCCGACCCGGGGTCGGTCTTGGGGCCGTTCGACGACGTTTCGGACGACACGCAGGTGCTGCTCGCGGTGGACCTGGTCGTGACGTTCTGACTGTGGCCCGCGTCGCCGCGGTGTCTTGACGGCCCGGTCGAGTCGGTCTACGCTCCGGATTGCTGACGGCCCCCATCGTCTAGCCCGGCCCAGGACGCCAGGTTCTCATCCTGGAAACAGGGGTTCGAATCCCCTTGGGGGCGCTTCGCCCGCCCGCGGAGCCGCGGCGGCGGGCCCCGCCGACACCTTCCCCAGCCGTTACAAACCCGTGTTATCGGCCGCCTTTTGCGCGGCGACCCCAAATCCCCCACCCCGATCGACCGACCATATGCGTAGCTTGACCGACGCCACGCGGCCCGGACGACCCGTGCGCGGCGGCGGGTCGGCGCTCAGGCCGGAGACCCCGACATGCGGCAAGCTCGGACCCTGCGATCGACCCACGGCTTCACCCTCGTGGAGATCCTGGTCGTCGTCGTCATCCTCGCCATCCTCGCCGCCATCGTCCTGCCCCAGTTCTCCTTCGCCATCAGCACCGTCGGGCAGACCGCCTTGGTCACCGACCTGAACCACTACGGCCGACAGGCCCAGGTGTACATGGCCGAGACCGGGCAGCTCCTCGAGGACGCCGGCACCGGGCAGGTCCCCGCCGGATTCGAGAACTACATCAGCGTCGCCGACTGGGAAAACGGCAGCCCGATCGGCGGCGAGTGGGACACCGAGTCGTTCGGCGTCGGCGGGCACGCCTCTTCTCTCGGCGTGCACTTCATCGACGGCGGTCAGCCCGACGACGCCTACATGACCGAGATCGACGAGATGATCGATGACGGCGACCTGACCACCGGCCGGTTCCAGGAGATCGATGACGACCGCTTCTACACCATCCTCGCCGAATGAACCCGCCCTTGTCGGACAAGGCGTCGGGCCGCCGCACCGGCCCGGGTCCATCAGTCGCGCAGGATCACCACGTCCCCGGGTTCGACCGTGACGGTCAGCTCGTCCAGCGTCGCCGGGTCCCGCTTGGGGTTCAGCTCCACGACCTTCAGCCGCAGCGACTCGCCGATCGCCAGCTCGTGCTGCGCCAGCTCGCCAAGATAGATCGTGCGTGTCCGGCGGGCGTGGATCGCGTTGGTCGGCGGCGCGCCGACGCCCGGATCGATCAGCCGCAGCGACTCCGGCCGGATCGAGCAGGTCACGTTGCCCGTCTCGGGCAGGTCGTCGGGGAAGACGCTCGACCGCAGCGTCCCGGCCGTGGTCTGCAGCTCGACCGTCTGCCCGTTGCGTGAGACCACCTCGGCGCTGAGGAAGTTGGTCTCGCCGAGGAAGTCGGCGACGAAGCGATTCGCCGGCCGCTCGTACAGCTCGCGCGGCTCGCCGACCTGGCGGATCGCGCCGGCCTGCATCACGGCGATGCGGTCGGCCATCGACAGCGCCTCCTTCTGGTCGTGCGTGACGTAGATCGCGGTGATCCCGACACGCTTGCAGATGTCGCGGATCTGCTGGCGCATCTCGAGGCGGAGCTTGGCGTCGAGGTTGGACAGCGGCTCGTCCAGCAGCAGGACGCGCGGCTCGACGACCAGCGCCCGCGCCAGCGCGACGCGCTGCTGCTGACCGCCCGAGAGCTGGTTCGGCTTGCGGTCGGCGTACTCAAGCATCTGCACGGTGCGCAGCGCCTCGTCCACGCGGCGTCGCTTGGCGTCCGCCGCGACGCGCTGCACGTCCAGCCCGAACGCGACGTTCTGCCGCACGGTCATGTGCGGCCAGAGGGCGTAGCTCTGAAACACCAGCCCGGTCTGGCGTCGGTTGGCCGGCAGGTGCGTGACGTCGTCGTCGCCGAAGCGGATCGACCCGGCGGTGGCCTCGACGAAGCCGGCGACCATACGCAGGATCGTCGTCTTGCCGCAGCCGCTGGGCCCGAGCAGGAAGAACAGCTCGCCGGCGTCGACGTCCAGGTCCACCCCGTCGACCGCGACGGTTTTGCCAAAGGTCTTGCGCAAGCCCCGCAGGGCGATGGGGGTCATAGGCGGATAGTGTCGAGGGTCGGGCGGCGGGTTTCAAGTGACGGGCCGATGCGCGGCGGCGCGCCCGTGGCCAAGGTCGCCTCCGCCGCGGCGCAAGGCGGCGGGGATGGCGATCACCGCCGCCATGTGCCCGGTCACGCCGCGGTCGCGTCGGAAGCTGAAAAACTCATCGGCGTCGCGGTGGGTGCAGCGATCGGTGGTGTCGATCCGCTCGGCCGGCACGCCCGCCCGTTCGAGCTGCCGCGCGGCCGCGGTGCGCAAATCGACGTGTGGCTTGATCCACTCGTCACGGCGACGCACCGCCTCGCCCAGCCCCGCCGACTCGAACGCCTCGACCACCTCGGCGCCGACCTCGTACGCCTCGACGCCGATGCACGGCCCGATCGCCGCGATCAGGTCCGTCGGCGCGACGTCGAATTCCTCGCCGAGTCGCCGCGCCGCCGCCCCGACCACGCCCGCGACGAGGCCCCGCCACCCCGCGTGCACCGCCGCGATCGCTTCACCCCTGCGCTCGGCCAGCAGCACCGGCACGCAGTCCGCACACCGCACGGTCAGCATGCGCTGGGTCAGGTTCGTCACGATCGCGTCGGCGTGGGGCGCGCTGGCCGATCGCACGGGTTTGGCCGGTGGTCGCCAGACCTCCGCCCCGTGCACCTGCCGCACGTCCAGGCGCATCATCCGCTCGCAGCCGATCGCGTGCCGCAGCCGGCGGTAGTTCTCGGCGACGTTCGTGTTGCCGTCGGTGCGCGGGTCCTTC
>CAYSIX010000104.1:0-13372 GCA_964431205.1 uncultured Phycisphaeraceae bacterium
GCCGCCAAGTCCATGGACGACATCATGGCCCTGTGCAAGCGCCGCGGCTTCATCTATCCCGCCAGCGAGATCTACGGCGGGATCAACGGCTTCTGGGACTACGGCCCCCTCGGCGCCCAGCTCAAGAACGCCATCCGCGACCACTGGTGGAAGCACATGGTCGAGTGCCCGCCCCTCGGGCCCGACGGCGAGCCCGTCCAGATCGTCGGCCTCGACAGCGCCATCATCCAGAACCCCAAGACCTGGGAGGCCTCCGGCCACGTCGCTGGGTTTACGGATCCGATGGTGGATTGCCGTACCGAGGGCTGCAAGGGTCGTTTCCGTGCCGATCACCTTGCCGAGGGCCAGTTCGCCTGTCCACTCAAGCCGAGCAAGAAAGCCGGAGAGTTTGAAAAGTGCAGCCTCACCGAGCCGCGCCTGTTCAACCTCATGTTCGAGACCTACGTCGGCGCCGTGCGTGATGAGGACGCCAGGGCGTACCTCCGCCCCGAGACGGCGCAGGGCATCTTCCTCAACTACAAGAACATCCTCGACACCATGCGCGTCAAGGTGCCGTTCGGCGTGGCGCAGGTGGGCAAGGCGTTTCGCAACGAGGTCACGCCGCGAAACTTCATCTTCCGCTCCCGCGAGTTCGAGCAGATGGAGATGGAGTGGTTCTGCCACCCCGACGACGCGGGCAAGTGGTACGAGTTCTGGAAGGATCGGCGGATGGCGTGGTGGCGGTCGCTGGGGATCGCCGAGAGCAACCTGCGCTTCCGCGACCACGACGCGGACGAGCTGGCGCACTACTCGAAGATGTGCGTGGACGTGGAGTACCAGTACCCGTTCACGGCCCCGGGGTTCGGGGAGCTGGAGGGGATCGCGCACCGCGGCTGCTTCGACCTGACCCAGCACCAGGAGCACTCGGGGACGCGGATGGATTACTTCGACCAGGCTTCCGGGGGCGAGCGGTACGTCCCGAACGTGATCGAGCCGGCCAGCGGACTGACGCGGGCCGTGCTGGTGCTGCTGTGCGAGGCGTACACGCCCACGCCCGATCGGCAGGGGACCAAGGCGGTGATGGCGTTCAAGCCGCGGTTCGCGCCGATCAAGGCGGGCATCTTCCCGCTGGTGAACAAGGACGGCATGCCGGAGGTGGCGCAAAAGCTGTACCTGGACCTGCGCGAGCGGTTCACGTGCCAGTACGACGCGAAGCAGTCGATCGGCAAGCGTTACGCGCGGATGGACGAGGCGGGCACGCCGTACTGTTTCACCATCGACGGCGACACGCTCAGGGACCAGACGGTGACCGTCCGCGACCGCGACACGCAGGCGCAGCAGCGGATCGCGCTGGACAAGGTCGAGGCGTTTCTGAGCGAGAAGCTGGCGCGCTGAGGCGACTGCGGACGTGGGGCGCGGCGGATCGAGAACGGCGAAACGAAAAAGGCGTGGCGAGCGTTCGCTCGCCACGCCTTGTCGTTTTGATCCGAAGCGAGCAGCGCCTGGGCGCGTCGCTGCGGGAGGCGATCAAGACCGCTCGTCGCGGCGGCGCAGCAGCGTGGTGCCGCCGAACAGCCCCAGCGCCAGCGCCCCGCCGGCGAAGGCCGTCGGCGTCGGGATCGCGTAGATCTCGAAGTTGTCGTACCGCAGCGTCGCGTTGCCCGTCGTGCTGCGGTTGGCGGCGACGTGGATGCCGAACGCGTCCACGACCGCCGTCGACGGCAGCGCCGACAGGTCCACGCCGGTCGTGCTGGTGTCGAAACGCGGCACGGTCGCGTTCGTCGGCGCGTCGTCGAAGAACTCGGCCGTCTTGAACAGGAACGAATCCAGCCCGGCGCTGAAGTCGAACTCGTTGGTCTGCCACTCGCCGGGGGTGATCTGGTCCAGGCCCGTCTCCGAGACGTGCCAGACCCCGTCGATCCGCAGGAAAAGCCGCATGCGCGCCTCGTCCACCGCGTCCGGGGCGAACTGGCTGTCCGTCGGCGGGTTGGTGCTGTTGCGCGAGTCGAACTGCACCTTCACCAGGTTGTGCAGCGGGAACGAGAACTCCTCGGTGAAGACGTACACGTTCCGCCGGTCGTCGCGAGAGTAGAAGATGTTGCCCGTGGTCGGCGAAACCGGGCCGACCGGGTTGGAGTTGACCGCGAAGCCCGGCTCGGGCGTATTGCCCTGGCCCTCGGCGATCTGTCCGTCCTGCACGGCCGCGGTGTTGAAGCTGCCACCCTGCTGGGCGCCCACCCAGCCCTCGTTGAACGCCCGGACCTTCCGGTCCGACTCGCTGGTGTCGATCGGGAACACCTCGCTGTAGATCAGCGAAGCGGCCTGAGCCGACATCCCGATACCGATCGTCGCCGCCGCTGCCGCGGCTCGTACCAGTTCCACTCTCATTTTAGAGTCTCCCTCGCTTCTGAAAAATGAAGTCTCCCGTTTCCTGTCCGTTGCAGGAATACCACGATTAAAATAACGAGACGGCCAACCCACGTCAAGGGTAAATATCGGACTTATCTTCACTGGTTCCGCCCGGCCCCCGGTCGGTCCCCGGTCGGCCCCCGTCTACGTGTCCTCGTTCTGGAAGAACTCGATCAGCTCGCCGTCCGGGCCCTTGCAGAAGGCGATGCGCACCGGCACGGGCCCGCCGCCGGGCAGCGTGTTGTGCAGCTCCACCGCCTTCGGCTCGACCGTGACCTCCGCCCCGGCGGCGTGGGCGCGTTCGATCGCCTCGTCCACGCTCGCCGTCCGTAGCGCGAAGTGCAGGATCGGCCCGTTCCCGTCTCCGGACTCCGTCGGCCGCTCGAACACCTCCAGGTAGTTGCCGTCGCCGGTGTCCAGCATGATCGCCCGCTTGGGCGCCTCGCCCCAGCTCAGCCGCGGCTCGAACCCCAGCGCCTCGGTGTAGAACCCCACCGTGCGGTCGAAGTCACGCGCCCGGATCGCGACGTGGTGAAACCCGCCCCCGCCGATCTTCTCGTTCGTGCCCATCGCGTTCGCTCCTTTCCGCCCCATGGTACGGCAACCGCGTTCATCCGTGGTCATCCGTGGCCGGGCTCGGCCGGGATGTCGTCACAAGTGCGGTGGGCGAGACGCCGGCCCCGCCGAAGGAAAGGCCGAATGCGCTCGCCGTCGCGGGTGCCCCACTTTTGGACTAGACCCGCTCGGCCGGGGTGTCGGGCGTGGCGTTCATCTCGGTCAGCTCGCGCCAGTCGGGCCGGCTGAAGAAGGCGCGGGTCTCGCGGAGGACCAGGGGCGAGAGGATGAGCAGGCCGACGAGGTTGGGCAGGGCCATGAGGCCGTTGGCGATGTCGGAGAAGGTCCAGACGAGCTTGAGGGGGAAGGTGGCGCCGAGGTAGATGACCAGGACGAACAGGACGCGGTAGGGGACGACGGCGCGGCGGCCGAGCAGGTAATCCATGGCGCGTTCGCCGTAGTAGGCCCAGCCGAGGAGGGTGGTGAAGGCGAAGCAGGCCAGGCCGAGCGCGACGATGGTCCCGCCGGAGCGTCCGGGCAAACCGGTGGAGAAGGCCTCGGTGGTCAGCGGGGCGCCGTTGAGGCCGGTCTTCCACGCCCCGGTGGTGACGATGACCAGGCCGGTGAAGGAGACGATGACGATGGTGTCGATGAAGGTCTGGGTCATGGAGACCAGGGCCTGCCGCGCGGGGACGTTCGTGCGTGCGGCGGCGGCGGCGATGCCCCCGGTGCCCAGTCCCGACTCGTTGGAGAAGATCCCGCGTGCGACGCCCATGCGGATGGCGGCGGCGAGGGTGGCCCCGGCGAACCCGCCCACCACCGGCTCGGCCTGGCCGAACGCGTCGGTGAAGATCAGCCGGATCGCCTCGGGGATGCCCTCGATGTTGATCGCCAGCACGACGGTCGCGGCGAGGATGTACCCGACGGCCATGATGGGCACGAAGGCGGCGGCGAAGCGGCCGATCCACTTGATCCCACCCAGGATGACGATCGCGGCGACGAGGGTCAGGAGGATGCCGGTGCGGTGGGGCTCGAAGTCGAAGGTCTTGTCGAGCGCGTCGGCCACGCTGTTGGCCTGGACCATGTTGCCGATGCCGAAGGCGGCGATGGCGGTCGCGACGGCGAAGAACAGGCCCAGGGCCTTGCCGGTCCAGCCTCCGACGCCCTCGCGGAGGTAGAACATGGGCCCGCCGGATTGCTCGCCGGCGGCGTCGACGCGGCGGAAGCGGACGCCGAGGAAGGCCTCGGAGTACTTGGTGGCCATGCCGACCAGGCCGGTGACCCACATCCAGAACAGGGCGCCGGGCCCGCCGAGATGGATGGCGGTGGCGACGCCGGCGATGTTGCCCACGCCGACGGTCGCGGCCAACGCGGTCGAGAGGGCCTGGTAATGGGAGATATCGCCTACACCGGGCTCGTTGCGGCGGACGAGCGCCAGCCACAGCGCGTAGCCGAGCTTGTGGAACTGCAATCCGCGAAGCAGGACGGTCAGGTAGAGCCCGGTGACCAGCAGCAGGGGGATCAGTAAAAATGGCCCCCAGATCACGCTGCTCATCGCGTCGAGAAATGCGTCGAGAACTTCCCGATGAAGGTAGGAGCGAATGGTTTCGTACATGCGTAGTGGCCCTGGGGCGTCCTCTCATCCACATCATCGTTCGGAGGCGGCGGCGGGGTTGATTTTCGGACGCGCGGCGATCGGGCCGCGTCGTGACGAGCATACGGCAGCGCGTGGCGGCGTGAGGCTGTGATGATGCGAGGCGGTACACTGATCGCCATGGCGCGCATCCTCGGCATCGATCCGGGCCTGCAGGTGACCGGCTACGGGCTGGTGCGGGTGAGCGACGGCGCGCTCGAGCCGACGCTGGTCGAGGCCGGGGTCATCCGCCTGCCGGTGCGGGCGGCGCTGGACGAGCGGCTGGCGCGGCTGCACGAAGAGCTGACGGAGCTGATCGAGCGGCTGGAGCCGGACCACCTCGCCGTCGAGAAGCTTTACGCCCATTACCGTCACCCGCGGACGGCGATCCTGATGGCGCACGCGCGCGGGGTGATCCTGCTGTGCGGGCGTCAGCGTGGGATCGAGGTCGTGGACCTGCCGTCAACGGAGGTGAAGAAGGCGGTGACGGGTTACGGTCACGCGTCGAAGCTTCAGATGCAGCGTGCGGTGCAGAGCCAGTGTCGGCTGGCGGAGCTGCCGAGCCCGCCGGACGTGGCGGACGCGATCGCGATCGCGTTGTGCCGGGGGCGGCGACTGGCGGTGGCGCGGTTGTAGGCGGCGGGGCGGGCGGGCGCGTGCGGTGGGCGCTGTGTCAATCGGGCCAGGGCTCGGCGGCGCTGTACTGGTTGACGCTGCGATCAGATGACAGCGGGCTGGGCGTGCGGGTCTGGTAGGGGGCGCCGAGAGAGTCTTCGAGCCAGTGCTGGGTGTTCTGAGCCACGTCGTGGATGTCGGTGCCGAAGCCCTTGACGGTGTTGCAGCCGGCGAGCGCGCCGATCAGGGCTGCGCCGGCGAGGAGGCAAGCGGGATGAAACCATCGCGACATCGTGGGGCTCCTGTAGCGCCGTGGGTGGATTATCGGCAGGGGGCCGAGGATTTCGCCACGAAAAGTGCCCGCGTCGGCGTGGGTGGGGGCCGATCGGGCGCGTGGTTATGATGGCCGACCTATGACCGAGGGTTTGATCGAGCCGGGCGTGGCGTTGCGTGTGTCGATCCGTCGTCTGCCGCACGGGGCGGGTCTGCCGTTGCCGACGTATCAGTCGCAGCACGCGGCGGGGATGGACGTGCACGCGGCGGTGGCGGAGGACGAGCCGGTGACGCTGGGCCCCGGCGAGGTGCGGCTGATCCCCTGCGGGTTCGCGCTGGCGGTGCCGGTGGGGTACGAGGCACAGGTCCGCCCGCGCTCAGGCCTGGCAACGCGGCACGGCATCGGCATGCCCAACGCGCCCGGGACGATCGACGCCGACTACCGCGGCGAGGTGAAAGTCCCGCTGATCAACCACGGCCGCGAGCCGTTCACGGTCACGCGCGGCATGCGCATCGCGCAGATGCTGGTGCTGCCGGTGCCGCGCGTGACCTGGCAGGAGACGGAGACCCTGCCCGAGACGGCCCGAGGCGACGGCGGGTTCGGGCACACGGGCCACGCGTGAGGGCCGACCCGCCGCGGATGACCGATACAATAGGGTCGATATGAGACAGGTCGTGCTACATCCCGATCCCGAGGACGGCGGGTGGATCGCCGAGGTGCCCAGCCTGCCGGGCTGTTTCTCGCAAGGAGAAACCAAGGAGCAGGCATTGGCCAACGTCCGCGACGCCATCGAGGCCTGGATCGAGGGTGCCCGGGCGACCGGCCAGCCGATCCCGGAGGACACGCAGTCGATTGAGGTCTGCGTCGTCTGAGTGGGGCGACCATCGCAGCGTCCCAGTGCCGCTCCGCGCCGGCGTGAACGGTTGCGTCACCCAGGCATCAAAACCCGTGAGCCAGCCATGACCCGGGGCCTTCGCTCTGTTGACTCTCGTGAGGCGATACGCGCCTTCGAGCGGATCGGATTCGTGGTCGTTCCTCGCCGCGGCAAGGCAGCCACACGTTCATGACGCGTAAGAATCCGAGAACGAATCTCATCATCCCGCACCAGTCGCCGCTGCGACGCGGTTTGCTGAGAGGACTGATTCGAACCGCCGGCATCATGGTCGAGCAGTTCAACGAGCTGCTCGGATGAATCGTGTAGAAGAAGGCGATTCCGGGCCGGCTGGCACCTGACGCCTACCATGCGGCGACCCGGGACTGGGGCTGCGCCATGAAGATCGCCGTGTTCAACACGAAACCCTACGACCGCGAGTTTTTCGAGGCGACCAACGAGCGCTTCGGGCACGAGCTGACGTTCCTCGAGCCGCGGCTGACGGCCAGCACCGCGAAGCTCGCCGACGGGTACGGCGCCGTGTGCGCGTTCGTCAACGATCAGCTCGACGAGGCCACGATCGACCGCCTGGCCGACGGCGGGACGCGCGTGATCGCGCTGCGCTGCGCCGGGTTCAACCAGGTGGACCTTCAGGCGGCGTGGCGACGCGAGATGACCGTCGTGCGGGTGCCGGCCTACTCGCCCCACGCCGTCGCCGAGCACACCGTCGCCCTTATGCTCACGCTCAACCGCCGGCTGCACCGCGCCATCGGCCGCGTCCGCGACGGCAACTTCGCCCTCGACGGCCTGCTCGGGTTCGACTTCCACGGCAAGACCGTCGGCATCGTCGGCACCGGGCAGATCGGCACCGCGCTGGCACACATCCTCCACGGCTTCGGCTGCCGCCTGCTCGGGTTCGACCCGGCGCCCAACGACGCCTGCCGCGACCTCGGCGTCGAGTACGTCGACCTGGACACGCTCCTGTCCGACGCCGACGTCGTCTCCATCCACTGCCCGCTGACGCCGCAGACCCATCACCTGATCGACGCCGACGCGATCGATCGCATGAAGGGCGGCGTCATGCTGATCAACACCAGCCGGGGCGCGGTGATCGACAGCCGCGACGTGATCGCCGGGCTCAAGTCCGGCCGGATCGGCTCGCTGGGCATCGACGTGTACGAGGAGGAGGCCGACCTGTTCTTCGAGGACCTCTCGGGTCAGGTGATTCAGGACGACGTGTTCGCCCGGCTGCTGACGTTCCCCAACGTGGTGATCACCGCGCACCAGGCGTTCTTTACGCGCGAGGCGCTGGACGAGATCGCCACGACGACGCTGCGGAACATCCGGCAGGTCGAGCGGGGCGAGTCGTGCCCGAACCGCGTCGAGCCCTCTCACGTCGCGGGGTGATGCGGTTCACAGGGCAGTCGTCTGCGAGTCGTCACCGATGAACGGATTGTGAGCTTGCACGTTGCCGTATGTCTGACCGTGGTTCAGGTCTTCGGTGTAGAGGATGTTGCAGTCCGCCTGCCCGGCTGCGGCCAGGATTGAGGCGTCCCAATAATTGATCTGGTGACGTTCGGCGTGGTCCAATGCAATCAGAATGAGCGGAACGTCCACTCGCACTACGCGCAGAGTGGAGAACAAGATGATCTGGCGTCGAATCGCTGCTCGGTCCGCTTGCAGTCGCAACATGTTGACAGCAAATTCCTGCAGGACCTGGGTCGACAGGGCTGCCTGTCGCGTCCGAAGCGCTTTGCTGACGAGAATCCGGGCAGCCTCATATTTCCTCAGGTCTCTGCGATCATTCGCATAGATGAGGACATTCGTGTCAATGAATGCGCGATTCAATAGTGTCAGCTCGCTCGTCGCTGGTGGCTGGCTTCCCGTTCAAACCGCCATCCATCGGGAGACCGGATCGCGTGTTCGGCCGTGATCTGAAGGAACTCTTCCGCGGCATCATCGGGCGGCGCGGCTGCCGCGACGTGCTGCAAATGGTCGATCAGAAGCTGCTCAAGTGTCATGCCGCGGCCCTCGGCGTAAACCCGGGCCCGGGCGATCAGGTCGTCGTCGGCGTGGAGTGTAATGGTCATAGCAATGCTCGGGCACGCCGTTGATTATAGCGTGGGTTGAGCAGACCGGCGCGTCGCGACTCATGCGGTTGTGGCCACGCGTTGGAACAGGTCGCCGAAGATCAGGTCGCGTCGGACGTCGTGGACGACGCGGACCGGGTGGCGGCTAGGGTCGCGGCTCCAGGTGAGCTGATCGGTCAGGATCGGGCTGGGCGTCAGGTGGCTGGGCGTCCACTCGGCGTGCGCCAGGCAGGCGACGGTAGCGACGTCCCAGAGCTCCTTGCCGATCGCCAGGTGCTCTACGCCGTGATTGCGCCGAAGCTCCTCGGCTACGCGGCCGCAGAACTCATCGAAGATCTGGACCAGGTAATCGCCCAGGGCGCCGCGGCCCTTGAGGTAGTGGGCCAGCTCGGCCTGGGTGGTGCGCAGGTGCTCGGCGACCTGCGTGCACGGCACGTGGATCAGGGGCACGCCACAATCGAAGATCAGGCGCGCCGCGTGCACGTCCTGCTCTAGGTTGAACTCGCGGGCGCTGGGCCAGCCGTGCGGCTGACCACCCAGCCAGACCACCACGATCCGCTCGGTGATCCGCGGCTCGAGCAGGATCGCCGAGGCGACGTTCGTGATCGCGGCGATCGCCAGCACGTACAGCGGCGGGTCGTCGGCCGAGCGCGACATGGCGCGCTCGACCAGGTCGCTCGCGGCGTCGCTGGCCACGGGCGTCGTCGCGTCGGGCAGGAAGCGCGTTGATCCCTTGAAGACCAGCCCCTCGGCCCGGTGCCGCATGAGTGCGAGCAGGCGGAGGATCTCCTCGTGGCTCTTCTCCATGCCGTCGCCCGGCCCGGTCGATCGTTCGTTGTGAAATGGGGCGGCGTAGATCGCCTGCAGGTCGATCCGCTCGGGGCAGAGCAGGGCGTAGGCGAGCGCGAACTGGTCGTCGATCTCGTTGTAGGTGTCGGTGTCGAGCACGGCGGCGACACGATGGCGCGGCGGTTCGAGGCGTCGGGCGAGGTCGGGGAACCTGTCTTGGCCGGGCGGAGTCATGCGCGGGTGCCCTTGTCGGTGAACGGACTTCGGGGGTGGCTCATAGGAATGAGCGACTATAGCGACGGAGGACGGCGGGCGAGGCCGATTCACGTCGGACCGGCGTGGCCGAGACGCCGCGGGGCGCGGGCGTGATCTTTGACCGCGCACGAAGGGGATGTCCGATGAAACGGCAGATCGGGCGCGGTGAAGCCGCGCGCGTTGAACGGGAGACGCGATGGGTTCCAAGAGTCGAAGGGCGCAGGTGTCCGATAAGCGGCCGCCGACGTGGCGGATCGTGGCGTGGGTGGTGGCGACGGGGTCGTGGCTGCTGGTGACGGCGGCGTTGCTGAGCTACGACCCGGCGGACGCGCCCAGCTACACGCACGGGGTGGTCAACGACCCGCCGCGGAACTGGGTGGGCCAGGCGGGGGCGGTGCTGGCGCACAAGGCGTACGGGGTGATCGGCCCGGGCGTGTGGCTGGGGGTGATCGGGGTGGCGGCGTGGCTGGTGCTGACGGCGATCGGCCGGGCGGTGGACCAGGTGGTGCTGCGCGCGATCGGTCTGGTGTTGATGATCGTCAGCGCGAGCACGCTGCTGTCGATGGGGGTGCCGACGGCGGTGGCGGGCGAGGCCGCGGGCCCGCACGGCGGCGGGGGGTTGCTGGCGGTGTGGGTCAGCGATCAACTCGTGACACGGTTCGCGACGCCGGGGACGCTGCTGATCCTGCTGGCGACGTTTTTCATCGGGGCGGTGCTGGCGGCGGATCGGCTGGCGCTGGCGGTGCCGCGCGTGGCGTTCGAGGCGGCGATGCGCCTGGCGGACGTGCGTCGACCGACGCTGCGCCTGCCGTGGCCGAGGCGGCGCGGCGCGGCGGCGGGCCGATCGGGCGTCACGGACGCCGAGGAGGCGCGGCGGGCGGCGATCCCCGTGCGCGGCGGGACGCGCGGCCGCGGCACGAAGAGGGACGAGCGTGAGCAGATCGACGAGTCGGCGGGCGGGTTCGCGGCGACCGAGCCGTTCGACCCCGACACCGCCGTGGCGAGCGAGGAAGACGAGCAGGAGGTCGAAGAGGCCGACGACGCCGTCGATGCGCCGGGCGCGTACGTCGCGCAGAAGCGCGAGTTCGACCCGGACCAGCTGCGCGAGAAGATCCGCAAGCTGCCGATCAACTTCGCGCCGCGTCTGGACACGTCCAAGGCCGCCCCGCCGCGCGAGCCCGACTTCTCCGGCTACCGCTTCCCCGAGCTGGCGCTGCTGGAGGAGCCGGAGTCGAACTTCACGGAGGAGATGGAGCGGCTGGTGCGCGAGCAGGCCGAGTCGCTCGAGGCCGCGCTTCGCGAGTACCGCATCGAGGGCGAGGTCGTGGGGATCGACTCCGGCCCGGTGATCACGCTCTACGAGGTGAGCCTGGCGCCGGGGACGAAGGTCTCCCGCCTGCACGCGGTGGCCAGCGACATCGCGCGATCGCTCAAGGCGCACAACGTGCGCATCGTGCCCAACATGGCCGGCAAGGACACCGTTGGCATCGAGGTGCCGAACCTGCGCAAGGAGCGCGTCGCGCTCAAGGAGCTGATGACCGCCGACCCGGACCGGCTGGGCAAGATGAAGCTGCCGATGTTTCTGGGCAAGGACGCCTCGGGCAACCCGCTGGTGCAGGACCTGGCGTCGATGCCGCACATGCTCATCGCGGGCACGACCGGCTCGGGCAAGAGCGTGTGCATGAACTCGATCATCATGAGCTTCCTGTACACGCGTCGGCCGGACGAGCTGAAGCTCGTGCTGGTGGACCCGAAGATGGTGGAGATGAGCCTGTTCAAGGACATCCCGCACCTGATGTGCCCGGTGGTGACGGAGATGAGCAAGGCGGCGGCGATCCTGGAGTGGGCGGTGACGAAGATGGACGAGCGGTACGAGCTGCTCGCCGAGGCCGGTGTCCGCGACATCGCCAGCTACAACGACCTGGGCTGGGAGGAGATCAAGGCGCGCATGGAGCCGGCCACGGAGGAGGAAGAGGCGCGGATCCCCAAGAAGCTGCCGTACATGGTCTTCGTGATCGACGAGCTGGCCGACCTGATGATGACCAACAAGGAGGTCGAGGGCTCGATCGTGCGGATCGCGCAGAAGGCGCGTGCGGTGGGCATCCACCTGATCCTGGCGACGCAGCGGCCCCAGGCGAACGTGGTCACCGGCCTGATCAAGTCGAACATGCCGGCGCGGATCGCGTTCAAGGTCGCCTCGGGCATGGACAGCCGCATCGTGCTGGACCAGAAGGGCGGGGAGCTGCTGCTGGGCCAGGGCGACATGCTGTTCCTCTCGCCGCGATCGAGCAAGCTCACGCGCGCCCAGGGCACGCTCATCGCCGACTCGGAGATCCGCCAGACGGTCAAGTTCCTCAAGACGGTCTCGCAGCAGAGCTTCGAGCCGCAGCTCGTGCAGATCCGCAACGGCGGCGCGGCCGAGGGCCTCGACGAGGACCGCGACCCGCTGTTCGACGACGCGGTGGACATCGTGCTCGAGACCCAGCGCGGCAGCGTCTCGCTGCTGCAGCGGCGGCTGACGATCGGCTACGCGCGCGCCTCGCGGCTGATCGAGCAGATGGCCGCCGCCGGCATCATCGGCGAGTACAAGGGCTCGCAGGCCCGCGAGGTGCTCATCGGCCTGGACGAGTGGGAGGCGATGAAGGCCCAGGCCGAGCTCGACGCCCGCGCCGGCTCGGACGCCGGCGACGACGCCGCGGCGACCGTCAGCGGTAAGGACGCCACTGACGAGGAGTATTCGCAGGAGGAGGACGAGCTCGAAGACGACGACGGGGAATACGAGGACGACGAAGAGGACGAGTACGAAGAGGACGAAGAAGAGGACGACCAGGACGCCGGCCGAGGCTGAATGCTGCGCCCGCGCCCGACCGCGCAGCCTCGCGGTCGCCATCGCGATCGCGCCGCCTCCCCGACGCCCGTCATGGCCGGCACGCCGCCCCACGGAGACCCTGAGATGTCCGAAGCATCCGCCGATCGTTGGCGTCGTGTGGCGCGTCGCCTGTTGCCCCAGCCGGTACGCGTGTGCTACTGGCGGATGATCGAGGCCAGACAGCAGCGCCGCGTGCTTGAGGGTCAAGTCCACGAGCCGGAGGTCTGCGCCACGCTGCGGCGGATCGTTCGCCCCGGCTGGGTCTGCGCCGACGTGGGCGCCAACGTCGGCCTGATCAGCGTGCTGATCGGTCGGCTCGTCGGGCCGACCGGGCGGCTGCACGCGTTCGAGCCGCACCCCGACAACGTCCGCCTGCTCGAGCAGAACCTGCTCCGCTACGGGTTCGAGGACCGTGCGCTGGTCGTCCGCGCGGCGGTCAGCGACGGCCGGACCGATCGGGTGGCGCTGCACGCCGGGCGCCGCCGCTCGCGCTGCGAGTGGAACATCGTCGGGCACGACGCCGACGGACAGCCGACCGAACCCGTGCTCACCGTCCCCGCCACATCCCTGGACCGCCACTTCCCGCCCGATCAGCGCCTCGACCTGGTCAAGATCGACGTCGAGGGCGCCGAGGCCCGCGTGCTCGCCGGCATGCAACGCGTCCTGCGGCAGTGGTCGCCGCACCTGCTGATCGAGTGCCACTCGGGCGAGAACTGGTCGGCGTGCCTGAGGCTGCTGGGCCTGGGCTACCGCCTCGAGACGCTCGCGGGCGAGCCGATCGACGCGACGGCCCGCCCCGCGGCGCACCTGGTCGCCCGCCCGCCCCGCCGCGCCGCCGCCCGGGCGTCTTAGCCCCGTCTGCTCACCTGACATCCGCCCCGGGAAGGGGCTCGACACGCCGCCGTTGGTTAGTACACTTATTTCTGTTCAGATAGAAATGACTGAAGAAATGGGCCATGAGCCTCACCCCCGTACAGACCAAGTTCATTCTCCACTGGGGCGAGATGGGCAGCCGCTGGGGCATCAACCGCAC
>CAYSIX010000105.1:0-13346 GCA_964431205.1 uncultured Phycisphaeraceae bacterium
CGCGATCGCCATCGCCGACCGCGCGTCGTTGCGAAGCACGTTGATGCCCAGCGGAAGCGGCACCGCCTCGGCCAGCCGCCCGGCGATCGCCGTCACGCACGCGATCGTCTCCGGCGGCACGCGCTCGGCAAAAAACGGCGCATCGCCCAGGTTCTCGACCAGCACGCCGTCCACCCCGCCCTCCGCCAGCGCACGCCCGTCCTCCAGCGCGCGCCGCCGCACCGCCGACCAGTCGCCCTCGTAACGCGGCGAGCCGGGCAGGGGGCGCAGGTGAACCATGCCGATCACCGGGCACGCGACGCCCGGCCAGATCGCCCGCAACGCGTGAGCCTCCATCGCCGCAACCTACCGCGCCGCCACCCTCTCGCCAACGCCGGCTCACCCTTTGGGTTGACCCGGCCCCGCGCGACAGCGATACTTCCGCGGGCGCGCGTTCCCGCGCGACCCCTCGCCGTGATCGACGCCCCCGGCGTCGCTCGTGCCCCGGCCGGGCCGTGGCCGCCCCCGGCATCTGTGGGATCGCTCCCGCAGCGGCAATTGCCATCCCGACGGCTCGTCCACACCGGCGCCCCGCGGTCAGCCACGCCCGCCACGAGCCGCCTTCCCTCACGCTGACCGCGGAGGTCCCGACATGCTGCCCAGCGAACCCGCCCGCCGTCCCCAACTGGGCTTCCTCTTCATCCCTCCCTTCCGCGTCCAGGGCATCTCCATCGCCGGCGAAGAGACCTTCGTCCAGGTCCCCGAGCTCGACGTCTGCTTCGACATCGGCCGCGCACCCCGCGCCGCGCTCAGCAGCAAGTTCGTCGCCCTCAGCCACGGCCACATGGACCACTCCGCCGGCATCGCCTACTACTTCTCCCAGCGTCACTTCCAGGGCATGGGCGTCGGCACCCTCGTCTGCCACCCCGACCTCGAGGCCCCCATCCGCCGCCTCATGGACGCCTGGGTCGCCGTCGAGTCCCAACGCACCCCCTACAACATCATCCCCCTCCCGCCCGACGAGATGATCGAGATCAAGAACGCCCACCACCTGCGCGCCTGGGCCTCGGCCCACACCGTCCCCTCCCTCGGGTTCACCATCGTCGAGACCCGCTCCAAGCTCAAGCCCGAGTTCCAGGGCCTGACCCAGGACCAGCTCGTCGAGCTCAAGCAGAAGGGCCAGCAGATCACCCACACCCTCGAGATCCCCCTGGTCAGCTACACCGGCGACACCGCCTGGGGCCCGCACTTCGAACGCCCCGACGTCATGGAATCCAAGATCATCATCGCTGAGTGCACCTTCCTCGAGCCCGGCCACCGCGACCGCGCCGACGTCGGCAAGCACCTGCACCTCGAGCACATCGTCCAACTGCTCGAGCGCAGCTCCGCCGAGGCCATCGTCCTGACCCACCTCTCCCGCCGCACGAACATGGGCGCCGCCCACAAGGCGATCGAACGCGGCATCCCGCGCCGCCACCGCGACCGCGTCTTCGTGCTCATGGACAGCCGCACCAACCGCCGCCGCTACGAGCAGCAGCAGGCCGAAGCCGCCGACGGCACCCCACCCCGGGTCGCCTCGCAATAAACCGGCGCGTCGCTACGCGCCTTCGAGTGGCCGCGTTTCAGCCTCCCCCCGCGAGAGGGCCGGGGCCGAGGGCCGAACGGCGTCGACCTCCGCCACGCCCCCGCCCCTCGCGTCACGAAAGAAACCCTCGACCCGCCCGCCTACGGATGATACAATCACCCGCCGTGGAGACCCGCAACCGCTCGGACGAGACGATCCCCCGGCCGATGTTGAGACGGCCGAGCAGCACGATACTGATATCCGACACTGTCCGACATCCGGCTGCTAGACGAGGATGGTTCACCATGTCCCTGAAGACACTCTTTTAGTGGATGATCGGAAGACGCGGCCTGAATACGGTTGAACGAACAGTTCTGGATGCCGTGCGCCGTGAGCTGCCTGAAGAGTTGGCGACAAGGTTTGGATCTCGAGTGGAGTCGATTAATAGGGTACAAAGGTTGACCAAAGACAAAGAAGTCAACCTATACCACATGAAACGAGGTAAGCCGAGTCGCGATGACCGCCACAGACTGCTGGACACCGATGCAGAGGAGGTGCTGCTGGCGCGGGTATCGATTGCGGACGGGCGGCACCATCAGGCGGAGGCGAAGGTATGGGTTGTCAAGGGCCACCTCTTTTCGCTCAGCTTCAGCCGCTCTCCACGAGATCTGGAAGGCGAGGTGCAGGTCTTGGACGTAAAACTGTTTCCTCCGCTCACTCTGCCGCTGCCTCCAGACTACAAGGAGTTAAGCAAAACAACATCAGATGCCTCCAGTGCTCAGGGATGGGCAATTCTCGGTCCGGATCAGATCCGAGAGATCGTCCTGGAGGACGGAACCTATTACGCGGTCGCGGAACGCCCAAGCTTCGGTGTGCTTGCCGTTCGCGAATCGGATGCCGAATCGCGGTTGTACTTGCTGCTCTTTGAGGACGACCGGGTGGTGCCTTGCGGAACCACCCTACGCGATGCCTTGGAGTATGCCGCAAGTGCGGCAGGTGAGGCGACTTGACCCGGGGGCCGGCACAGTGTGGGAGACGGACAGTGCAGAACCACGAGCCATAACCACTGCACCCGACACTTCTACGCCATGCAGGACGCCAACCTGGGCCCCCGATCGCCGTCTTGTGCGATCGGGGGAGCCGAACACATCATGGGCCTCGTCGAGGAGCGATCCGGGGGCGGCCGGCTCGTCGAACGTGATGAGTCCACCCCCTGCGCCCGGCGCCAGGTCTTTGCCCAGCCCCGGTATCGCGCCGACTTCGACCGCGGCGCCTTGGGGCGCAATCCGAAGGCAAGGCGTCGCTGCCGGGTCAGGTGGGACCGGCGTCCCGACGGTCGTCGGTCCGAAGGGCCGAGTTTCTTTCAGCCTGGTGTCGCGCCCCGCTCCGATCTCTTCGCCGCGGCGCCGCGATGACAGGCGAGACGCCTGTCCCACCGACTGAGAACCAGAACCCCCCAGCCTGGCCGACACCTTCACTCTGCAACACCGGGCGCGGGGCTTGACCCGGGAAGAAAGATGGACGTTCTACTTGGTGATGGGATAGGCGTTGATGATCCACTTCCGCAAAGGCTGCCTGGCTTGGATTGGCTTCGTGTCCTCATTGGTGTTCAGCCCGGCGGCGAACGCATCGCTGACGTGGGGCACAACGTATCGCACGATCGAGGCGGCGGCGGAACAGGACGAGGCCGTGGCGTCGCTCGGCCCTCACCCCGGCTCTCTCCGGCGGGAGAGGGAAGCTGTTTCGCCCTCACCCCGACCCTCTCCCGGGAGGACAGGGAGAAGAGCGGCGGGTTCGTGAGCCCGAGCGATGGGTGCACAGGCTGACGATGCGTGTGAAGATTCCGGAGGTCGTGCGTGTCCGGCCGCGGCTGATTCCCTGATCGGCGTGAGCCAGTCGCCGATCGTGGGGAGCCTGTCAATCGGTCGAGCGGTTGCGCGGCGCGCGGGGGTGCGGAGCGTGTAAGCTGCGGGTGGCGCGGCGGGCGGCGCTCGGGACTCGCGGGATCATGGCGGAGCATTACCTCGACGACAGCGTGAATCACCCGTTCTGGGATCGGGACCTGGAGCCGCGGGTGGCGATCGAGCCGGGCGACGTGGTGACGTTCGAGTGTCCCGAGCCGTGCGGGCAGGTGACGCCGGACTGGACGGACGAGGACCTGGAGCGTTTCGACCCGGGGCGGGTGCACGCGTTGATCGGGCCGGTGTACGTCAAGGGCGCGCGGCCGGGGGATTCGCTGGAGGTCGAGGTGCTGGGTTTCGAACACCGCGGGTGGGGCTGGTCGGCGCACATGCGGGGGTTCGGGCTGCTGGCGGAGGAGTTTGATTACAACTACATCCACCATTGGCGGTTGGGGGACGGGCGTTGCGAGTTTGGTGTGGGTGGGATCGAGGTGCCGTTGGCGCCGTTCTGCGGGTGCATGGGGGTGGCGCCGGCGGAGGCGGGGCGGCTCAAGACGATGCCGCCGCGGCGGAACGGGGGGAACGTGGACGTGCGGGACCTGGTGGCGGGGTCGACGGTGTGGCTGCCGGTGCTGGTCGAGGGTGCGTTGTTCTCGTGCGGGGACTGCCACGCGGCGCAGGGTCACGGGGAGGTGGGGGGAACGGGGATCGAGTCGCCGATGCGGGTGAGGCTGCGGATCGGGCTGAGGCGGGGGCGGTCGGTGCCGGAGCTGCAGTACCGGACGCCGGGGCGTGTGGAGCCGGCGGGCCCGCGGCAGGTGACGACGGCGTGCGGGCCGGACCTGCTGGAGAACTCGCGTCAGGCGTTGCGTTACCTGCTGGACTGGCTGGAGGCCGAGCGGGGGCTGACGCGGAGCCAGGCGCTGGTGCTGGCCAGCGCGGCGGCGGACCTGACGATCTGCGAGGTGGTGGACCGGCCGAACTGGCTGGTGTCGGCGTCGATTGAGCTGAGGATATTCGGGTCGGCGGGCGGGTCGGCGGGGTCGCGTGGCGGCTGAAATCGTGCGTGCGGGTGGAAATGGGACCAGATCGGACCTATATATGCTCCGTAAGCCAAGGATCCGGAGACCGCCGCCGTGACGCTGAAACTCAACCGCAAGACGGACTATGCTCTGGTGGCGTTGAGCCACCTGGCCGAGCGGGGGGCGGCGGATGAGCCGTCGGCGATCAGCGCCCGGGAGGTGGCGGACGCGTACGACATGCCCCGACCGCTGGTGATGACGATTTTGAAGCAGTTGCACCGAGCGGAGCTGGTGGGTTCGAGCCGGGGGCCGCAGGGCGGCTATTTTCTGGGTCGGCCGGCGGGCCGGATCACGGTGGGGATGGTGATCGAGGCGGTGGAGGGGCCGTTCCGGTTCGCGCTGTGCTGCGGGGAGGAGCGAGCCGAGGCCGACGCGTGCCGGGCGTGTGAGCTGATGGGCCGGTGCCCGATCGGCGAGTCGATCCGTCGGCTGAGCGAGCGGATCGAGACGCTGCTGGACTCGGTGACGATCGAGGACCTGATCCACGGGCGGGTCGAGCCGCCGGGCGACGAAGCCGGTTCGACGGCCCGAACGATGCGTCACGGGTTACCCGTGACGTCGGCGACGTGAGCGACGAGAAGTTTGAGAGTTAAGTTCAAGCATAAGGATCGCGGCAGATGACAACCGCCACGCAAACGATTCAGGAGTTCACCCGTCAAGGGTACAAGGCCGGGTTCACGACCGACGTGGAGCAGGACTTCGCCCCGCCCGGTCTGAGCGAGGACATCGTCCGCTTCATCTCGGCCAAGAAGCAGGAGCCGCAGTGGATGCTGGACTGGCGGCTCAAGGCGTATCGCCACTGGCAGACGATGAGCGAGCCGCAGTGGCCGTACTTCGACTACGGCCCGGTGGATTACCAGGCGATCAGCTACTACGCGGCGCCGAAGGAGCGTCCCGAGAGCCTCGATGAGATCGACCCGCAGATCCGTGAGACGTACAACAAGCTGGGGATCCCGCTGGAGGAGCAGAAGGTGCTCGCCGGCGTCAAGGGCGCCAAGCCCGTCGCGGTGGACGCGGTGTTCGACAGCGTCTCGGTGGTGACGACGTTCAAGAAGCAGCTCGCCGAGGCGGGCGTGATCTTCTGCTCGATCAGCGAGGCGGTCCGCGAGCACCCGGAGCTGGTGCGCAAGTACCTCGGGTCGGTCGTGCCGTACTCGGACAACTTCTACGCGACGCTGAACTCGGCGGTCTTCAGCGACGGCTCGTTCGTGTACGTGCCCGAGGGCGTGGACTGCCCGATGGAGCTGAGCACATACTTCCGGATCAACGCGGAGAAGACGGGGCAGTTCGAGCGGACGCTGATCATCGCCGACAAGGGCGCGTCGGTCAGCTACCTGGAGGGCTGCACCGCGCCGATGCGGGACGAGAACCAGCTTCACGCGGCGGTGGTCGAGCTGGTCGCCCTGGAAGGCGCCCAGATCAAGTACTCCACGGTCCAGAACTGGTACCCGGGCGACGAGCGGGGCCGCGGCGGGGTGTACAACTTCGTGACCAAGCGGGGCCTGTGCGAGGGCCGGCGGTCGCACATCAGCTGGACGCAGCTCGAGACGGGCTCGGCGATCACGTGGAAGTACCCGAGCTGCATCCTCAAGGGCGACGACTCGGTCGGCGAGTTCTACTCGGTCGCGGTGACCAACGGGCACCAGAAGGCGGACACCGGCACGAAGATGGTGCACATCGGCAAGCGGACGCGCAGCACCATCATCTCCAAGGGCATCAGCGCCGGCGAGGGGCAGAACGTGTACCGCGGGCTGGTCCGCGCCAACAAGGGCGCCGATCAGGCACGCAACTACACGCAGTGCGACTCGATGCTCATCGGCGACCGCTGCGGGGCGCACACGTTCCCGTACATCGACATCCGCAACCCCAGCGCCCACGTCGAGCACGAGGCGACGACGTCGAAGATCGGCGAGGACCAGCTCTTCTACCTGCAGGCACGCGGGATCAAGGAGCAGGACGCGGTGTCGCTGATCGTCAACGGCTTCTGCAAGCAGGTGCTCACGCAACTGCCGATGGAGTTCGCCGTGGAGGCGAACAAGCTGCTGGACGTGTCGCTGGAAGGCTCGGTCGGTTGAGTCGGTCATTGGGTGATTTGGTGATTTGGCGATTGGGTGATCTGCCGTGAAGGTGACGCATGAAGGCATGAGCCCGGATGGACCGCGACGAGCTTCAAGCCCGAGTCAAGGCGTTCGCATTGCGAGTGATGAGGCTCGTCGAGGCGTTGCCGTCCACGACCGCCGGCAGGGAAATCGGAAAACAACTGCTCCGCTCGGCGATGTCCGTTTCCGCGAACTACCGAGCGACGAGGCGAGCGAGAAGTGACAAGGAGTTCGCGGCGAAGATAGGGGTCGTGCTTGAAGAAGCGGATGAGTCGCTGCACTGGCTGGAACTGATTATGGACGGGCAACTGATCAAGGCGAGCCTGGTTTCGGACCTCCACGCCGAGGCAGAGGAGTTGGTGCGGATCTTTGCGGCGTCTCGACGGTCAGTTCGCGAACGCCTTCGCCCAATCACCCAATCGCCCAATCACCAAACGAACAGACACTCTGACGGAGATATAAACGCATGACGACACCACTGCTCGAGATCAAGAACCTGCACGTGCGGCTGGAGGAGGACCCGTCGGTCGAGATCCTCAAGGGGCTCGACCTGACGATCCACGCCGGCGAGGTGCACTCGATCATGGGCCCGAACGGGTCGGGCAAGAGCACGCTCGCGGCGGTGCTGGCCGGCCACGAGGCGTACGAGGTCACCGAGGGCTCGATCGTTTACGACGGCGAGGACCTGCTGGAGCTGGACCCGGAGGAACGCGCTCAGAAGGGCCTGTTCCTGGCGTTCCAGTACCCGGTCGAGGTGCCGGGCGTGAGCAACACGCAGTTCCTCAAGGCGGCGCTGAACGCCAAGCGGCAGGCGAACGGGCAGGAGGAGATGGATGCGCTGGAGTTCGTCAAGCTCGCCCGCGCCAAGGCCAAGCTGGTGAACATCGCCGACGACATGCTCAAGCGATCGGTGAACGAGGGGTTCTCCGGCGGGGAGAAGAAGCGGTTCGAGATCTTCCAGATGGCGCTGCTCGAGCCGAAGCTGGGCGTGCTGGACGAGACGGACTCGGGCCTGGACATCGACGCGTTGCGGATCGTCGCCGACGGCGTGAACCAGATGCGTGAGCCGCAGCGCGGGTTCCTGGTGATCACGCACTACCAGCGGCTGCTGAACTTCATCGTGCCGGACTACGTGCACGTGCTGATGGGCGGGCGGATCGTGAAGTCCGGCGGGAAGGAGCTGGCGCTGGAGCTGGAAGAGAAGGGTTACGCGGAGCTGGAGACGGGGGCGGTGCAGGAGACGGCGGCGTGAATCCGAAGGAGCTGGTCGAGCTGCTGAAGCCTGCGACCTTCGAGCCGTTCGTCATCGTGATGAACAGCGGAGGTCGGTACGAGGTCACAGATCGCCGGACGGCTCAGGTGATGGATAAAGGCACGGTGTACGTGTTTGAGCCGTCGGATCGCGACGACGACCAGTATCGGACGGTGACGCGTTTGAGTTACACGAACATCGCGGCGATCGAGCCCGTGCGGGGCCGCGCCGCGTGAGTGAAGGACAGATGAGAATCGGCACGGTCCGCGTGCCGGGTGAACGAACGCAAGAGAGGACGTCTCTGCATGACACAGATCATGGATGCGAACACGAGTCTGGTCGGACGGGTGTCGGCGGTGCGAGAGCGGGTCGGCACGACGCCGTCGTGGATCGATGCGCTGCGCGACCGCGGGGCCGGGGCGTTCGAGCGGCTGGGCCTGCCGACGACCAGGCACGAGGAGTGGCAGCTCACCAACGTCTCGGCGCTGGGCAAGACGGACTTTGCGCTGCCCGAGCCGGGCGATCCGGGTGAGGCGGCCGAAGCGATCGAGGGGTTCGCGATCCCCGGCCTGGAGGCGTACGAGCTGGTGTTCGTGGACGGGCGGTTCGTGCCGGAGCGGTCGCGGGTCCAGGGCCTGCCGCGCGGCGTGACGGTGATGAGCCTGCGCGAGGCGATCAGCCGCTCGGCCGACGTGGTCAAGGCGCACCTGGCCGAGCACGCCCGCCCGGACGACGAGCCGTTCATCGCGCTGAACACCGCCTGCCTCGAAGACGGCGCGTTCGTGCACGTCGCGCGGGGCGTCGCGCTCGACCGGCCGATCCTGCTGACGTTCTTCTCCGGCGAGCACGAGACGCCGACGATGACGCACCCGCGCGTGCTGGCGATCATTGAGTCTGGCGCCAGCGCCGACCTGATCGAGCACCACGTCGGCGTGGGCGCGCGGATGTATTTTGCCAACAGCGTGACCGAGGTCGTGGTCGGCGACGACGCGCGGGCCTCGCACTACTTCATCGAGCGCGACGGCCGGGCGGCGTACAACGTCTCGACGCTGCAGGTCCACCAGGGCCGCGGCAGCGACTTCGCCTCGCACACCGCGCTGTTCGGCGGCAAGCTCGTGCGCAACAACGTCAACCCCGTCCTCGCCGGCGAGCACGGCCACAGCCTGCTCAACGGCCTGTACCTGCCCGACGGCGACCGCCTCATGGACAACCACATGCGCGTCCATCACCGTCGGCCCGACTGCCAGAGCCGCCAGTTCTACACCGGCGTGCTCCGCGACAAGGCCACCGGCATCTTCATCGGACGCATCGTCGTCGATCGCCCCGCGCAGAAGACCGACGCCGTCCAGCAGAGCCGCAACCTGCTGCTCTCGCCCGACGCGCACGGCCACAACCGCCCGCAGCTCGAGATCTTCGCCGACGACGTCAAGTGCACCCACGGCGCGACCATCGGCGAGCTGGACGACCAGGCGATCTTCTATCTGCGATCGCGCGGCGTGCCCGAGTCGATCGCCCGGGGCCTGCTGGTCTACTCGTTCGCCAACGAGGCGCTCGAACGCATGGCCGTCGAACCGGTCCGCCGCGAGCTGGCGCGGCTGCTGGTTGAACACCTGGGCCTTGACGATTCCGTGCGCCACGTGCTCGAATAGACGGTTCCACGCGTGGTCGCGCTGCTTCACGCACGCCGCCGCGCACGATCGACCAAACGAAAGCGAGTCGAACCATGACACGCGCCTACGAACATCCCGAAGTGCTGGTCTCGACCGACTGGGTCGATGAGCACCGCTCGAACACGGACGACATCCGCATCGCCGAGTCGGACGAGGACGTGCTGCTCTACGACACGGGGCACATCCCCGAGGCGGTGAAGATCGACTGGATCAACGACCTGAACGACCCGGTGGTGCGCGACTACATCGACGCCGAGCGCTTCGCCGAGCTCTGCGCACAGAACGGCATCGGCAACGACACGACGGTGGTGTTCTACGGGGACAAGAACAACTGGTGGGCGTGCTACGCGTTCTGGGTGTTCAAGCTGTTCGGGCACGAGAGGTGCCTGATCATGGACGGGGGTCGCAAGAAGTGGGAGGCGGAGGGTCGGCCGATGACGACGGAGAAGCCGAGCTACCCGCGCAAGCCGTACACCCCGCCGAAGGGTCAGGACCTGTCGATCCGCGCGTTCCGCGACGAGGTGCTCGAGCACGTGCGTGGCGGGCGACCGCTGGTGGACGTGCGATCGCCGGCCGAGTTCCGCGGCGAGGTGACGCACATGCCGGATTACCCGCAGGAGGGGGTGCTGCGGGGCGGGCACATCCCCGGCGCGGTGAGCTGCCCGTGGAGCCGGGCGGTGAACGAGGACGGCACGTTCAAGGACCGCGACGAGCTGGAGCGGATCTACCGGCAGGAGCTGAGCCTGGAGCCGGACGACGACGTGATCGCGTACTGCCGGATCGGCGAGCGATCGAGCCACACGTGGTTCGTGCTGCGTTACCTGCTGGGCTACGACAAGGTGCGCAACTACGACGGGTCGTGGACGGAGTGGGGCAACGCGGTCGGCCTGCCGATCGAGAAGGGCGAGCCGGTCGGGGCGGGCGCGGGTTGAACCGTCGATGGCGCGACCGGGCGATCGCCGGAGAGGGGCTGACTCGGGAGCAGTGATGAACATGCAGCTTCCCAAGCTCGAAGAGATCGCCGAGACGTTTCAGAGCGTGGAGACGGACCTGCGTCTGGAGCTGCTGCTGGACTACGCGCGCAAGCTGCCGCCGCTGCCGGACCGCTACGCCGAGGCGCGTGCGGCGGGGGTCAACCGGGTGCCCGAGTGCGTGACGCCGGTGTTCCTGTTCAGCGAGCTGGACGGCGACCGGATGCGGCTGCACGTGGAGGTGGCCGAGGAGGCGCCGACGGTCAAGGGCCTGATGTCGATCATCGTTAACGGGGTCAGCGGGGAGCCGGCGGAGCGGATCGCGACGCTGCCGAACGATTTGCTCATGCGGCTGGGCCTGCACCAGTGCATCGGTTCGCAGCGGACGATGGGGTTCTCGGGCATCCTCGAGCGCGTGCGGCGACTGGCCAGGCAGGCCGCGACGCAAGGCGCGACGGCCGACGCGTCACGGAACTGACCGACGCGACGCGTGCGCCGGGCGTGCTCGAACCGCGGGCGGGGGCCGACGCCCGTCCCGTTGCGCGGCATCAGAGGGAAACGTGAAATGACGCCGCTGAGCCCGGCAACTGAAACCGAAACCGTCCTCGACGTGGCTGCGGTGCGCCAGCGTTTTCCGATCCTCGCCGAGCGCGTCCACGGCAAGCCGCTGGTGTACCTCGACAACGCCGCGACGTCGCAGAAGCCGCAGCCGGTGATCGACGCGGTGAGCGACTACTACCGACGGTACAACTCGAACGTGCACCGGGCGATGCACCGGCTCTCGTCGCTGGCGACCGAGGCCTACGAGCGGGCGCGCGTGGACGTGGCGCGCTTCCTCGGCGCCGCCGACGCCCGATCCTGCATCTTCGTCCGCGGCGCGACCGAGGGGATCAACCTCGTCGCCGCGGCGTACGCGCGCCCCCGGCTCGGCCCCGGCGACCGCGTGCTCATCACGCACATGGAGCACCATTCGAACATCGTGCCGTGGCAGCTCGTCTGTGAGCAGACGGGCGCGACGCTCGACGCCGCTCCGATCGACGACCGCGGCGAGCTGGACCTCGTCGCTTTCGAGCGCCTGCTCGAGCGCGGGCCGAAGGTCGCGGCCATGGTCTGGACGTCCAACGCCCTGGGCACGGTGAACCCGATCGAGAGGATGGTCTCGGCGGCGCGCCAGGCGGGGGCGACGACGGTCGTGGACGCCTGTCAGGTGCCGGCGCACCAGCCGATCGACGTCGCGGCGCTGGGGTGCGATTTTCTGGCGATCTCGGGACACAAGATGTTCGGGCCGACGGGGATCGGGGTGCTCTACGGCCGGCCCGAGCTGCTGGACGCGATGCCGCCGTACCAGGGCGGGGGCGAGATGGTCGAGCGCGTCACGCTCGAGAAAACGACCTACGCCGACGTCCCGCACCGCTTCGAGGCCGGCACGCCGCACATCGCCGGTGTCGTCGGGCTGGGCGCGGCGGTGTCGTTCCTGCGCTCGCTCGACCTCGACGCCGTCCAACGGCACGAGCAGAACCTTCTCGCCTACGGCACCGACGCGCTGCGCCGGATCGACGGGCTTCGCCTCATCGGCACCGCCGCGCACAAGGCGCCGATCTTCTCGTTCGTGCTCGATGGCGTGCACCCCTACGACCTCGCCCCCGTGCTCGATCGGCAGGGCGTGGCGATCCGCACCGGCCACCACTGCGCCCAGCCGGTCATGGACCACTTCGGCATCGCCGCCACCGCCCGCGCCTCGCTGGCGATGTATAACACGCGCGACGAGATCGACACCCTGGTGGACGCGATCCGCAAGGCCAAGCGGATGCTGGGATGACCCGGCCCCGTCGTGAAGCAAAGCGGGATGAATCGGGCGCGCCCCGACGGACCGAGTCCCTACAATGCCGTGATGGTGACAGGCGCGCTGCCAGAGATCGAACAGATCGTCGAGGGCTTCGAGCTGCTGGACGACTGGGACGAGCGGTTCGAGTACCTGATCGACCTGGGCCGCAAGCTCCCGCCGATGCCCGAGGACGACCTCGTGGACGCGAACAAGGTCCTGGGCTGTCAGGCATCGGTGTGGATGACGGTGCGCCTCAGCGACGAGGACCCGCCGCGCATGGAGCTGAACGCGGTGAGCGACGCGCAGCTCGTCAACGGCCTGATCGCCGTGCTGCTGGCGATCTACAACGGCAGGACGCCGGGCGAGGCCCTGGCGATCGACGGCGAGAGCATTCTCCGCAAGCTCGACCTGGACGACCACCTGAGCCCGACGCGGCGCAACGGCCTGCACGCCATGCTCAAGCGGATCCGCCAGCTCGCCCGCGCTCACGCCGGGGCCACGACCGACCAAGAAAGGCACAACGATGAGCGACACGCCGCCCCATCCTGATTCGGGCACGACCGCGCCCCCCGACCTCCGCGTCTTCGAGGACGACGTCGTCGAGGCGCTCAAGACCGTCCACGACCCCGAGATCCCGGTCAACGTCTACGACCTGGGCCTGATCTACGGGATCGGGATCACCAAAAACAACGACGTGACCGTGACCATGACGCTGACCACGCCGAACTGCCCCGAAGCGCAGACCATCCCGACGAAGGTGCAGGGCGCGGTCAAGCAGTACGTGCCGGGCGTTCGCAGCGTGGACGTGAACATCGTCTGGGAGCCGCGCTGGACGCGCGATCGCATGTCCGAGGACGCCAAGCTCGCCCTGGGCATGTTCTAAGGGCCACGAGAAGAGCCGGAGCAGACCACCGAGGACGCAGAGATCACGGAGAGGAAGACCGGCCGACTAGGCTCTGTCGGAAAACGCCTCGTCGAGCCGATGTCAGAGGGGAACGCACCC
>CAYSIX010000106.1:0-13146 GCA_964431205.1 uncultured Phycisphaeraceae bacterium
TGCGCCAGTTGGACCGCTAGGTCCACCGCTGGGTAGCTAAGTCCGGCAGGGATAACCGCTGAAAGCATCTAAGCGGGAAGCCCCCCTCAAGATCAGGTGTGGCTGGCCTTCGGGCCGAGAGACCCCTGGGAGACTACCAGGTTGATAGGCCGCAGGTATAAGGGCAGAAATGTCCTCAGCCGAGCGGTACTAACGGTCGATCACTTCATCACCCCGACCCTCGACCCATCCGGGTCCGGTCGCGGGTCGATGCCCGCGCACTCGAATCCGTCTCGTGTTTCACGTTTCGTCGCCGGTCGCGACCGGTCCCCCCGCCCTCCGCGGCGTCCCGGGGCCCACGTGGCCGCACGCAACACCAACCTGTCCTTCGCGATCAACCCTTCGCCGGGTTGGCTCGCGTTTGCCGGTGACCATAGCGGCGGGGTCACACCCGATCCCATCCCGAACTCGGCCGTTAAGCCCGCCGCGCCGATGATACTGCCACCGCGGGAAAGTAGGTCATCGCCGGCTTCATCAGCCCCGCAAGCCTAAAGCTTGCGGGGCTGTTTTTCGTTTGGGACGCTCAAGGCTATCATGATCCACGTTGGGTCGGCCTCGGTGAGCCGTCCCTTGTCCCGTTCCGAGACGCTCGCGAAGCTCCCCTGTGGCAGCCGAACGAATGCCTCGACAATCTCAGGAGCTTCACGATGAAGATCTATGTCGGCAACCTCAGCTTCAATACCAATGAGGAGACGGTCCAATCCCTGTTCGAACAATATGGCGAGGTGAGCGAAGTCGCGCTGGTCACCGACCGTGATACCGGTCGGCCCCGCGGGTTCGGCTTCGTCACCATGGACGACAGCGGCGCCCGCGACGCCATCGAGGCGCTCAACGGCACCGAGCTGGAAGGCCGGTCCATCACCGTCAACGAAGCCCGCCCGCGCGAGAACCGCAGCGGCGGTGGCGGCGGCGGCGGCGGGTTCCGCGGCGGTCGCCGCGGTGGTGGCGGCGGTGGTGGCGGTGGCGGTGGCGGTCGCCGCGATCGCTGGTAAACCGTGGCCCTCGTGGCCGATCGGCCATGCCGATCCTCACAACCAAGCAACGCTCCGCGCGTCACCGCGTGCGGAGCGTTTTCTTTTGCCGCGGACGCCGCCTCCCGCGCGTGCCGCGACGCGACCACCGCCGCGCCGATCCGCTCACCGCGTTACCATCGAGCGGATCATGAGGAGCGTGGCAATGACCCACCATCGTCTGGCGATGACGATCGCCCTGCTCATCACGGCCGCGCTGGGCGGTTGTGGACCGATCACGTTTGTCGTCGGGCTGGCGCCGGGCGATCGTGCCTTGCGGGAGACGGTGCTGGAAGAGGACGGCCGGCTCGGCGGGGATCGGGTGGCGCTGATCGACGTCACGGGCGTGCTGATCAACGCCAACAAGCCCGGGCTGCTGGACCGCGGCGAGAACCCGGTGAGCCTGCTGTACGAGAAGCTGGCCAAGGCCGAGGACGATCCGCGTGTCAAGGCGGTGGTGCTGCGGTTGAACACGCCGGGCGGCGCGGTGACGGCGAGCGACGCGATGTACCGAGAGCTGCAGCGGTTCCGTGAGCGGACCGGCAAGCCGGTCGTCGCCCTGCTGATGGACGTGGCGGCCAGCGGCGGGTATTACGTCGCCTGCGCCTCCGATCGCATCGTCGCGTACCCCACGAGCGTCACGGGCAGCATCGGCGTGATCGTCCAGACCATCAGCGTCAAGCCCGCGCTGCAGCGCCTCGGCGTCATGACCGAGGCGATGACCAGCGGCCCGAACAAAGACGCCGGCTCGCCCTTGAGCGTGCTCACCGACGAGCACCGTGCCGTGCTTCAGCAACTGGTCGACGACTTCTACGCCCGGTTTGTCGAGGTGGTCCGCGAGGCACGCCCCGGCATCCCGCCCGACCGCTTCGACGAAGTGACCGACGGCCGCGTGGTCAGCGGCGAGGTCGCGCTCGAGCACGGGCTGGTCGATGCCACCGGCGACCTGCACGACGCGCTGGCCGTGGCGCGGGACCTGGCGGGGCTCGATCGGGCCGACGTCGTTCAATACCACCGACCGTTAGATTACGTCGGCTCGCCCTACGCGGCGGCGCCGGCCACGCCCGCCGTGGGCACGCAAGTGAACCTGCTGCAGATGAACCTCGACGCGGCGGGGCTCGAGCTGCCCGTGGGGTTCTACTATCTGTGGCGGCCCGACCTGCACTGACCCAGCCGCCGGGCCGCCGCACGCACCGGACCCACCGCGCATGCCCATGCTCGACCTTGAGTGCCCGCGATGCGGCGTGACGCTGGAGCTGGACGAGGGTTTCGCCGGCGGGGTGTGTCGGTGCGCGGCGTGCGGCACGCTCATGACGGTGCCGGCGAACCCCGCGCTCGATCGCGCCGAGACGCTGACCCGACCGCCGCGACCCGACCAGCCGATCGCCCCACCGTCCGCTGATGCCGACACCGACGCGCCCCGCGGCGAACGTGTCGCCGTGCGTGCCGCGACGGTGTTCACGACCGAGTCCGGCCGCCGCGTTCACGTGCCTGACGAGGCCGCGATCCCGTTGGCACGCAAGCGGCGCATGGTCAGGACGACGACCGCCGTCGTATTTCTGGGCGTCGTGTTTCTGATCATCGCCGCGAGCGTGACGGGCATGCTGACGGTGCTTCAGACGCGATCGGATCGGTCCGATCCGTCGGCCGACGCTGTCGCCGCCACGTTCGGGTTTGATCCGGACATGAACCCGTACTTGTTGACGCGCGCCAACGTGCTGGGCCTGCCGCTGGCACCGCGTTGTGTGGTCGTCGTTGACGCGTCGACTCAGAGTCGGCCGTGGTTGAGCCTGGTGAACGAGGCGCTGGCGACAGGGCTGACGGTCGCAAGCGATGACGCGACGCGGATCGCCCTGACTTACGCCGCCGACCCGGAGCCGATTCATCTGGTGGACGGCCTGGCACCGCGCACGGCACTGACGGTGACGGAGCTGGTTCGTTTTCAGGCGGCGGTCGCGCCCCGGGGCTCCGCGGACCTGTCCGCCGCGATCGAATCCGCCCGATCGCTCGACGCCACGCAGCTCGTGCTGATCACCTCGCGGTCACCGGACGCGCTGGCGGACTCGGCGGCGCTGCCAGGCGCGGACCGTGCGGGACGGATCGAGGTCGTGGTCATCGACGGCGACGACTCGGCGTGGCGATCGGTGTTGCCGGAGGGTCGGGGGCGGGTGGTGTCGATGTCGTCGAATCAACTGCGTCGGTGGCGAGAAGAAGCACGCGGGGCTCACGACGACGAGGCAACGAACGACGGCGACATCGGAACGATTCGCTGATTCACGGCTCGCGCGCCCGGGTGTCCAGCGCCGGATGGCAGAGGCCTCAACCGAACGCGGTGACGACGCTGTGGCCCCAGATCAGGATGTACATGTCCTTGAGGAACTTGGCCAGGAAGAAGTTGACGACGATGATGGCGATGAAGCTGGTGACGAACGCGTCGGTCGCGGCGCGGCCCACGCCGGCCGCTCCGCTCTCGCAGTGAAAGCCCTTGTAGCAACTGATCATGCCGATGAAGAGCCCGAACACCACGCTCTTGATCAAGCCGGTGAACACGTCCCAGTTGCCCACGAACTGGGCGGAGAAGTCCCAGTAGGCGCCGCTGTCCACGCCGAAACCCTTCACGACCACGAGCCACCCGCCGAAGATGCCGCAGACGTCGCTGAAGATGGTCAGGATCGGCGCCATGATGATGCACGCCATGACCCGGGGGACGACCAGGTAACCGATCGGATCGGCGCCCATGACGCGAAGCGCGTCGATCTGCTCGGTGACGCGCATGGTGCCCAGCTCGGCGCTGATCGCCCCGCCGACGCGACCGGCGATCATGACCGCGGCCAGCACCGGCCCGATCTGCTTCACCACCGAGAGGTGGATGATCCCACCGAGGCGGCCTTCCTGACCGATCGCGCGGAACTGGTCGTACGTCTCGATGCCGAGCACGGCCCCGACAAACGCACCGACCAGCATCACGACGGGGATGCTCTTGGTCCCGATGTAGTAGAGCTGCGGCAGCAGCAGGCGGATGCGGCGGAATCCCGCGGCGAGCCGCAGGCCCCACACGACCGAGGAGCCGCAGAACTGGGTGAACCGCCCGAGCCCGTCCAGGTTCGTCAGGATCCGCGCACCGGCAAATGCGAGCGTGTCTGTAGTCATCGAGGGCCAAGGCTCCCTGATCGGCGTCGCCGAGCGGTGATCGAACCGGTGTCGGCAAAGGATCGCCGCCAAGGCCCTGCGATGCAAATCAGCTCTGGCGTCACCCCCCCACCGCCGGCCCCGACGTCTGCCCGGCAAGCCGGCCCGTGCGTCGATCGCCGGCAGGCGAAGGCGGACGCGGAACCGGAGAGATCAACGGGAAAGGGTGACCGAGGGGATTCGAACCCCCGACCCCCTGGACCACAACCAGGTGCTCTAACCAACTGAGCTACGGTCACCGTCGGCGAGGGCATTGTAGCCAAAACGAAGCTAAATCTCCCGAACGGGGCTGTCAAACGCTCGTGCGGTCGGCGGCCCGAGCCGATTCTACCCGGCACGAAGCGGCGCGACGTGCCGTGGGACGCTTGATCGGCGTTTGCGGGGCCCCCTGCGGCGGCCTAAACTCACGGTTTGACACGCTGCGGCCGCGGCCGCCCAGGGAAACCGGCATGGACAGCCAGGAACGCCACGAGCTGAAGGAAAACGACCTCGAACGGTTTCTCACTCACTTCGGCGAGTGGTGGAGCCAATACGGGGTCTCGACGCTGGCGATCATCGCGGCGATCGCCGCGGTGTTTGCGGGCTATCAGTTGATCAACAAGTGGCGGGTCGAGGCCCACGAGAACGCGTGGGCGGAGCTTGCGCTGCAGACGAGCCCGGAGTCGTATCGCCGCGTCGCCGAGTCGTACAGCGACCCGGTGGTTCAGTCGCTGGCCTACCTGCGTGGCGGCGACCTGTTCCTGGAAAAGGCGCTGGCGCCGACCGGCTCCGGCGAGTCCGGGGCGGCCGAGCCCGATGCGGACGCGGCCGACGGCCCGGCCGCGAACCCGCCGGCCGGCGCGGCCTCGAGCGGGACCCCGTTGGACGATGCCGCTTGGATGTACGAGCAGGCGATCGCCGCCAGCGATCATCGGGTGTATCGGCTCAACGCGATGCTGGGCCTGGCGGCCGTCGCCGAATCCCGCCGTGACTGGCAGGGCGCTCGGGAACGATACGAACAGGTGATCCGCGAGGCGGGCGACGAGTTCCCCGCCATCGCGGCGCAGGCCGAGCGCCGGCTGGGACTGCTCGAGTCGGTCTCACGCCCGATCGTGCTCTCCGACGCCCCCGCCGAGGCACGCCGCGACGACCCCGTCGGCGCGACGACCACGACCGTCGTAACCGGAAACGCGGGCGATGAATCCGCTCCCGATCCGGCCGACGCCTCCGCCGAAACCCCGACAGATCCCGAGGCGGGCAGCAGCTCCGATACCGAACCGGCAACCAACTGAAAGGCCGGCGAATCGACCCGGGCGACGGGCGCGCGGGCTACCATAGCTGCATGACGGGTCCACGCGAGTCAATCGCCCCCACCACCGACAACGAGCTGGTTCCCGCTGAACTCGACGACGACGAGGACCTGCTCGTCGCCGAGCTCGACGATCCGGACGACCTGTTCGCCGGTGGTGAGCGACGGCGGTGGACGCTCGCCCGAGATGCACGCACCCGTCTCGACAAGTACCTCCAGGTCAGCATCAAGGGACTGAGCCGCAACAAGGTCCAGCAGCTCATCGAGCTGGGCGGCGTGCGCGTCAACGGCGAGGTGCCCAAGCCCAGCCAGCGCCTGCGTCGCGGCGACGTGATCGACCTGCGGTTGCCGCCCCGTCCCGGCGTGGACCTGCGGCCCGAGCCGATCCCCCTCGACGTCCTCTACGAGGACCGCGACTTCATCGTCGTCAACAAGCCCGCCGGTCTGATCGTTCACCCCGCGCGCAGTCACCTCTCAGGCACCCTGCTCAACGCCCTGGCGTATCACTTTCAGCAGCAGCGCCAGCGCGGCGTCGAGCCCGGATCGCTCAGCCACGTCGGCGTCGAGGACGCTCGCCCCGGCGTCGTCCATCGACTGGACAAGAACACCACCGGCGTGATCATCGTCGCCAAGCAGGACGAGACCCACTGGCTGATCGCCAAGCAGTTCGAGGACCGCTCGAACCTCAAGGCCTACCTCGCCGTCGTCCACGGCTGCCCGGACCCGCCCGGCGGCGCGATCGATCAGCCGATCGGCAAGCACCCGACCATCCGCGAGGCCATGGCCGTCCGCCACGACTCGCTCGGCAAGCAGGCGCTGACGCTCTACCGGGTTCGACGGCGGTACCGCGGCTACAGCCTGGTGGAGCTGGAGCTGAAGACCGGCCGCACGCACCAGATCCGCGTGCACCTTTCGTACCTGGGCCATCCGATCGTTGGCGATCTGCTCTACGGCGGCGAGGCCATCGGCACGGCTGAGCTGGACGACCCGCCTCACCCCGCCGGTGCGCGACCGAACGTCAACTTCGCCCGAACCAAGGCCGAGGGCCATCGCCTCGCCCAGCACGCGGCGGCTCGGCCCGACCTGCTGCTGGCCACGCCCGCGCTGCACGCCGCCATGCTGCAGATCGTGCACCCGCGCACGGGTCAGCGGATGACCTTCACCGCGCCGATCCCCGGACGACTGGGGCGGCTGATCGGCGAGCTGGAGCAACGCCCCGCACACGGGCCCGTCGTCACCCAGGGCACGTGGGTGGACCTGGACCGCGCGCTGCCCGGGACGGACGCGTGATCCCGCAAGGCTCTTACGGTCGCTGCTCGGAGCCGCGTGGCCGCCAGGGCACGTCCGCCACGCCGGCCTGGTGATTCGCCCCCCGCGCCAACGCGAACAGCAGGTCGCTGACGCGGTTGAGCACGATCGGGATCGCCCGCCCCACCTGATCCGACTCCTGCTCGCACAAGGCCACGCAGTGCCGCTCGGCGCGGCGGCAGATCGCCCGCGCCAGGTGCAACCTCGCCGCCAGCTCCGTCCCCCCGGGCAGGATGAAGTGCCGCATGTCCGGCAGCGACTCGCACGCCCGGTCGATCTGACGCTCCAGCTCGGTCACGTGCTCGTTCGTGATCCGCGGAATGGCCGCCGGCTCGGCCTGACCCTCGATCGGCGGTGACGCCAGATCCGCCCCCAGCTCGAACAGACGGGCCTGAAGCGATTCGAGCCGCTCCCGCATCGCCGAATCGGCGGACACCGCCGCCAGCCCCAGCGCCGCGTTCAACTCGTCCACGGCCCCGATCGCCTTCATCCGAGCCGACGCCTTGCTCAGCCGCTGGCCGCCGAACAGCTCCGTCAGCCCGTCGTCGCCCTTTCGCGTGTACAGCTTCATCCCGCCATGGTACCCGCCCGCGTGAGTCCGGGCCTTTGTCCACCGTCGGGCATCGGCCTAGGATTAGCCTGTTACGTCGGGCGACCCCCGCCCGGCTTCACCCCCTGTGAGGACGCTTCCATGAGCACTGGCTCTACGCTGGACGCGACCCGGCCCATGCCCGATGTGCAGGCCAGCGTCGATACCCGAAACATCCCCATCGACAAGGTCGGGGTCCGACACATCCGCTACCCCATCACGCTGCACTGCCCCGTGACCGGCGGTCAGCAGCACACCGTCGCCACGGTCAATATGTACGTCGGCCTGCCCCACTACCAGAAGGGCACGCACATGAGCCGCTTCCTCGAGGTGCTCAACCAGCACCACGACGAGCTGCGCTCCGATCAGATCATGGACGTCTGCCGCGACATGAAGCAGCGGCTCGAGGCCGAGGAGGCCCACCTCGAGCTCGCCTTCCCCTACTTCATCCACAAGAAGGCCCCGGTCAGCGGCGCCCCGGGCATGATCGACATCGAGGTGACCTTCGAGGCCTCCAGCAACGCCGTGGACGACTTCATCCTCGGGGTCAAGGTCCCGGCGACCAGCCTGTGCCCGTGCTCGAAGGAGATCTCGGCCTACGGCGCCCACAACCAGCGCTGCGAGATCGAGGTCCGCGCCCGCTTCGAGCCCGGCAAGTGGATGTGGATCGAGGAGCTGTTCGAGGTCGTGGAGAAGGCCGCCAGCACGCAGGTGTTCGCCGTGCTCAAGCGGCCGGACGAGAAGTGGGTCACCGAGGCGGCGTTCGACAACCCCAAGTTCGTCGAGGACATCGTCCGCGACCTGGCCGTGGCTTTGGACCATGAACCGCGGATCGTCTGGTACCAGGTCAACAGCGAGAACTTCGAGTCGATCCACAACCACAACGCCTACGCGTTCGTCGAGCGCGACAAGCGCCAGTCCTGAAACCGCATCCACACGCTTGACGGCTTGGTACGTCACGAGGGGCTTACGCCTTCCGACCGCGGCGTGTTTCTGGCACGGCGGTCGATCTGATAATCTTTGCCCGCATGTCAGAGGCTGCAACGGGCGAAGCCCGACCCCCCGGCCCGCTGTGGCGGAACCTCAGCTTCACGCTGATGTGGACGAGCACGGCGGCGTCGGGCTTCGGCGACCGCATGATCATGCTCGCCGCGCTGGCGTTGCTCGGCGGGATGGGCGCCGCCGCCGACTCGACCGCCATCCACGCCGCCACGCAGTTCTGGTTCTTCCTGCCCTACCTGCTGTTCGCCTTCGCCGGCGGGTGGCTGGCCGACCGCGTGCCACGCAAGTGGCTGCTGCTGGCCTGCGACGAGTCCCGCGGCCTGATCCTGATGGTCGGCTTCCTGCTCCTGGCGCGCGCCACGGGCCCGGCCGAGCTGGACGCGGCCTACTTCTGGCGGGTCTACGCCGTGCTGTTCGCCATCGGCGTCTTCGCGGCCATCTTCAACCCGACACGCAACGCGATCATCCCGCAGATCATCCCCCGGTCCTCCCTTCAGGCCGGCAACGCCGTCATCCTCGTGATCAACGTCGTGGCCTCGCAGATCGGCCTGGTCGCCGGCGGGCAGATCATCTCGCCCGACGCGGTCGAGACCGTGCGCACCGGGCTGCTGATCGGATCGCTGTTCTACCTGATCTCCGGCACGTTCTTCGCCTTCCTGCGCCCGATCGACGCGATCCGCACGCCGCCACCGGACGAGACCGGCTCCTCACGCTCGCTCGCCCACGCCGTCGCCTACCTGCGTTGTCACCACCGCGTCGCCGCCGTCATCGGGCTCAACCTGCTCGTCTGGCCCTCCGCCGCCGTGGTCACCAGCGCGATCCTCGGCCTGCTCAAGCGCCACTTCGCCATGAGCGGCAACACCCTGCTCGAGCACTACACCTACGTCAGCGCCACGCTCGGCGTCGGCATGCTCTTCGGTGCCGCGATCGTCATCGGCATCCGCACCCGACGCGAGTCGCCGATCGTCTATCAGACCGCGCTGATCGGCGCCGGCGTCGGCGTGCTGCTCCTGGCGACGGTCCCGGTGCTCTGGATCACCTACGCATCGGCGTTTGGCATCGGCGTGTTCGGCAACATGGCCATCATCTCGCTGCTCACCCTGCTCCAGTCCCTGTCACCGAACTACGTCCGCGGACGCATCATGGGCCTCAACGGCCTGCTCGTCACGCTGTTCAGCGTGCTGACCTACCTGGCGATCTGGCGCATGCCCAACGCCGACGACAACATCTACTGGGTCATGTTCGCGCTCGGCCCGGCGCTGACCGTGATCGGGTGTTTCGGTCTGCTGGGCTACCTCCGCCGGGGCCCGATGGCCGAGCCGATGACGAACCTGTTCTGGCACGTCAATCGGTTCTACGCGCTGGTTTGGCACCGCGTGGTGTGGCCCGGCCGCGAGCACGTGCCGGCCGAGGGCCCGGTGCTGCTGGCGTCGAACCACACGACGGCGATCGACCCGTCGCTGATCCAGGCGGCGTGCCGCCGGCGCGTGCGCTGGGTCATGCTGACGCCGTACCTGTTTCGCTGGGCGGCGCCGCTGTGGCGGTCGATCGAGCCGATCGCCCTGGATCGAGACCGCGGGGACCTGCAGCAGATCCGGGCGGTGCTACGGGCGCTGGAACAGGGCCAGGTCGTGGGCATGTTCCCCGAGGGCGGGCTGCAGCGCGATCAGCGGCAGCTCAAGCCGTTCCAACCCGGCATCGCGCTGGTCGCGCGGCGGTCGAACGCATGGATCGTGCCGGTGTGGATCCAGGGCACGCCGCGGACGAAGTCGATGATCTGGCACTTTCTGCGGCCGAGCCACAGCCGGGTGCGGTTCGGCCGACCGTATCGCCCCGAGTCCTCGGATAAAGACGAGATCCTGGGCGAACTGCGGCAGCGGATCGAGTCGCTTCAGGAAGGTTCGTGACCGGCAGCCGGCCGGGTCTTCTCGCGAAACACGGCGGCGATCGCGGCCTTGTCCACCTCGCCACGCGGAGCGTCAGCTCGTAGAGCTCGTCGCTGGTCAGCTCGAGCGTCCGACCATTCACGCGCAGAAAGACAAGCGCCGTCGCAGCCGCCGTTCGCTTATCGCCATCAAAGAACGGGTGATTCTGGCAGACGTGAAACAGGTACGCCGCGGCCATGGTGTCGAGGTCCTCGTGCAGCCAGGCGCCGGCGTACGCAGCCATCGGCATGGCGACCGCCGACTCCAACAGCGCCTGATCGCGCACGCCGGGTGACCCCCGTGGCGACGGATGGCTTGCTCGTGGATCGCCAGCACCTGGTTGAGCGTGAGAAAGCGCGGCTCGAACATCGTCAAGCCAGCCGCCTCAGTGCATCGTCGTACTGATCGAACACCTCGTCCTTGGCCTTGTCAAACTCGTCGCCAGGAACGCGACGGACCGACATCACGGAGATCGTTCCCGGTCCGATCTCGACGCGCACCTCATCCCCCTCGCGCAGGCCGGCACGCTCGAGCGTTTCGCGATCGAGCACGATCTGGGAGGCGTCATCGCTGCCGCGGACGATCCGAACCATGGCCGAGCCTTTCATCGTCGGGAATGAGATTGTACCGCCTCGGCGCACGGCGGGTCCGGTCGTGTCCCGGCGCGTTTGCCCCCCCGCCGCGTTCGTGCGACACTGTCGCCCGCACGAGCGAACCTGAGGGAGGCATTTGATCATGGCGCGAGCCGTTACGCTGTTCACCGGTCAATGGGCGGACCTGACGTTCGAAACGATCTGCGAGAAGGCCGCGGGCTTCGGGTACGACGGCCTGGAGCTGGCGTGCTGGGGCGATCACTTCGACGTGGACCAGGCGGCCCGCAGCGACAAGTATTGCAAGGGCCGCTGGGAGGCGCTCAGCGACTTCGGGCTCACCGCCTTCGCCGTCTCCAACCACCTGGTCGGCCAGGCCGTGTGCGACCTGATCGACGAACGGCACAAGCAGATCCTCCCCGAAGACGTCTGGGGCGACGGCGACCCGGAAGCGGTCCGCAAGCGTGCCGCGAAGAAGATGATCGCCACCGCCAGGGCCTGCCGCCGGTTCATCAACGCCAAGCCCGGCCGCGGCAAGACCGACGACTTCCCAGCCGTGGTCAACGGCTTCACCGGCTCGAGCATCTGGCACTCGATCTATGCCTTCCCCCCCACCAGCCAGGCCTACTGGGACAAGGGCTTCAAGGACTTCGCCAAACGCTGGAAGCCCATCCTTGACGCGTTCGACAAGGAGAACGTCAACTTCGCCCTCGAGGTGCACCCGACCGAGATCGCCTTCGACATCGCCTCGGCCCAGCGCGCCCTCGACGCGGTCGGCGGGCACAAACGCTTCGGCTTCAACTACGACCCCTCGCACCTGGGCTACCAGGGCGTCGATTACGTCACGTTCATCCGTACCTTCGCCGACCGCATCTACCACGTGCACATGAAGGACGCCTGGTGGGCCCACGGCAACGGCGACGTCGGCGTCTTCGGCGGGCACACCAGCTTCGCCGACCCCCGCCGATACTGGGACTTCCGCTCCCTCGGCCACGGCGACATCCAGTTCGAGGACATCATCGTCGCCCTGAACGACATCGGCTACGCCGGCCCGCTGAGCGTCGAGTGGGAGGACAGCCGCATGGACCGCGAGCACGGCGCCGAGGAGGCGTGCGAGTTCGTCCGCGCCGTGGACTTCAAGCCCTCGTCGATCGCGTTCGACGCGCAGTTCGATCGGTGATAGCCGAGGGCGTATGGACGCGCGGGCCGCGTATTGACAAGTGATGGCCGCCACGCAGCGGGCAGACCCACCTGCGCACCCCGCCGGTCGTTTCACGGTCGGCTCGACCCTCACGAACCGCCTGTCCCCGCGTCCGTCCTCGGTTATGAATTCGATCGTCTCGTGCGGATGCCAAAGCCTGGGTATGTGCGTGGGGTTTTGATGACAATCCCTGGGCGAGGTTAACCACCGGGCGCAGGTCGGCACGGGCGGACGCCGCTACAATCGAACCCGTCCATGAGCGTGCTGGCTCCCAATCTGATGTGTCTGCTGGCCCAGGCGAGCAATCAGGCGCCGTCGCAGCCGGACACGATTACGACGCTGGTCTGGGCGGTCGTGCTGATCGGGGCGGCGTTGGCGCTGGTGATCATCGAGGCGTTCGTGCCCTCGGGCGGGGTGATCGGGCTGCTGGCGGCGACCAGCCTGATCGCCGGCGTGATCATGCTCTTCCGGGTCAACACCGTATTGGGGCTGGTGGGAGCGACGGTCGCGCTGATCGCGATTCCGTTCGTGGTGGTGTTCCTGCTGAATCTCTGGCCGAACACGCCGATCGGACGCATGCTGACGCTGCGCGACGATGACGACAAGTCAAAGCAAGAGGAAGATGAGTCGGAGTCGGAACCGAAGGTGGAGAACGCCGGCCCGCGCGTGGACCAGTCGGGCAAGGCGGTCACCGACCTACGGCCGGTGGGCACGTGCCTGATCGACGGCCGACGGGAGGAGTGCCTGGCCGAGCGGGGCATGATCGAAGCGGGCACGCCGATCCGCGTCGTCAGCGTGGACGGCAAACAGATCAAGGTCCGCCCCGAATCGCAGGCTTGAGCACGCGGATGATGTGTCGAGTAAGCGGGCCGCGCTGTTCAATCCTCGGCGCCCATCGCCTCGATGCGCTGCTCCGCGGAACCGACCGAGCTGATCCGGATGCCGAAGTTCTCGCCGACCTTCACGGCGCGGCCCTGCCCGATCGGCCGGTTGTTGACCAGCAGC
>CAYSIX010000107.1:0-13134 GCA_964431205.1 uncultured Phycisphaeraceae bacterium
GAGTCGGGAGGGAAAGAGTCAGGAGGGAAGGAGAGGAGGAGAGGAGGAGGCAGAAAGCGGGAAGCACGGAAACGACGCCGCCCGACCGCCCAATCACCCAGTGGCATCCGGTTGATCCGGCCGATCCGTTGATCCGGTCGCAACGGCGCGCGCGTGGATGGCCGTGGGCGCGGGCAGGCGACTGAGGGGGGCAATCCTTCCGAGCCGAGGGGCGGCGACGCCGTGTGGCGCGCAGAACCGAAGCACAAAATCAGGGAATTGCAAAGAAACTGGACGTCCATTACACTGCTGACGCGATTCGTGGGCAGCTCATGGGGTGATGCCCTGAGAGCCGGCCGCGGATCGCGAGGAGAGAGGCCTGCTTGGCTCGGCCGCCGTGGTGCGGACGGGTCCGTCCCGCTGTCGGTAACGCGCTCAGAGTGAACCCAGCCAGTCATCCGAATGCCGAGACGTCGCTCGCGCTGCGGGCGCACGATCGGTTGGGGTGCGGCGCCTGCGATCCGCGAGGCCGGCCCGTGACCGGGCCGCGACGGGGTACACTCTGCGTTCGCACCGGGTGCCCGCGCCCCCAAGGCGCGCGGCGCGTCGGCGTGGGCCGAGCCCCCGAAACCGCTACCGCTTCATCGCTTCGACGACCGCATTGAAAGGAACCTGTCGGTGACACCACAACAAGTGATCGCAATGGGCAAGGAAAAGGGCTGCAAGGTCCTGGACATCCGCTTCATGGACTTCCCTGGGATGTGGCAGAACACGTCCTACCCGTTCTCCGAGCTGGACGAGGACAAGTTCGAGAACGGGTTCGGGTTCGACGGCTCGTCGATCCGCGGGTGGCAGGCGATCAACGAATCGGACATGCTGCTGATCCCCGACCCCAAGACCGCGTTCATCGACCCGTTCCTCAACGAGCCGACGCTGGTCATGATCGCCATGGTCGAGGACCCGGTGACGCGGCAGCCCTACACCCGCTCGCCTCGCGGCGTGGCGACCAAGGCCGAGGCGTACCTCAAGTCCACCGGCATCGCCGACACCGCCTTCTTCGGGCCCGAGGCCGAGTTCTTCCTGTTCAGCGACGTCCGCTACGCCAGCGAGCAGAAGCAGTCGTTCTACCACATCGACTCGCCGGAGGCGCACTGGAACAGCGGCAAGGAGTACCCCGGCGGCAACAAGGCCTACACCATCCGCCCCAAGGAAGGCTACTTCCCCGTCCCGCCCAGCGACACGCTCATGGACGTGCGCAGCGAGATGATGCTGATCATGAACGAGCTGGGCCTCGACGTCGAGTGCCACCACCACGAGGTGTCCACCGGCGGCCAGTGCGAGATCGACCTGCGCTTCAGCCCGCTGGTCGACATGGCCGACAAGATGCTCAAGTACAAGTACATCATCAAGATGGTCGCGCAGCGTCACGGCCTCTCGGCGACGTTCATGCCCAAGCCGATCTACATGGACAACGGCTCGGGCATGCACACGCACATGTCGCTGTGGAAGGACAACAAGCCGCTGTTCGCCGGCGACGGCTACGCCGGGATGAGCGAGATGGCGCTCTACGCCATCGGCGGCGTGCTCAAGCACGCCCCCGCCCTGCTGGCGTTCACCAACCCCAGCACCATCAGCTACAAGCGGCTGGTCCCCGGCTACGAGGCGCCGATCAACCTGGCCTACTCGGGCCGCAACCGCTCGGCCGCCGTCCGCATCCCCATGTATCACACCAGCCCCAAGGCCAAACGCTTCGAGTTCCGATGCCCCGACCCGTCGTGCAACCCGTACCTGGCCTTCTCGGCCATGCTCATGGCGGCGATCGACGGCATCCAGAACAAGATCGACCCGGGCAAGCCCCTGGACGTGAACATCTACGACCTCGAGCCCGAGCAGGCCGCCGGCATCCCCAAGACGCCGGCCCTGCTCCAGGACGCCCTGGCCGCCCTCGAGGCCGACCACGACTTCCTGCTCAAGGGCGACGTGTTCACCCCCGACGTCATCGAGACGCAGATCTCCTACAAGATGGAGAACGAGGTGATGGCCCTGGCCGTCCGGCCGCACCCGTACGAGTTCTCGCTCTATTACGACATCTAAGGGGCTTGAGGCCTGAGGCTTCAGGCTTGAGGCCCGAGGCTTCAGGCTTGAGGGCCTGAGGCCTGAGGGCGAACGATGCATGACCGGGCCCGGGGCACTCGCGTGCCCCGGGCTTTTTTTCGCCCCGGGCGATGCGCGCATAGAAAAACCCCGGCTCGCACTAAACCGGGGTCAGGGGTGCGTTGAGGTCGGACCGATCGGCCCGGTCGATCGCGGTCAGGCGATCTGCCGCTTGCGGCGGGCGGCGAACACGCCCAGCAGGGCCAGGCCCGCACCGGCGGCGGCCGGGGTCGGCACGGCCGTGATCTTCACGTTGTCCAGCAGCATGCCCACCTTGTCGCCGCCCGCGCCGTTGAACACCAGCTGCAACTGGTGCGGCATGGTCAGCTTCAGCAGCCGCGTGTAAGTCGTGAACGGAGCGTCCTGAGGCAGCGAGATCATCTCGGACAGAGACGCCATGCCGGTCAGCAGGACGGTCGAGGTGACCTTCTCGTCGGCGTCGTTGCGCTGGTTGCCGGCGAGGTCAAAGCTGATCTCGTACCAGCCGGCGGGCAGCATGATGCCGGGGCTGAGGGTCATCTTGCCGGCGTCGCCGGTCGAGCCGTCCATGTCGACGTACAGGCCGTTGCCGGGCAGGAAGTCGAAGGAGCCGTTGCCGATCAGGTCGACGGTGCCGTCGGAGACGGTCCAGTTGGCGAAGCCCGTGTAGTTGAGCTGGCCGGCGCCGCCGTTCTCGCCGTCGAAGTTGTCGTAGAAGACGACCGTGCCCGCCGAGGCCCCGCTGGCCAGGCCGAGCGTCGCCGCCATCGCCGCCGCCGTGAACAGTTGCTTGATCTTCATCACTTGCTGTCTCCCACCAAAAAGGTTGTGAAAAATCCCCTGCGGTGAATCAAGATCCCCGACCCCCGGCGAAAGGCTCGCTTCGATGGGGAGGCTCTTGCCCCGCGAACACGTCCGAAGGATGCCCCGAGATCGGCCCGGGGCCAGAGATTCGGTCGAATTGGGGCCGATCGACCCGGAATCGACGGCGCCTGTGCGGGGCAGAGAAGATGGAGAAGGCTCGGCGGCGGCGTCGCCGGGGGGGGGAAGCTGAGGCGGGCGGGGTCGGGGGCCGGGACGAGATTAAGGCCGGTTTGCCCATCTTTCCTCTTGCCGGGCCAAGGGTGACCGGATAACCTGTCGATAGGAACGAGAGGGCCGGGCGTCGGATCGCCCGGGGCCCGCCGGCACGTCCGCGTAAGGGGCGAGCCGGGCCACATGAGCGGATCAACCGGCGGGTGCGGCGTCGTGGGGCGCCGAGCAACGCCCGCTTTGTTAGGCCCGTATCGGAGTACTGACCATCGCTAGAGGACGCTTTCGGCCGCAGCAGAAAGACACCGGTAAACGGCTGCGTGTCAACGACCTAATTCGCATTTCACCGGTGCGCTTGATCGACGAAAACGACGAACAGGTCGGGGTGATCGACCTGGCGGACGCCAAGCAGCGGGCCAAGGACGCGGGGCTGGACCTGGTCGAGGTCTCGCCGCAGTCCTCGCCGCCCGTCTGCAAGATCATGGACTACGGCAAGTGGAAGTACGCCCAGCGCAAGAAAGAGCAGAAGGCGCGCAGCCACACCAAGCAGTCCGAGCTCAAGGGGATGCGGCTGCGGCCGAAGATCGACAGCCACGACCTGGAGATCAAGCTGAACAAGGCCCGCCAGTTCCTCGAGGAGGGGCACAAGGTCCAGTTCACCATGCTCTTCCGCGGGCGGGAGATGGCCCACCGGGACCTGGGCCTGGCGGCGATGCGCCGCATCGCCGAGGGCCTCAGCGACATCTCCAAGGTCGAGCAGCCGGCCAAGCTCCAGTTCCGCCGCGCTCTGATGGTGCTCGCCCCCGACCGCAAGTCCCGCCACCCCGAGGGCAAGGACAAGGACCAGAGCAAGGACAAAGAACAGGGCGGCGAGCGCCCGGGCCCGGGGGCCCGCGCCCCCCGCGACGCCGAGCAGCCCGAGCCGGCCACGTCGAATTAGACGCTGTCGAGAAACTGAAGGTGATGCGGGCGGCCCGCCCGGGGCGCTAGTAAATCCGGGCTACCCGCCCGTCACCTCCCGGAGCAACCCGAAGAACGCGCGCTTGCGGGCCGAGCTGATGCCCCAGTTCACCGGCACGCTCTGATACCCCTCGTCGAAGCCCTCGCCCTTCATCCGGTAATCGAAGTACCCCCAGCTCGCGTGCTCGTCGATCGCCGCGAGCATGTTGTTGTCCGGCCGGTCGAAGTCGAAGTGGTCATCCTCGTTGAACAGGATCGGCTGGCCACGGTAGCCCTCGACCTGTCGGCTCTGGCGCACCATCTCGCGGATACGGTCGGGCTCGTTGACGCCGTTGCCGTGCAGGAGGATGAAGTCGGCGGCGGCGGCGACGTTGGGCTTGACCACCGTCCCCCCGCCGTAGCTCGTGCTGACCAGCAGCCGCCCCGCCGGCGTGTCGAGCCGCCCACGCGACCGCTGCGCCACACGCTCGATCAGCTCGTGCACCCGCGGCGGCTGAAGGATCGGGTGGTCGTACCGCACGTTGCACTCGTTGTTCACTTCGACCAGCACGTGCCGGTATCCGCGCTCGATGAGCCAGTCGGTGACCGCGTCGGTCGCGTCGATGACGGCGCGCTCGTCGGCCAGGCGATGGTCCTGCCCGAAATAGAACAGCCCGACGATCGGGACCATGCCCAGGCCGTCCGCCGCGTCGAGGATCTGTTCGAGCCGGTTCATGTAGTCCGGTCGCAGCGAGCCGTCGGCCTCGTAGGCGCTGTGGTGCCAGGGCTGCTCGTCGCTGTAGCCCAAGGGGGAGCCGCCCTGCAGGTTCACGGTGAAACCCAGCAAGCCGTGCTCACGCCAGGTCGGCATCGCCGCGACAAACTCGCGCGTGTTCCGCTGCGGGTCCCACGGCCCGTCGGGATAGTTCCATCGCGCACGCGTCTGCGGGTTCAGGTCGTCGAACGTGCCCTGCACCATGCGGCTGTTCAAGAGGAGGCCCTCGATCCGTCGTCCACGCCACACGCGGCCGGCGTAGGTCGGCCGGCCGTTCAGATAAAAGTCCTCGCCCTGGATCGATACCGTCGTCTGGCGTGCCACCTCGTTCCCTTTCCAATGGAGGCGATGCCGTCAGACCTCCGCCGGCGCGGTCAGAACAGCCCGCCGCGGCTGAGCAGGATCACCAGTGTCACCGTCACCGGCGACAGCAGCGTCGAGTAGAACACGCTGCGAGCCACGAAGTCCGGGTGGTTGTGGAACTGCATGCACAGCAGCGTGCAGTTGACGCTCGTCGGCACCGCCGCGCTGATCAGCAGCACCTGCGCGACCAGCCCCTCGACGCCGAACAGCTTCAACAGCCCGAACATCAGCAGCGGCCCGGCCAGCAGCCGCAGCGCCACGCTCAGCGTCACGGGGTAATCGCGCCCGCCCGGCCGGATCACCGCGAGCTGCGCGCCGAGCGTCGCCAGCGCCACCACCACGAACCCGTTCTTGGCGTACACGATCGTGTCCCAGAACGGGCGCAGCGCCGAGGCCACGGTCGGCGCGTGCTCGCCCAGCCACGTCCGCACGCCGATCGTCGTCAGCGCCGCCGCCAGCGCGTACAGCGGCGGGAACCTGGCCACGTGCAGCAGGTTCCGCTTCCACTGCCCGTCGCGCACGTGCCCGGCGGCGAGCATCACACCCAGCGTGAAGCTGGTGAAGTTCTGTGTGAGCATGACGAAAACCTGCAACGACTCGGCGGCGGTCGCGCGACCGACGTCGCGGAACGCCAGGTTCTGCAGCGGCAGGCCGTAGTTTCCGCTGTTGTAGAAGATGCTGGTCATGACTAACGCCCGCCAGCGGTTCGCCGGGACGCCGCGCAGCTTCGCCACCGTGAGCGTCAGCGCCGCCGAGACGACCATCAGCGCCAGCGACAGCCCGACCATCGTGCCGATCTCGGCCAGCGACAGCGAGGCGCTGACGACGGCGAAGTACACCATCGCGGGGACGACGAGGTAGAAGTTCAGCCGCGTGAGCGTGGGCAGGTCAAGCCCCAGCAGGCGCTGGATCAGAAACCCCACGCCGAACATGAGCAGGATCGGCAGAACGATGAAGTACGCGACGTGCGCGAGATCGCCCAGCCAGGCGGTCAAGGGCAGGTCGGAGATGGATGCGCCGGCGAGGAGCAAGGGGGACTCAGTGTAGCGTTGCAAGGGCTCATGAAGGGCACAGCGGCGCCTCGCTCAAGGTGGCGCGACGAAGCAATCGAGCGCGTTTTGATCCGATAACCGGTCGGCCGGGCGAATCCGAAGCGTCGACTGGCCGATGATAAAGGGTGAAGGGCCGAAACCTGCGGTCCGAACGCCGCGGCGAGCCGCCCCCGGCCGCCACGCCCGCTCGGGCCGAAACGGTCGCGATCATGCGGGACGAGTCCTACGAGAGTCTGACGAGCTGGCGCCGGGCCATGGACCTGGTGGAGACGATCTACCGCGTCACCCGTCGGTTCCCCAACGAAGAGAAGTCCGGGCTGGCCGCCGCCCTCCGCAAGACCGTCGCCACCATCCCCGCCAAGATCGCCGACGCCCACGGCCGCAGCGCCCCCAGGGAAGCCATCTCCGCCTTCTCCGCCGCACAGGGCTCCATCCGCGAGCTCGAAACCACGTTGCTGATCGCCCGTCGGCTGGGGATCCTCGGCCGATGGTCGCTCTTCCGCCTGCGCCGGCGATGCGCCCAGCTCGACAACATGATCGACGACGTGATCGATAGCCGCGAGGAGCTGGCCACCGTCCATCAACCCGCCCCGAAGCCGCCCACCGCCAAGCTCCCCCTGCCCACACCCGCGGCCGCGGCCGCACCCCGCGCCGCCGCCTGATCGGTCGAGCCACAAACGCCGGCCGTGACCGACCGCCGAACTCGAAACTCAGACCTCCAAACTCGAACCTCGGGACTGGTCCCCGCCCACGCGGGGCGTCGCCCGGCCGCTAAACATCAAACTCGAACCTCGGAACTGATCGCCGCCTACCATTCGACGTGTCTGAGCACTTCGACATCAAGGTCCTCTACGACGGCGACTGCCCGCTTTGCCGGCGAGAGGTCGCCTTTCTCCAGAAGTTCGACCGCCACAACCGCATCGTCGCCGAGGACATCGCCGCCCCCGACTTCGACGCCCGCGCCTACGGGCGAAGCCAGGAAGACCTCATGGCCCGGATCCACGGCGTGCTGCCCGACGGCACCGTGATCGAGGGCGTCGAGGTCTTCCGCCGGCTGTACCGGGCCATCGGGCTGGGCTGGCTGGTGGCGTGGACGCGCTGGCCGGGCTTTCGTTGGCTCGCCGACGTCGCCTACCGCTGGTTCGCCCGCAACCGCCTGCGCCTCACCGGCCGTACGTGCGACGCCGCCTGCCAAACGAACCCGCGGCCCCAGGGGCGCTGAGCCCGACGAGGGGCGCTGAACACGAGACGACGCGCAGGCCCGCGCGGGGCGTTGCCCCGCCGCTGAACGGACGCCCGAAGATGGGGGCCAGTCCGCGAGCCGCCTTCGCCGGGATCGCCCCGCTACCATGCCTGCCCATGAGCGATCCGACCTCCACCGACGTCCTGATCGTCGGCGCCGGGCCGATCGGCCTCGAGCTCGCCGTCGCCCTCAAACGCGCCGGCGTGGACTTCGTCCACGTCGACGCCGGCCAGATCGCCCAGACCATCACCTGGTACCCCTACCAGACCCGCTACTTCTCCAGCCCCGAACGCATCGCCATCGCCGGCGTCCCCCTGGTCACCCCCGACCAGACCAAGGCCACACGCGAGCAGTACCTGGCCTACCTGCGCGGCGTCGTCGAGCAGTTCGACCTGCGCGTCCGCACCTACGAACGCGTCATCCACCTCGAACGCGCCGCCGACGGGTTCACCGTCACCACCGACCGCCGCGGCTCCACACGCATCTACCACACGCACCGCGTCGTCCTGGCCATCGGCGACATGCACCGGCCCCGCCTGCTGAACATCCCGGGCGAGGACCTCGAACACGTCAGCCACTACTTCGACGAGCCGCACCGCTACTTCCGCACGCGGCTGCTCATCGTCGGCGGGCGCAACTCCGCCGTCGAGGCCGCCCTGCGCTGCTTCCGCGCGGGGGCCGAGGTCTCCGTCAGCTACCGCCGGGACGGGTTTGACGAGAAGTCGATCAAGTACTGGCTTTTGCCGGAGATCCGGGCGCTGATCAAGGCGGGCAAGATCGGTTTTCATCCACGCACGATCCCGACGCGGATCACGCCGCAGCGCGTGGAGCTGGTGCCGACCGATGCGAGCGGGCTTGCGGATGCCGACGCCGGGCCTGCGCGGAAGGTGGCCGCGGACTTCGTCCTGCTGCTGACCGGCTACGAGATGGATACGACGCTGTTCGAGATGGCCGGCGTCGAGCTGGTCGGCGAGAACCGCGCCCCGCGTTTCGACCCCGAGACGATGGAGACGAACGTGCCGGGCCTGTTTGTCGCCGGCACCGCCGCCGCCGGCACGCAGCACCGCTTCCGACTGTTCATCGAGAACTGCCACCCCCACGTCAGCCGCATCACCCGCGCCATCACGGGCGCCGCGCCACCCGCCGAGCTGGTCAACCCCGCCGCCGCCGAGTACGCCCTGCCCGAGTCTTGACGCGCCCCGGCCCGCCACTACGCTACCGAAGCGGCAATCGGACTCCCGAAACCCATCCATCGAAGGGGCGACCCATGGCACGCTTGAACGTACTGATCTCCGTCGGCCTGACCACCCTGCTCTTCGCCGCCACCATCGGCTTTTTCCTGCGGCCCGGCCCCGTCGCCGCCCAACCCAGCCGCGACATCGCCAGCGACCCCGCCGCTCACGACGCCGAACCGCTGTCCACCCATGACATCAGCCTCGACCAGGCCCACCTCGTGCTCATCGCCGCGGTCGAAAAAGCCGAGCGGATCGACACGAAGATGAACATCGCCGTCGTCGACGCCGGCGGCAACCTCAAGGCCTTCCTCCGCATGGACGGCGCCTGGCTCGGCAGCATCGACATCGCCATCCGCAAAGCCAAAACCGCCCGCTTCTTCGACATGCCCACCGGTGACATCGGCCAGCTCAGCCAGCCCGGCGGGTCGCTGTACAACATCGAGCACTCCAACGGCGGTTTGATCACCTTCCCCGGCGGCGTGCCGATCAAGACCGCCGACGGCACGATCATCGGCGCCGTCGGCGTCTCGGGTTCCACCGTCGAGAACGACCACGCCGTCGCCACCGCCGGCGCCGCCGCCCTCCGCTGACCCCCCGCGACGCCGCGGCCCGCAGGGAGCACTTCGTGCCTCCCGCTAAGCATGGCCGATGGATCCCGCTTAGCGCGCGGCACGAAGTGCCCCGCGCTGGCGCGCGTAATTGACTCCCGGCCTACACGGTCCGTCAGTTCACGCTCGGGTCGTCGGGCATCATGTTCGGCCGCAGCAGCATCGCCGCCTGCGTCGGGTTGATCCGTCGCAGCAGCTCGAACCACATCCGCGGTGAGCCGTGGAACACGTGCTCGGGTTTGGCCGGGGTGACGATCCACGACTCGCGGTCGATCTCGCTCTCGAGCTGCCCGGCGCCCCACCCCGCGTAGCCGACGTAGCAGCGCATCTCATCGCGGCCGTGCTCCATCAGCCAGGCGATCTCGTCGGCGTCGGCGGTGAAGTGCAGGCCCGGCGCGACCTCGAGCTGTGACTGAAACGACAGCGTGTGCAGCAGCATCAGCGGGCCGGAGCACGGCCCACCCTGATACAGCACCCCCTCCTGATGACACGGCACGTCGCTGACCTGCTCCCACGCCTCGGGCACACGCGTCTTGGTCGGCCGGTTCAGCACCAGCCCCAGCGCCCCCTCCTCGCCGTGCTCGACCATCAGCGTGACCGTCTGCGCGAAGTTCGGATCGAGCATGTCCGTGCCGGCGATCAACAGCTTGCCGCGGTACGACTCCATCGCTCACATCTTAGCAGCGCGTGGGGCGATCTCGACCGCTGATCGACGTGCTTCGGGCGCACGAAACAGGCCCGGGCCGCTCATGATCGGGAGCGGACCCGGGCCTGCGCCGGTTGGTCGCTTCGGCCCGGCTGGCAGCCGCGGCTTCAATTGTCCTCGATCACCAGCTCAGAGAACAGCGGGATCGAGCTGGTGATGTTGAAGTAGTTGGGGCTGGTGGCCTTGACGATCTCGTGCAGCTTCTGGAACTGCTCGGGCGTGCCGTCGCCGGCGATCCGCACGGTCTGCTTCAGGCCGTCGTAGCCCGGCTTGACGTGCGTGTCGATGCCGAGGAACCCGCGCAGGTCGATGTCGCCGCTCAGCTCCACCTCGAGCCGCGTCAGCCGCACGCCCATCAGCGCCGCCACCGCCGCGTACCCGACCATCATGCACGCGTTGGTCGCCGACATCAGGTACTCCTGCGGGTTGGCGAACTGGTTGGTCCCGCACAGCTCCAGCGGCTCGTCGATCTGGATCGTGAAGCGGCGCTCGGCCTTCTGCCCGCCGATCACGAACCCGTCCACCTCGTGGTCCGAGCGGGTCCCGCCCTTCCACGTGCTGGTGACCTTCCAGGTGGTCATGGCCTTGTCGGTGTCGGCCTCGATGCCGGCGATCGCCGCACGCAGGGCCTCGACGTCGATGCCGTTGACCTTCTCGTTGACCGTCTGCCCGGTCGTTTCCATCGTCGCGGTGCTCATGGTGTGTCTCCTTGGTGTTCGTCGTGCTGGGTGAGTGTCCGTGCCTGATCGGCGAGTCCGCGACCCGCCGCCGGTTGGCTAGCCGGACGAATCATCGTCGAGGATCGCCGCTTGAACAGTGCACTCGCCGTACACCCCCCGGTGTACTTGAGGTGCACCCCCGGCCTGGGGATAATCCAATCATGCCGCCGGCAAGAAGGGACAAGACGGTCGCGGAGCTGTTCGGGCTGCCCGAGCCGGCCAAGACCGGTCGGCAGCGCATCGTCGCCGCGGCGATCGAGCTGTTCTACGCCCACGGGTTCCAGGCCGTCGGCATCGACCAGGTGCTGGCCAAGGCCGGCGTGACCAAGACGACCTTCTACAAGCACTTCGAGAGCAAGGACGAGCTGATGGTCGAGGCGATCCGCTGCCGCGACGAGTGGGAGATGCGCGCGTGGCAGCGGGCCGTCGAGGAGCTGGCCGGCGAGGACCCGCGGGCCCAGTTGCTCGCCTTTTTCGACGTGCTGGACATCTGGTTCAACGACCCGGACTTCCAGGGCTGCATCTTCATCAACACCGCTGCGGAGTTCCCCAACCCTCACGACCCGGTCCACGAGGCCGCCGCCGCCCACAAGCGACGCAACCGCGACTTGTTCCGCGACCTGGCCGCCCGCGCCGGCGTCCGCGACCCCGAGACGTTTGCCGACCGCTTCACCGCCCTGCTCGAGGGCACGCTCGTGCTGCGGCAGGTCCACGGCCGCGACGACGCCGCCCGCGTCATCCGACCCGCCGTCGAGCAGCTCCTGGCCGAGCAGGCGTCCCTCACCGACGCCGAGCCACCGGCCGGCGACGCCCGTCCGCCCGGGCGATCCAAGGCCCGCACGCCCCAGGTCAACTGACGTCCGCCGCACGGCCCGCGCGCACACGGCCGGCGATGCCGCGAGAGGTCCCGCCGGCGCCCGGTTCGGCCACGTCGATCGCAAGTTGTTTCCGCAAGAGACGATACGACCTGCGGCGGTCTCCGCCGGCCGCCAGGTGCGCACCGGCGCGGGCCTTGGGACAAGGGTGAAGGGGCAGGAGGCAGGAGTAGGGAGACAGGAGTGAGGAGACTGGAGCAGGAGACTGGAGACAGAAGACAGGAAGCTGGAGATGAAGTTTCGAGCAGGCGGTCACCCCGTCACCGGAGCACGTCGTCACCACCGGCGGGAGTCATCCACCGCGGCAATTGGTCTGCTTTGGCCAGGCGCGCTGCCAAACGTGACCAGTTACCTGACCAGTGGGCGTGCCCACGATCGCCGGGGCGCTTGTCGCGGGGACGGATCTGGGCCATGATGCACGGCTCGGAGAGACCTGCCAGCCCTCAACCCCCCAGGAAGTGGAGCCTGCACCATGACCACCGCCGCCGCCGAACCGATCACGTTCCGCCAGGGCAAGCTCAACGTGCCCAGTCACCCGATCGTCCCGTTCATCGAGGGGGACGGGACCGGCCCGGACATCTGGCGGGCGGCCCAGCGGGTGTTCGACGCCTCGGTCGAGAAGGCCTACGGCGGGAGTCGCTCGATCGCGTGGAAAGAGGTCCTGGCCGGGGAGAAGGCCCACCAGCAGACCGGGAGCTGGCTGCCGGACGAGACGCTCGAGGCGTTCCGCGAGTACCTGGTGGGGATCAAGGGCCCGCTGACCACGCCGGTCGGCGGCGGGATCCGCTCGCTCAACGTGGCCCTGCGCCAGATCCTCGACCTGTACGTGTGCCTGCGCCCGGTGCAGTACTTCGAGGGCGTGCCCTCGCCGGTCAAGCGGCCCGAGCAGACGGACATGGTGATCTTCCGCGAGAACAGCGAGGACATCTACGCGGGCATCGAGTTCCAGCACGGCACGGACGAGTGCGCGAAGTTCAAGCGGCTGTTCGCCGAGGCGTTCCCCGAGGCGTACGAGAAGATCCGCTTCCCGGACACGGCGGGGATCGGGATCAAGCCGGTGAGCCAGCAGGGCACGGCGAGGCTGGTCAAGGCGGCGATCCAGTACGCGATCGACCAGGGCCGGGACAGCGTGACGCTCGTGCACAAGGGCAACATCATGAAGTTCACCGAGGGCGCGTTCCGCGACTGGGGCTACGAGGTCGCGCGCGAGGCCTTCGGTGCCGAGCCGTACGAGGGCGGGCCCTGGCACGTGATCCGCAAGGGCACCAAGCTCTCGGGCGAGGCGGACCTGGCCTCGGGTGAGACGTCCCGTCACGAGGTGCCGCACGACATCATCATCAAGGACGTGATCGCCGACGCGTTCCTGCAGCAGATCCTCACCCGACCGGCCGAGTACAGCGTCATCGCCACGATGAACCTCAACGGCGATTACATCTCCGACGCCCTGGCCGCGTGCGTCGGCGGCATCGGCATCG
>CAYSIX010000108.1:0-13098 GCA_964431205.1 uncultured Phycisphaeraceae bacterium
TCGAACGTGCCCCGCTCGAGCATGAGCTTGATGTCGCCGCTGATGTGGCCATTGACGCGAAGCGCCGCGATGTGCGGGTCCTGATCCGCCGGCAGGTCGTCGAGGTTCAGGTCGCGCTTGAACGTGATGATTCGCTGGTGACGATCGAACAGGCGCATCCTCACGTCGTCGTACAGGTTTCGCCAGGAGAAGTCGGTTGGCCCGCGGTCGAAGGCGATGATCTGCTCGCCGGGATCGTCGTTGAGCACGTTGACCGCGTTCAGCAGCCGCACCCGAGCGTCGAGCAGCGTCAGCCACACGTCGGGATGCTGCGTCACCAGAATCCGAACCACGTCCTGATAGACAGTGGGCGCGCGCTGCTTGAGGTGGGCGGGGTTGGTGACCAGGAAGCGGACGACCTCGGCCCAGCCCTCGGTGGTGTAGCCGCCGACGTTCGGTTTGCGGTCGCCGTACAGGTCCTTGCCGAGCCCCTGCAGCTCCTTGCGCCACTGCTTGGGGAAGTCGGCGGCGCGCAGGTCGGCGAACGACTGCTTCTTCGGGTCGCGGCGCTTGAACATCACCTTGTGCAGGTGATGGCCCAGCTCGTGAACGTGTGTCGTGATCCAGTTGGCGCGGCGCAGCCGGATCGCCTCGTGTCCGGGCCGGTAGAACCCCGCAGCCCAGCGCTTCAGCAGCCTTGCCCGGCCAACGCCCGGCGGCCCCACATTGAACCGCCGCGCCAGGTCCTGGATGATCCGGTAGATGTTGTCGGCCTCGTTGGCGTCGGCGGCGTCGCGGCGTGCTCGGGCGGCGGCGATCGACGCCTTGAGCCGATTCGGCCGATCGGCGGCTGTCCGCCGAAAGTCGCCCTCGCGGGCGGACAGCGGCCGGTAATCGTTCATCCGCGAATCGGGGTCCTCACGCTTCGGCTGTCGCCGGCGGCGCCTCGGGCCCGGCCGGCGCGGTGGCCGAGATTCGCCGTCGGCGGCGCTGAAGCCCAGGTCGCCCGCCCCCATTCCGATCGGCGACGCCATCGCCCCGCCGGCCGCGCCGCCCTCGGCCTTGGGCAGGTTGAGGTTCGGCGCGTAAGCCGACACCAGCGCCTCGCGGGCGCTGGGCGCCTCCGCCTCAACGGCGAACTCGAAACGGCCTGTCCCCTGATCCCCTGCTCCGAGTCGATCCAAGAGCGACTTGGAGGCGTTGGCGAACTGTCGCGGGCCCATCGTCTCGAGCGCGTGGACGACCGCCGCGACCGGGGCTTCGCGGAAACCGGGCGGCGGCAGCATCGTCTGCTGGTCAAAGAAGAAGTCGCGGATCGAAAGCCCGCTCGCCTTGTAATCACCGTGCGCTGCCGCCGCCTTGAACAACACGTCCTTGATCGACGGCTCGCGGTCCACCGCGCGAACCAGTTGCGGCAGAGACGCCAGGAAGTTGCGGCGGGTCTTGGGCGTCATCGACCCCATCACGGACGGGTCGTCAATCACCCGGCCCAGGAGCATCCGCTCGATCGTGTTCTTGGCGTCGTCGGTGAGCTTGCCGGTCCGCTCGTTGTAGAACTGGTCCACGTCGGCCTGGCTCCACGCGCCGTCACGGACCAAGAGCCTGACGATCTGAGCCGCCTTCTTCGGCTCGCCCAGGACCTCACGGAGCGTCGGTGTGGCGTCCGTGTCGGGCGGATTGAGGAACCGGCCGATCGTCGCGGCCGTGCCCTCGCTGATCCTGCTCGCCCGTGAAACGGCGTCCGTCGCCTGCGTGCGGCCGGTAGTCAGCGGCTGGTTGAGGATGCGGGACAGCTCGCCCGCGGCGTAGTCGCGCTCTACGACTCGCACGATCACGGGCCGCTCGATGCCGGCGGCGTCCAACCCGAACTTCGCGGCGGCCTCGCGGACCGCCGACTCCAGGGTCTGGGCCTGCTCGCCGCCGCGGTCGTAGGCCAGCATCATGCCCATCGTTCGGGCGTTGCCGCCGTACACCACCCCGGCCCGGGAAACGATCGGCGGGCCGTCCACGGCTGTCGGCGAGTCGGTCAGCAGCAGATCGGGGTCCAGGTCCTCCGCGATCCGCTGGACGGTTTCGCGTGAGCTTCGGCCTTCCACGGGGTCGTGGTACGGCCGCTCGTTGCGGTCGCCGCCGGGCATCTGGCGGAAGCCGGCCATCGGATCGTGGGAGGGCGTCAGCGCCTCAACCGGCACCACGGCGTAGCGGGCTCGGATCGCCTCGCGATCCGCGACACGGATCGAAGTCTGGCGGCCGAACCTGGCCTCGCGTGTGAATCGTTCTTGGCGGCGGGCTACCGATACCCGCCCTTCGGGTGCGACTTCGGCTTCGGCTTCGGCTTCAGGTTGCTCCGGGGTTGGGGCTTGCTCTTGGGCTGGTGGTACTTGCCGCTCTTGGGCTTGCTCTTGCTCTTGTACGCCACGGTATCGCTCCTTCAAATCGGGATAGTCATCCAACACGCGATCGGGCACCGGCTTGCCCTCACGCAGGGCTCGCTCCACAGACGCGCGGTGCAGGTCTGCGCGTTCACGTTCCGAACCAATCGTGTCCGCCGCTTCCTCTTGGGTGATGCGCCCCTCGAGCCATGCCATCAGGCGGGCGTATGGGATAGCACGTGTGTCGTTCTGAAAAAAGGGCCGCCCCGCCGCGGCGGAGATGTCGGACGCCCCAGCCTGCTGCTCCCGTCCATCCTTCAAGATGGCGATGGCCGTGACGTGTGGCGCCTGCACCTGCTTGCTGCGTCGGGGCCGAAACTCGATGGCCACGGGTCCGGGCGGACCAGGCTGTTTCGACACGAGCCGGAACCTTCTTGGCCTGGCGCTGCGATCGACGGGGTTGGCGTACTCCGCGCGAGTCAGCTCCCACGGCTCTTTGACTGCCTGAGCTTCGACGCCTTCTTCGGCTTGCTGCGGCCCTTGCCGACGGCCGCGTTGCACACGGCCCACGGGTTCTTCGCCCCGCCCTTCTGCTTCACCTTCCTCACGCACCGGTCGAGCTTCTTCGGCATCGCGTGTCTCCTGTGTTTGGGGGCCAAGGGTTTCAGGGGGTGACACCCGAGTCACCACGTCGAGCTCGTAATCCTCCATCTGCCGCATCAGCCGGTCCGCGGCCCCGCGGTCCAGGGCCAGCTCGGCCTGTTCCAGCTTTTCTTCCAGCTCGGCGTAGGCCGGATCGTTCTCGCCCAGGTATTCGCGCAGTGGCGTCTCGTCGCCCTCGCGATAGGCCGCGACGGCCCGTTGCAGCTCGGCCTCTTGAACCTCCACGCCAGGGCGCTGCGCGGGCGCAACGGTTTCCGGGCGTGGTCTCGCTCGGCTCCGCTCGGCATCCTCGCGTGTGACCGCCTCGCCCGCCGCGGCCTTCTGCTTGGCTTTGCGGCGCTTCATCGCCTGCGTGGCCTCAGCCAGCACTTCCTCGGCCGACCGCCCGCTGCCCGGCTCGTACACGGCCACGTCGCCGACCAGACCCGTTCGCACACGCTCGTCGCCGGCGATCGGCCGCTGCTCAGCCTCGCCCTCGACCCGGTCGCGCAGCGTCCGCGCTTCGTCGGCCGAGACCCCGAACAGGACCTGGGCGAACTCGTCGCCGCCGTAATGGAACGCCTGGTCACCCTCCCGCGTGGATTGTTCCAGCAGCTCCCCGGACGCCTTGAGGTAGGCGTCGCCGGCCGGCTCGCCCTCGCGGTCGTTGACGCTCTTGAGGTTCTTGGCGTCCCAGGCCACCACCGCGAACGGCTGCTGCGTCTCGTCCGACCACTTGGTCGCCTGTTGCATCACCTGGTCGAACGCCCGGCGGTTGAGCATCCCCGTCAGCGGGTTGCGGTACGCCTCGCGGCTGAGCTGACCGATGCGCTGGCGCAACTCTCGGGTGATCTGCTCGGCCCGCTCAAGGTCCTCCCGCGGGCCTCGCCGCCGGTCACGTCGTCGCTCACCAGCCCGCCGTCCCTGATCTTCACGCCCCTGGGCACCCTCAGCTTCCCGAACCCGCTGGCCTTCGGTTTCTTGCTCATCGGTTTCTTGCTCACCGGCCGGCTCCTGCTGATCCACGACGACGACGCGCCGGCCGGCCTGGATCATCGACTGTCGGACGCCTTCCAGGTCCGCTTCGGTCCCGACCTCCACCGGCTCGCCGTCCTGCAGGTGGAACAGACGCCCGCCCCGCGTTGCCAGCACCTCGGCGTCTGGGTTCGTCTGAGCCGCCCGGCGCATGGCCTCGGGCAGACCGCTTGCCGGTGGTGGGCCTTCCTGCTCGGCCTCCTGCTCTGGGGGGGCGACTTCCGGGGGCGGGGGTGTCTGGACGCCACGCTCGAGCAGCCGGTCAATCTGCTGGACCAGCTCGGCGGCCTGGCGGGCGGCCTCACGCTGCTGGGGGCTGACGGTCTGGCCGCGTTCGAACCCCTGCATCTCCGCCACCTGGCGGAGCTGGTTGCGGATCTTGCGCAGAATCCGCTCGTCGCCGGCCTCGACCGCTTCGCGCACGCGAGCGCGCACCCGCGCGAAACCGCCCTCTCCGGGGGCTACGGCACCGGAGCGTTCTCGTCCCGCTTCAGACTCGCCTGGGCCAGCGCCTTGCTCGCCTTGTTGCTCCACGCCCTCCGCTTGCCCTTCGCCCTCCACCGGCGGCGCCACCCCCGGCGGACGGCCGCGAGCCACGTTGCCAGCTTCGATCTGATCGGCGATGGATTCCGGGACATAAGCCTTGATCGTCGTGGCGTGCGGGTTGCGTCGAAGGCCCGTCAGTCGATGGTAGCCGTCGGCAATCTGCAACGAGTCGTCGCCGGGTCCGGCGAAGAAGATCGCCGGCGGCAGGTCCGCGACCTCCTGCGGGCTCAGGTTGGCGATCGCCTCGACGTTGGCCTCATTGATCGGCCGGTTCAGGCCCAGGTCCACGATGTCCAGCGGCACGTCCACGAGCTTGAACCGCTCGCCGGCCATGCCGACCATCGCCTCGATGGCCCCGACGTTCGCCGCGTCACCGCCGAACGTGCGGGCGTACCAGGACGCGAGCTGCCTGGGCGTCGCGATGATCTTCGGATCACGCCGGCCGGAAGTCTGCTGCTCCTGCCTCTGCCCCTCGGTTCCGGTTTCCGGCGGTGGTGGCGGCGATTCGTCCGGCGGGACCGGCTCGGGCGGGCGCGACGCCTGCTCGCGCTGCGCTTCCTGGCGGACCTGCTCGTCGGTGCGGAGCAGCGCCTGGGCCAGTGGGTTGCCGGCCTCGGCTCGCTCCTGGACCTCCACCCGGGTCCGGTTGCTCAACAGCCCGAACGCGCCGCCGGCGATGCCGCCGATGCCGGCGGCGTAGAGGACGCGGCCGACGTTGGACCAGTAGTCCGCGTCGTTGGCGTCGGCGCCCATCTCCGCGAGCAGCGCGACGGTTTCCTGGGCGGCCTCGGTGGACCCTTCGGCGAACACGCCCCGCAGCGCCCGGGCCAGCTCGCCGCCGCGGCCGTCGAGCAGGTATTCGTTCAGCGGAATCCGCTCGAGCAACGAGTTGACCGCGCCGACGACGAAACCCGTGGTCGTGGCCGTGCGTGACGCCTCACGGGGATCAACGCCCTTGGCGAGCAGCGCCTCGTAGACATGGTTCTGCGTCGCGCCGGCTTCCTTGAAGCCGAAGTAGGCCATGCCCGGGGCCACCGCCGCGAGCCGCGACGCGGCCTGGGGGTTGCGGGTCAGGACGACGGTGCCGATGTCGCCGGCGAGCTGACCGAGCGTGTACGCGGCCTGTTCAAGCGGGCCGGCGTCGGCGGTGGGCGCGGTCAAGCGAGAGATGAGCGGATCGGAGCGGATCAGGCGCTCCGTGCCTTCGCCGAACGCCCGCTGAACGCCGAGCGCTCCGTACTGCGCTTGCTCCAAGCCCAGTCCGCCCAGGACGTTCGCCGTCACGCCGGCGGCGAAGCCGGCCGTCTCGCCCAGCGCCCGCAACGGCGCTTGCAGGACGCCCGCCGCCAATGAGCCGACCGGGAGGTCGGGCAGAAATGGCAACGGCGCATCAACGTCGGAAACCTTGAGCCGATCGTCGGCCGTCAGGGCCTCAGCGTGCTCGTCGAGCCGCTGCTGGTCCTGAATGGGTCGCAGCCGACCGGCGGCCGACGGCTGATAGCCCATCCGCGCCAGCTCCTGCTGCATGTAGCGGTAGCGTTCCTGGTCGCTGGCCTCGGGGTGGGCCAGCTCGTGCTGCTGGAGCAGGGCCTGGCCGAGCCGCTCGCGTTCCTGGGCGTAGCGGGCCGCGGGCGTGTGCTGGGCGTCGAACTCGGCGCCGTACCGCTCGCTCAGCTCGTTGAGCTGCGGCGCGATCCCCTCGAAGAACCGCTGCCGCTGCTCGTAGGTCAGCGCGTCGCGGTCGCCGTATCGCTGGCGATAGCCGGCGGACTGCAGGTAGGCGTCCTCGAGCCGGCGAACCGTCTCACCGAACCGCTGGTCGATGTAGCGATCACGCGCCTCCTCGCTCGGGGGCTGGTACTGCTCCTGGAGCCGGTCGAAGCGCTCGACGGCCCGCTGGTGCTGCGCGTCCGGCGTCATTCGGAACGGCTCGGGGCTGCCGGGTTCCTGGCCGATCAGGCCGCGCCGGCGGTACTCGGCCGTCAACGCTTGCAGGTGGGCCGGCGGCGCCACGCCCCGACGCTCGAACTCGGTGGCCAGCCGCAGCGCGGGCGGCAGACCGCCGCTCCCCGAGGCTTGGGGGCCGGGCATTGGCGGCGAGAGCGTGGACGCGGCGGTCACGGTTTCATCCTACCGCCACTATGCCAGTTTTGACTACGTTGCCAATGCGGGCCGCCCTCGCGCTGGTTGCGCTTCAGCCCACAGGGGTCGCGGCGTACTGGTCGGGCGCGCGCCTCTTGCGGGCGTCGCAACTCTTTGACTTGACAACATTGTTGTTGTTGGTATTCTGCGACGGCTTGAGATGCCCCCGGAAGCCCCTCGGCCGGGCGTAGCCCGCCGGGGGGTTTTCACAACACGAAAGGAGGGAAGCGGCAATGGATGCGGACCTGCCCACTTTGAAAGACGCGATTCAATCGCTGCGGGGGATCAAGGACGCGACCGAGCTGTTCGTGTTCGTGGCCACCGGCGAGGATGAGGGGGTGATCGCGCTGAGCGTGCGGTCCAACCCGCCGATCGTCCTGCCCCTGATCACGTCCCAGCGCGAGCTGGCCCAGCGGTTCGCCGTGTTCGCCGACGCGGCGGCGGCGATGGGCGGCACCTCCTGGCGCTGCCTTCGGTTCGTGCCGGCAGCGAACGGCTCGCACGACGTTACGGCCGATTTCAGTTCGGGCTGCCCCTGCGCTGACCGACGCTGATCACGATTCTCCGCGTCGGCCGCTTGGGCAGGACGCCCGGGCGGCCTTTTTCATGCGCCGGCGACGTTGTGCCGCCGCTGCAGGTGGCGGACCACCGTCAGCCACCGGTTCATCGCCTCGACCGTGGTGACCGCGCGGTTGAGCTGCTTCCGCGCCGGCATCTGTACGTAGGGCCCGCCCGGCCTGACCGGGAACCCGTGCTGGAGGTACTTGCATAGGGTGTTGCGGCTGGGCCGCGCGCCCATGTACCGCTCGATCACGTCCGCCGCGTGCTGGTAGTAGGCGACCTGCGTCTCGGCCCGCCAATCGGGCGCCGGCGTGACCCGGTGCAGGCGGCCCCGCCGGCGGCGTTTCGGGCTGGTCTGGCGTCGCGTTTGCATACTTGCCATAGTAGTCAAACATGACAGAACGCCGCAAGCGCACCAAGAAGAAGGCCCCGGCCAAGCGGAAAAAGAAGGCGGCCCGGCGGTCGCGCCGACCGCCGCGGCCGGACCCCGAAGCTCAGCGTATGCAGCGGGCGATCGAGGTCTGGGAGGCGTACACGCGCCTGCGCAGCTACCGTCGGGTGGCCGACGAACTCGGGGTCAGTGTCTGGCTGGTCCAGCGGGTGCTCAATGAGGACAAGGGGCGGCTCGAGGAACTCCACCAGCAGCAGCTTGAGGAGCGCGTCGCGGATTTCGAGGCGATCGGCCGGCGAGCCCTCACCCGACTGGCCGACACCCTCGAGCTGCTCGACGGCAACATCCGTGAGGTGCGCGCCGCGGCGGCCGAAGGGCGCGTGACGCGCGTCTTGGACAAGGACGGTCGGGCCCTGCCCGTCTACTCGGCAACCGAGCTGCTCGTGCAGACGCAGCAGGTCCGTCAGCTCACCGACCTGGCGGTCAAGGCCCACACCGTCGCCGCGTCGTTCCGGGCCGGCCTGGACGCGGAAGGCCGGCAAGTCGGGGCCACGGCCATCGGCACGCTCAACTTCGCCGTCGCCAGCGAGGACGAGATCCTCAAAGAGCTGGCAAAGCATCCCGAGGTCCAGCTACCCAAGACGCTCGCGGCGAAGATCGAGCGGATTCGTGCCGAGCGAGGCGAAGCCCCGGCCGACGGATCAACGGACGCGGCGGGGAACCCTGCCGGCCTTGGCCGGAAAAGTAAACGGGCCGGCGGCCGGCGGGGAAAAGGCGGCGCTGACAGCTCAGGCACCGAAGGCTGACCATCGCGTCCTGCTCGACGGTGCTAAGCGTCTGGCGATCGACCGACAACACCGCGGCCAGCTCGCGCAGGCTGAAGCCCCGCAGCCGCAGTCGCGTCACCTTCCGCTCGCGCGGCGGCAGCCGGCGGATCGCGTCCCAGAGCCACGCCAGGTCGTGGGCGTGGCCGTTTGGCTCGTAGCCCAACGCCCGCTCGATCGCCGGCCTCACCCGGCGCGTGTCGGGCCCAAAGTGGAACCCGCCCTCACGTCGTTCGTGGTGGGCCCTGAACTCCTGCAGGCACTGCTGGCCCCACCAGCGTCGGACGAACGCGATTGCGGGTGAGAGCGGCTCGCCCAGGAACCGGTCCCACAACCGGGCGACGATCGCGGCGAACATCTCGTCCCGGTCGAAGGGATGAGGGCGCAGGCCCTTGCATGCCATATAGGCCACGTCCAACACGTGGTCCTCGCTCACGTACTCAGGCCAGGGCCGGCCCGCCGCCCACCGACGGCGGTCGGCGTGGTCCGCAAACTTCTTCGGCGGCGGCGGAAACCCTTGGCGGCCCACGCCACGGAGCCGGTAGTGCGCCTGGCCGGCGGTCAGCCCGAAAGCCGCGGCGACGCGCTTGTGGCTGCCCAGGCGGCGGTGGGCCTCCAACAGCTCGGCGAACGACGGCTCGGACAAGGGCTCACCCCACGTCGGGCTGGGACGGGTCCGGCTCGACCACCGGCTCGGGCGGGTCGATCCGCAGGTACAGACGCAGGCTCTCCAGGGTCTTTTCCCCGATCCCCGGCACGTTCAGGAGCTGCTCCATGACCTCGAACGGACCATGTCGGTCGCGGTACTCGATGATGCGGGCCGACAGGACGGGGCCGAGGCCGGGGATACGCATGAGCTGGAACGTGCTGGTGGTGTTCAGCTCGATTGATTCGGGCCCCGGGATGCCAAAGTTGTCAACGTTGCGCTCAGTGGGCGGCGGCGGGATCTCCACCTTGATCTTCTCGATCTGGTCGCGCACGGCCTCGAGGCCGCCCTCGACCGCCGGCCGCAGTTGGCGTGCCCCCGCCGCGGCGTTCTCCGTCGAATCGGCGATCTCCATCAACGTTTCGTTCTGGCGCTCGGTGGCGCGGGCCAGCCGCTCGACCGTGGCGCCGAACGCCGTGAGCGTCTGGTTGAGCTCGTCGATCCTGCCCGACAGCTCGGCGATCTGCTCGGCCGCGGCGCGGTCGGCCTCGATGTCGGCCCTCTGCCAGGCCCGCATCGCGGCGACCGTGTCGCCCTCTGAGATGTCGTCGAGCGGCGTCTGCCATTGCGGTTGCGCCCAGGCGGCGCCCAGCAAGGCCGTCAACACCAGAATCAGGGCGATCAGCGGGACCCGGCTTTGCCTCGGTGTCATGCGATGCTCCTTTCGTGTCTAGCAACGATAGCAGGATTGCCAACCTTCTGAAACCATGAAAAACCCGCCGAGCCGGGGGACGGGCGCGGCGGGCGGAGGGGAGAAAGCGCGTCTCACGCTCGATCTTATGCCCGCCGACACAGACCGGCGACAAGGGTCAGCCCGAGCAGGGCCGCCGTGGCCGGCTCGGGGATCGCGGCCAAGGACGACCCGCCGTAGTAGGCCGTCTGCCAGATGCCATAGTCGAAGGCGTCCACGTCGTCGTCACCGTCCGCGTCGCCCATGTTCTGGCCGACGTTGCCGCTTTTGCCTTGGTGAACCTGCCAGACGCCGAGGTCGAAGGCATCAACCTGGCCGTTGAGGTTGAAGTCGGCCGGGGGCAGCGCCGGCTCGTCAACGTCTCGCTCGTAGATGTACGTGATCGACGCCTTGGCCGTCAGCGTTCCGGTCGCCGATGCCTCGGTCGCTTCCCAGCCCGGAAACGCAGCCACGTAGGTCCAGTAGCCCGACTCGATCTTCGCCTTGTCCAGGCCGAGGAACCCGGTGATATCTGTGGTGGTCACGCTCGCCGAGAGGTTGACGCTGCCGCTGCCTGAATATGGGCCCTGGCTGTGTTCGACGGCAAGCCACTCTTCGGTATCCCAGCCCTCCAACGGCGGCAGCTTCCGGTCGCCGGGCAACGTGAACGATCGGCCGGCGTTGGCGCCGGCATATCCGTGATACAGCATCGAGTCGGTGTTGTAATCGAGGTCCTCGACCGAAGCGATCCAGTTTACCGAGCCCTCGACCGCGCCACGGAACTCGCCACCGATGATGCTGCCCCACGCCGGGTGAAACTTCTTGAGAAACAGGTCTTGATCGCCGTAATCCCATCCCTCGAAGGTGGGGGGGATGGGGTCCCAGTCGATCTCGGCCGTGGCGTTGACTGAAACGTCCTTCCACGTCGCCAGCTTCATCGTGAACTGGTGTTCCTGTGCTTCGGCGCCCGCGGCCGTTGCGAGCGCAAGGGCGGCGACGCCACCGATAAGACGTGCTGTCATGATTTGGCTCCTTTCCGATGCAGGTGAAGAAAAAGTGCGAACAACCAGACGACGGTCACGTAGCCGGCGTTGAGCGCGTAGCTCAACGCCTCAGAGGTGAAGGCCCCGTCCTCAACGCGGACGGCGGCCAGGAAACCCAGGTGAACGGGCAGCACGAGCGCCGTCACCACAGACAGAGCGAGGAACGCGGTTCTCATGGTTCCCTCCTTTCTGGTTGGTATTATTGGCAAAGTTGGCATACCTGTCAATACTAAGCCCGCCGGCCCAGCAGAATCGTCCGGGCGTGGCGGCAGACGGCCTCGATGCGGCGGTCGCTGATCCGGTCGATGTAATAGGCCCCGACCGCCGGCGGCAGGTGGCCCATGACCGCGGCGACGGCGCTGAGGTCGCCCGTCTCGGACGCGACCGTGGCGAAGGTGCGTCGGCAGGCGTAGAACCCGCGGCGTTCCAGGCCGGCCCTATCCAGCAGCTTGCCGAACTCCTGGCTGATCGCGTCGCAGACCACGACGCCCTCAAGACCCCGGCCGTTGCGCTTGACGGTGGTGCGGACCCAGGGGTTGCCGCGCTTGGTGACGAAGGCCAGTTGCTGGCCCGGCCGGGCTCGCAGCCCGGCGAGTGCCTCTCGTGTCTCGGGCCAGAGCCAAGCGGTGCGTTCGAGGTCGGTCTTGTGGCGGTTGCCCCGCAACCAGCCGTCGCGAAGGGCCCGCTTGACCTCGTTCAGCGTGACGGTGGCGCAATCGGTCTGACCGAACGCGGCGTTGAAGCCGAGCAGCATCATCGCCCGCATCGGGCCCGGCGGGGTGACGCCGAGCAGTCGCCGGGCCTCGGCTGGCTCGAAAGTGCGGGGCCGGCGGCGGGCGTGGCGTCGCCGCTCGGCCGGCGGTGGCGGGCGGAACAAGCCGGCGTCGTGGACGGGCCGGTCGATCAGGCCGGCGCGGTGGGCCCAGTTGAAGATCGTGCGAACGCGGCGGACGGCGTTGGCCAGGCCGTCGCCGTGCCGGACGGCTCGAAGGTGCAGGCGGAACTGGTCGAGCTCGATCGGCCGGATCGTCTCGAGCCGTCGCTTGGGGCCGAACTCGCCTCGCAGCAGCTCGGCGGCCCGGCGGTACTCGGCCCACATCCGCGCGGACAGGTCGCCGGCCTCGACCCGAGCCTGGGCGTGGTCGAGGAAGCGTTCGCAGAGGTCGCCGATGGTTGGTCCGGCCCGGCGCAGCAGCGCCATGCACGCCCTTTCACCGCCTCCGCGCCAGACTTAGGTTAGGGTTCCCCCGCACTACACAACCGCGACAGAGCAAGCATAGCGAACCGCGGCCGCTCCGGCAAATGCACTATTTCGGTCGATGCAGTAGGCCGCTTGAGCGGCCGCAAGTCGCCCCAACCCGCCCACATTGCCCGGCTTACCCGACCCATCGTATTTGAGCAGGCGCAAGGCCATCGGCCTTTTAAGCCGCTGGTCCTGGGTTCGAGTCCCAGCCCGGTCATTGCCCCCTCACGCCGACCTGACCGCCTTCGACCGGCTCGGCTTGCCGTAGCAAGGACACGGCCCGGCTCCGTCGGACCGTCTGTTTTCTCCAAGACGCGCCGGATGGTTCCGTCAGCGGATCAGATGCAGCAGCGGGAACAGGAAGGTCCACACCAGGTGGACCAGATGCCAATCGTGGCCGGCGATCTCGACCGGGGGGAAGTACGCGCTGCCAAATCCACCGCCGAGGGCGGCTACGGATCACGTCGTGTTGCTCGCACGTGCTCGCGAGATGACTTCCAGCGTGATGACCTTCAGATCGAGTCGGCGTTCCTGAGGGTGTCCGCGTCGGACCGCCGCCCGGCTGCTGGGGGATCGGCGTGGGCGCGACCACGCCAAGTCCGTGCACGTGGGTCGAATCCGGTCCTGTCCGAACGAGTCAGGCGCAGACGCCCATCGGTCGCATTCGTTGCAGCAACCGCCAGCAGACCAGTTGCATCCGCGGCAGGTGGAACGCGCCCTTCCACAGGTTGCCCTTGAGGGTCACGGACAGACCGCCGTCGCGGTGCAGGTACCCGAACCACTCACCGAACTCGGGGTCGGCGAAGTGCTCGTGCGCCCAGTCGTCCACCCGGCGATGCCATCGCAGGTAGCGCTCATCACCGGTCAAGTGATAGGCCATGAGCGTGGCAATGATCGTCTCGTTGTGCGGCCACCAGAACTTCATGTCGTGCCAGTACTCCTGC
>CAYSIX010000109.1:0-12888 GCA_964431205.1 uncultured Phycisphaeraceae bacterium
GGGCGGCGGCCGGCCTTCTCCTCGGCACGGCGGCGTGCCTCGCCGGCCTCGATCCGACGCGCATGAACCAGTTGCCCGACACCACGCGTCTCAAGGACGAGGTGCTCGTTCCGCGCAGCCATCGCAACGCTTATGACCACGCGATCCGGACGGCGGGGGCGCGCCTCGTCGAGGTCGGGCTCGAGCTGGACGATCGTGGGCAGCGGCGTCTCGACGGCGGAGACGGTGTACTGGTCATCGTCGTTGCTGATGGCCAGGAACCCGCCGGGCAGGACGTAGCCGGTGTTGAACTGCTCGTAGGGGAAGAAGGCGACCGAGACGTCGGCGTTCCACTCGGCGCCGTTGACGGTGTTGGCGGTGGCCACGCCGGCGGCGCCGCCGAACCCGGAGGGCGAGGGGGCCTCGGCGACGGCCCAGCGGGCGTCCTCGGGGTCGCCGGCCTCGCCCTGGCTGCGCGGGCCGTTCTCACGAACGATCGCGTAGAGCACGCCCTGGTTGGGCAGCGGGTCCACGCCGCCGACGGCGAGCTCGACGTCGCCGCGGTTGTCCGGCGAGGTGTTGGTGACCTCGCCGTCGCCGGTGGTGCCGGCGGTGACGGTCCAGGTGCCCTGGCTGTTGTCGGCCGGGTCGCCGTCGGTCACGTCGATGGTGGCGGCGCCGAAGGCGATCGGATCGGGGATGGGGCTGAGGTCGGGCGTGGGGGGCGCCGGGTCGCTGCCGATGTCGCGGACGTCGAAGAACGCGTAGGCGCCCGAGGGGTTCTGGTAGCCCTCGTACAGGCCCAGGGTGCCGCCGTTGAACGGGTCGCCGTCGGGGGCGTCGACGTCGAACTGCAGCACGTCGTCGACCCAGACCTTGATGTTCTCGGCGGTGAAGTCGATGCGGAACTGGTGGCGGCCGCCGAAGCGGTCGTAGGGCGTGAAGCCGAGGGTCTCGCCGCGGCCGAGCTCAACGACCTGGCCGGAGTCGAACCCGGTGGGCTCGCCGGTGACCGGGTCGATCTCCTCGAGGTTGGTGCGCTGCCAGAGCTCGTCGGCGGTGGGGATGCCGGTGACGCGTGAGAGCGAGAGGCCGGCGGGCGCGAAGCCGCCCGGCGTGGTGTTGTGGAAGGGGAAGTCGGCATCGCTGTCGTTGAAGTTGAAGGTCTGGTCCGCGCCCTTCCATTGAAGCAGGAGGAAGTCGGCGGTGGGATCGAGCAGCGGGTCGGTGCTCGCCAGGCCGAGGGCGATGCCGATGTAGTCGTCGTCGGACTCGGGGTAGACGTCGCCGGTGATGGTCTTGCCCAGGACCTGGAGCGACGCCGGGCCGTGGAAGACCGTGGAGTCGGCGTTGGCGGTTTCGACGGCGATGTCGCCGAGGCTGACGTTGAAGCCGTTGTACTCGGTGGGGGTGGTCCACTCGGGCTCGGGGAAGTCGGTCGGGAATCCGGTTGCTTGCGTGAAGGTGGTGAAGTCGACCTGCTCGGCGTGGGCGAGGCCGCCCGTGGCGAGCATGGCGCCCAGGGCGCCGGTCAAGATCCGTTTGCTGTCCATTCCTCAAGTCCTCCGTATCAGAGAAGGTTTCCGTTCACGGGTGACACCGTGTGGCACGCGTATCCGTCGAATGACGGGGGCATTGTGGGGCGTGGCCGGAGGGGATGTAATCCGGAATCGCGCCTAACAGTTGAGGATTCGCGCGAACCTGTTGACTTCTGTTAGCCGGCGGCGAGTTGCGAGCGCGGCGCCAGCATCGCGTTAAGAATGTGTGAGCGATGGCGGGCGGATTGTTTGATTCGTGTGAGCGTCGTCGCGCCGCGGGTCGGGAGACTTACACTGAAGATCGAACCGAGGTCGGCTGGGGATCGGCCGCGGGAAAGGGTGGATCGATGATCGCGCTTCCCAATGTGGTCCTGTTGATCGAGACCTCCACGTCGTGGGGCACGGGGCTGCTCAAGGGGATCTCGCGTTTCGTGCGGGAGCGGAACTGGTCGGTGCACGTCGAGCCGAGCGGCCAGCACGAGTCGCTGCACCTGCCGCCGGGGTGGGAGGGCGACGGCGTGATCGCGCGGATCCCGCACCGCGGGTTACACCGTGAGCTGCTCGAGTACGGGTCGCCGGTGGTCAGCGTGTCGTGGTTCGACTACGACGGGCCGAACATCGGGCGGTGCACGGCGGACGAGCGGGCGTGCGGTCGGCTGGCGGCCGAGCACCTGGTCGAGTGCGGGTTCCGTCACTTCGGGTACTGCGGGCCGGTGGATCGTCCGGAGTACGTCGACCAACTGGGGCGCAGCTTCCAGGAGGCGTTGCAGTCGCGCGGGCGGACGTGTCACACGTTCACGGAGCCGGACGAGCCCCTGAACGGTCGGCGGGACTGGATGACGGGGCGGTTCCGGCTGGCGGCGTGGCTGCGGTCGCTGCCCAAGCCGATCGGGCTGTTCGCCTGGTCGACGGTGCGGGCGCGGGAGCTGGCCGAGGCGTGCCGGCTGGCGGAGCTGGAGGTCCCTCAGGACGCGGCGATTCTCGGCGGGCTGCCGGACGACCTGATCGGGACGATCTCGAACCCGCCGCTGTCGTACGTGGACGTCGGCGCCGAGCGGATCGGCTACGAGGCGGCGCGTCTGCTGGGGCGGATGATGAGCGGTGCGGCGCCGCCGCCCGAGCCGGTGCTGGTCCCGCCGGTCGGGATCGTGCAGCGTCGCTCGACCGATATCGCGGCGGTGGAGGACCCGGTGCTGGCCGAGGCGATCCGGTTCATGCGGGCGCACGCCAGCGAGCCGATCCGCGTGCAGGACATCCCCCGGCACGTGCCGATCTCGCGGCGGGTGCTCGAGCAGCAGTGCAAGCGGCTGCTGGGCCGCTCGCCCGCCGCCGAGCTGCGCCGGCTGCGCATCGAGCGCGCCAAGCAGATGCTCATGGAACGGCCGGACACGATCTCGCAGATCGCCACCCGCTGTGGATTCAACCACACCGAAGTCCTGATCCGCACGTTCAAGGCGCACGTGGGCATGACGCCGACGCAGTACCGCCGGCGTCACGGGGTCCTGCCCGATCCGTCCGGCACGTAACCGCCCACGCGTTTGGTCGCTGGCGGTACGCAATCGCTCGCCCTTCGACCTCGCTCCGGTGGTGTCGGCCGGCGTGGCGACCGACGCCGTGCGCAGCGCCTGGTGATCCGTTGCGCCGCGTCGACGCAGCCGCTCGCGCTGTTCTCATCCTCGGAAAACCTCACGCTCACAGCGATCGGTTGGAATACACATCCGAGTCCGCGAGCCGCCGATGCCGGACGCCGTCACGATCGGCAGGCGCCCCGCGGACCCCGCGAGCAAAGGAGCACACCGATGCCAATCCGTGCAGACGTCCGCGCGTGGACAGCCCGCTTCGCAGCCATCGCGGTCGGCCTGATCGTCACGGCGCTGAGTCCGACCGCCTCCGCCGAGTCGGCCGCGCCCGGCAGCCCCGACAAGCCGCTCCGCGTCATGCTCATCCCGGCCGACGGCGGGACCGAGCAGGGCACGATCGCCGACTTTGAGCCGGTCTTCAATGCCGTCTCCAGGACGACCGGTCTGCGCTTCGACATCCGCGTCGGCCAGTCGTACAACACCGTGGTGCAGGCGATGGCGACGCGGAAGGTGGACATCGCCTTCTTCGGGCCCGTCAGCTTCATGATGGCGCGGGACCTGGGCGCGGCGGAGCTGCTGGCGGTGTCGGCCACCGGCGGCGAGAGCGTGTACTACTCCGGCTTCTTCGCGCGTCGGGATCGGGGCATCGAGTCGCTGGCAGACCTGAAAGGCCGCAGCGTGGCGTTCGGGGACGTGAACTCGGCGTCGAGCTTCAACTACCCGGTGGCGATGCTGCTGGAGGCGGGGATTGACCCGGTGCGAGACCTGAAGCGGATCTACCTGGCGGGCAGCCACGCGGCGTCGCTGGAGGCGATGGCCAGCGGCCAGGCCGACGCCGCCGCCGCGTCCTTCGCCAGCTTCGAGAAGGCGATCAACAACGGCACGCTCGACCCCGAGCGGGTCAGGCCGGTCGCCCGCAGCGCGCCGATCCCCAACCCGCCGCTGGCGATGCACCCCGAGCTGCCCAGCGACATCAAGCACCGACTCCGCGAAGCCTTCCATCACGTGCACGAATCCCCGGACATCAAGCCGGAGATGATCCGCGGGTACGGGGGCAAGCAGGTCGATCGTTACGACGCGTACTTCGACGAAGAGGCGTTTGTCCGCGCGATCCGCGCCCTCGACGCCGTGACGGACGAGCTCAAGGCCGAGATGCTGCGCAAGGCCAGCCAGTAACGGACGCGCCGCCGGCCGTTTCGCCGCTTCGTCGCCCGCCACGCAGGAAGCATCCCTTGCTCCGATTCGAGAACGTCACCAAGCGCTTCGGCGACGGCACGGTCGCCCTCGACCGGGTCACGCTGCGCGTCGAGGCCGGCGAGTTCTGCGTCCTGCTCGGGCCCAGCGGCGCGGGCAAGTCCACGCTGCTGCGGATGGTCAACGGGATGGCGAGCCCGACCGACGGCGACGTGTACTTCGACGGGGTGCGCGTCGAGCCGCGCTCGCTCCGGGCCGTGCAACGCCGCATCGGGATGGTCCACCAGCAGTTCAACCTGGTCGGTCGGTCGAAGGTGCTGACCAACGTGCTGATGGGCACGCTGGCGACGCTGCCGTGGTGGCGGGCGATGCTGGGCTTGTTTCCGATGCGTGATCGACGCCGCGCGTGCCTGCTCCTGGCGCAGGTGGGGCTGCAGCCGCAGCACCTGTACCGACGGGCGATGCACCTGTCGGGGGGTCAGCAGCAGCGGGTGGCGATCGCGCGGGCGTTCATCGCCGAGCCGGACGTCGTGCTGGCCGACGAGCCGGTGGCCAGCCTCGACCCGCAGATCAGCGACGACGTGCTCGGACTGATCCGCGAGGCGTCCCGGCGCACCGGCGCGACGGTGCTGTGCAGCCTGCACCAGGTCGAGCTGGCGCGGCGGTTCGCCGATCGGATCGTGGGCATGCGCGACGGCCGGGTCATCTTCGACGGCCAGTCCGAGCACCTCGACGAGCGCGCCCTGCGCGAGCTGTACGCCCACGCGCCCAGCGACGGCGACGGACCATCGCCGGCCGGGGACGACGAGCCGTCGGACGCGCCGGCTCAAAGCCGGCCCACGGGCAACCGCGTCGAGCGTCGCGGCCGCGCCGCGGAGGTGTACGCGTGAGCAACGCAGCCGCCCTGCCACGCGGTACAAGGCCCGGGGAGGACTGGCACCTCCGCCAGCCGTTCACGTGGAAGCACGTGCTGATCACGCTCATCGTCTTCGTGCTGCTGGGCTACTCGGCGCACCGCACCGAGATCGATCGCGGCGCGTGGATGACCGCCGAGGGCGTCGCCGACGCGGCCGGCCTGGTCGAGGAGGCCGAGGTCTCCGCCGGATTCCAGCGCTTCTTCCGCAACGCGTTCCCGCTCGTTCTTTCGACCGAAACCGAGGTCTCGCGCCTTTCAGACTTCGATGCCGACAACCTGCCCTGGCTGGCCTACACCGTCGAGAAGCCGCGTTACACCTACGACGTCGAGACCATGGAGTCGGTCAAGACCGGTGAGGTGACCTACCTGGTCCGCCCGATGGGGTACCTGTGGTACGTCGTCGGGCTGATGTTCAAGACGATCGAGATCGCGCTGTGGGGCACGATCGTGTCGGTGATCATGGCGGCGCCGATCGCGTACCTGGGCGCGCGGCAGTACGCGCCGCATCGCAGCGTGTACGTGGCGTCGCGGGCGCTGTGCAGCTTCGCGCGCGCCGTGCCGGAGCTGGTGACGGCGATGTTCCTGGTGCTGATGTACGGGTTCGGCCCGGTGCCGGGCGTGCTGGCGCTGGCGATCCACTCGGCGGGGTTCCTGGGCAAGTTCTTCGCCGACGACGTCGAGAACGCCGACCCCGGCCCGCAGGAGGCGCTGTGGAGCACGGGCTGCGGCCGGCTGAGGGTCCTCTGGTACGCCGTGATGCCCCAGGTCCTGCCGCAGTACCTGGCCTACGTCAATTACATCCTCGAGCGGAACGTCCGCACGGCGACGGTGATCGGGATCGTCGGTGCGGGGGGCATCGGCGTCGAGCTGTGGGGCCGCTGGGACATGTCCAACTTCCAGCACGTCTCGACGATCCTGCTGGTGATCTTCATCACGGTGTTTCTGCTCGAGCACGCCTGTCAGGCCGTCCGCAAGCGACTGATCGCCTGAGCGACGCCGCAACCCGGTCCGGGATGCGGTCATGATGCTCACGCCGAATGGTCCAGCTCCGACGCGCCCGTCTCCAGACGGACCGACGGGCCGGAGCTCGGATGCATGCCGACGCGGCGCAGGCACACGGCACACATGCCCAGCATCGTCGAGGCGATCGCCGCCTGCGACGCGACCGTCGCCCACGCGGCGCCCAGCGGGCCGTAGGTCGGGATCCACCACGCGTTGAGCGCGATGTTCACCGCCAGACCGACGAGCATGACGAGCCCGGCCCATCGCTCGCGGTGCATCGAGGTGGCCAGGAACAGGCCGACGGTGGTGGCGAACAGAAGCGGCACGCTCAGGTAGATGGCGCGCAGGACGGCGACGGAATCGGGGTACTCGTCACCGAACGCCAGGGGCACGAACCACGGCGCGACGACCCACATGGCGACGGTCAGCGACAGGCCCAGCCCGACACCGGCGAGCGTGACGCGTGGCGCCAGGCGGCGGAGCCCGGTCCAGTCGCCCTGCGCCGCCGCTGCCGCACAGATCGGAAAGAAGATCAGCGAGACCGGGCGGATCAGAAACTGCGAAGCCTCGAGGCACTTGGCGCCGGCCTCGTAGGTCGCGACCATCTCGAACGTGCCCATCGTGCCCAGCATCAGCGTGTCGAACTTCAGGTGCAGGAACTCGAGCAGCGAGATGGCGAACAGCGGCAGCGACACGGCCAGGACCCGGCGCAATCGCCCGATCGCAAGCGTCGGACGAAACCGTCCCCGCGTCCAATCCATCTGCGCGAGGATCAGCGCGAGCATCAGAACACTGGTCATCACGTAGCCGATCAGCACGACCGGCAGCCGACCGCCCTGCCACGCCGACCAGGCCACGAACGCCAGCAGCATCAGTTGGCCCGAGCCGAAGGCGATCACCGTCGCGCTGACGCGGCGCAGGGCGACCATGACCGCGGCGAACGATCCGTACAGCTCCTTGATCGCGGCGTAGGCGGTGATGGCGACGGCGATGGGCAGCAGGGTCGCGTCGTAGAGCCAGACGCCGCCGATCATCAACGCGACGAACGCCGCCAGCATCGGGACGCGCAGGCTCAGCACCTCGGAGAGGCGGTCGAGCGCCTGGTGGCTGGCGGGCGCGATGCTGCGGATCAGGTGCGCGCGGGTGCCCAGCTCGGTGAAGTGCACGCCGATCGTCGCCAGCGCGAGCACAAACATCAGCCGGCCGAAGTCTTCCTTGACCAGCGAGCGCGCCAGCAGCGCGATCGTGACGAACGCCGCGGCCTTGTAGAACACCTGACCGCCGAAGGAGATCAGCAGGTCGCTTCGCGTCTTGTGCCGCCGGGCCGCCGTCACCGCAGCCACCTCCTGGCCAGCCGCCAGTTCAGCTCGAGCACGCCCTCGAGCATCCGCTTGATCCATCGCTGCAACCGACCGGCGAGCAGCGCATCGGTGAACGGCAGCGGCCCGCCGCTGAGCACCGCGCCGTCGGGGAGCCGACGCTCGGCCGCGAACGCCCGCCGCGCCGCCTCGGTCGTCGCCCGACGATCGCGATACGCACCCCACGCCCGGACCCACATCCGCAGCCAGCCCTTGCGCACCACGCCCACCAGTTGCACCAGCTCGAACAACGCCAGGCCCGGCCCCAGCAGGACCAGCGTACGCCCCTGGTACAGCTTCCGCACGACCAGCCACCGGTTCAGGATGTTGTTGCGGATCCGCACGTCCGTGTAACGACCCGTTTCACGAAGCGACATCCCCGGCGTGCCGGCACGGTGCAGGCAGGTCGCCTCGGGCACGGCCAGAATCGTCAGGCCCCGCAGCCGCGTGCGCAGCCCGAGCTCATGATCCTCGTGCAGGTAGAAGAACGACTCGTCGAACAGCGGCCCGCCGCCCCACCGCTGCCGATCGATCAGGAAGCAGGCGGTCACCAGCGAGTCGATCGGGCGCGTGTCGCTGGGGGCCGCGTCCACGGACGTGTCGGCGTGGTGCAACGACATCAGCCCGATCCAGTGGGCGGAGGCGCCGTCGAACTGGATCGTGTCGGGGTCGTCCTGATAGAGCACCCGGGCCATGGCGATGGCGGCGGTCGGGTCACGATCCAGCGCCGCGTGAAGGGCCGCTTCACAGCCGGGACTGGGGATCACGTCGTTGTCGATGAAGAGCACGCGGTGAAACGTTGCTGCCTCGTAGCCCGTGTTTCGGGCGGCGCCCGCGCCGTCGTTGCGGGCGCGTTCGATCACGCGCACCGCCGGGTAGTCCCGCCGGACCAGCGCCACGCTCTCGTCCGTCGACGCGTTATCGATCAGCAGGACTTCGCCGAACCGTCCGTGATCGGCGGTGACCGCGTCCAGCGTCGCCGGCAGGTACGCCGCGCCGTTGTAGTTGATCACGCAGAGCGTGGTGTCGTGGGCGGGCATGAGAGGGTTATCGGGTATTGGCGGCATCGCCCGTAGGCAAATGTCCGCGGACCAGCTCGCGAAATCCCGCCTGCGGCAAGCACGCGGCGAGAAAACGCGGGTAGGATACCAATCCAACGGGGCCAAAACGTCGAAGGATTGGGTATCGATACTGACGCACGGACGCGTTCGACCGGTCATGCGCCCCAGCGGTGGCCGCGTCAGCGGAAAGATGCTTGATGGCCTTGCGTGCCCTCCGCATCGCGATGATCGCCGCGTGTCCGTTTCCGTGTGAGCGTGGGACGCCCGTGCGCATCCTCCGGCTGGCCGAGGCCTTGGCGGAGCGAGGGCACGAGCTGCACGTGGTGACGTACCACCTCGGGGACGCGCTGGACCAGTCGCCGCTGAAGGTCCATCGGATCCGCGACTTTCCCTCGTACGACCGCCGCGAGGCCGGGCCGACTTTGCAGAAGCTGCTGCTGCTGGACCCGGTGCTCACGAAGCTGACCGAGCGGGTGGTCGCCGAGCAGGAGATCGACCTGATCCACGCCCACCACGCCGAGGGCCTGCTCGCCGGGCGGCGTGCGGCGCGACGCAGCGATCGGCCGCTCGTCTTCGACGCCCACACCCTGCTGGGCTCGGAGCTGCCCTTCTACGCCCCGCCGCTGACGCGTCGGCTCAGCGCCGCGATCGGTCGCTGGTTCGACGCCCGCCTGCCGGGCATGGCCGACCACGTCATCACCGTCTCGCACGAGGTCGCCCACGGTTTTCGCCAGATTGCGGGCGCGGCGGACGATCGCGTCACGGTCGTGCCCAACGGCGTCGAGATCGACCGGTTCGACGCCGCCGCCGCTGATCAGGCCGACGCACCGGACGGAGCGGGCGTCAACGGCTCGTCCCCGGTGATCATCTTCACCGGCAACCTCGCCGCCTACCAGGGCATCGACGACCTGCTCCACGCTTTCGCGATCGTCCACGCGCACCGCCCCGAGGCGCGCCTGCGCATCGTCACGCAGGACCGCTTCGACGCCCACCGCAGGCTCGCCTCGCGCCTGGGCATCGCCGACGCCATCGACGTCGTCCGGGGCGGGTTCGAGCTGGTGCCCGGCGAGCTGGTGCGCGCGGACATCGCGGTCAACCCGCGGACCATCGGCGAGGGCCTGCCGCAGAAGCTGCTCAACTACATGGCCGCGGCGCGGCCGATCGTCTCGTTCGCCGGCTCGGCGCGGCACCTCGAGCACGGCGAGACGGGCTGGATCGTGCCCGATGAGGGGCCGCGGGCCTTGGCCGACGGAATCCTGCACCTGCTGGAACACCCGCAGCTGGCGGCGGCGCTCGGTCGCGCGGCGCGTGTGTACGTCAAGGCCGAGATGAGCTGGCCGTGCGCCGCCGAACGCTGCGAGCGGGTGTACGAAACCGTGCTGCGACGGAGGGGCCGTGGCTGACGCACGACCGATCCAACTCGCGGTGATCGGCGCCGGGACGGTGTTCGAGCGGTACCACTTGCCGGCGATCGCGTCGTCGCGCGACGTGAAGCTCGCGGCGGTCTGCGAGCCGCGGTCGGAGCGGCTCGATCAGCTCACGGGACGCCTGCTCGGGGCGGTGACGCGCACCGACGCGGCGTCGATGCTGGACCAAGGCGGGCTCGACGCGGTGCTGATCACGACGCCGCCGGCGACCCACGCCCGGCTGACGCTGGACGCGCTGCGTGCGGGCTGCCACGTGCTGGTCGAGAAGCCGATGGCCACCACCATCACCGACGCCGAGGCGATGGTGGCCGCGGCGCGTGAGGCCGATCGCGTCCTGGCCGTCGGTTTCAACCGTCGGTTCCGCGCCAGCTACCGGGCGCTGCGAGAGCTGGTCACCGGCGACGATCCGGTCGCGATCCGATCCGCTCGTCACACGTTCGTCGCCGACGTCAGCCAGTGGCCGACCGTCGATCGTCAGGCCCAGCCGGCGATGAGGCGCATGGTGCACGACGTGGCCTCGCACCAGGTGGACCTGGTGGCGTGGATGTTCGATCGGCCGATCGCCCGGACCAAGGCTTTGCCGCAGAACGATCCGCGGCGGGTGGTGTCCCGCCTGGAGCTGGCCGACGGCCCGAGCGTCGAGTGCGTCTCGGGCCACGATGCGCGGTATGTTGAGTCGTTCGAGGTGGAGCTCGAGACGGGAAGGGTGCGCGTCGATCCGTCGGGGCTGATCGACACGCGTCGGCTGCGTGGGCGGCTGGCCGCGGGCCTGGGGCCGATCCGGGCCGTCTGGGACGCGGGCCTGCGCCGGGTTACGGGACAGCCGTCGGCGACGGCGTCGAGCTTCCGCGAGCAGCTCGACGCGTGGGTCGCGTCGATCCGCGCGCGCCGGACGCTGCACGGGCTGGCCTCGGGCGAGGACGGCCTGGCCGCGGCACGCGCCGTGCAGAGCCTCCTGCACGCCCTCCACGCCGAGGCGGACGCAGGCAAGAACATGGTGAGCGAAGCAAAGGGACTCTGAAATGGCCGACCAACCACCGGTGATCATGATCGGGATGGACGCGACGGAGGTCACCGTCATCGACCGCATGTGCGACGCGGGCCAGTTGCCCAACCTCCAGCGGATGCGGGATCGGGGCTGCTACGGCCACCTGCGCAACAGCCCGCCGGGCTTCCTGAGCATGGTCTGGCCGACCTTCACCACCGGCACACGCGTCACCCGCCACGGCTGGTACTTCAACAAGCTGTGGCGGCACGAGCACCAGCGCCTCGAGTACGCCCATTCGTCCTGGCTGCCCGTGACCTACTTCTGGAACCACCTGGACCCGCACCGCCACCGCATCGCCCTGCTGGACGTGCCGTTCACCGTCGAGCCGCCGGCAGACCTCAACGGCGTATACCTCAACGGCTGGCAGAACCACGACGACTTCGGCCAGCACGAGTCCCCCGCCGGGCTGTGGCGGCAGCTCAAGCAGCGCTTCGGCAGGCCCGTGCTCAAGCCCGAGATCTTCGGGCCCCAGACCCCCGCGACCCTGCTCTATCAGCGGCAGGAAGCGCTCGACGCGATCGATCAGTTCACCCGGATCAGCAAGCACCTGATCGAGCGTGAGCGATGGGACCTGCTGCTGACCGTCTTCGGCGGGGCGCACCGCGCGACGCACTACCTCTGGAACCTGCGCGAGATCGACGCGGATCAACTGACGCCCGACCAGCGACGGCTGCTGGAGAACGCGGTCACCGAGATCTACCAGGCCTGCGACCGGGCCCTGGGCGAGCTGCTCGACGCGGCGCCGGACGACGCGCGCGTCGTCGCGTTCTCCCTGCACGGCATGACCGCGCACACCGGATGGGTCGAGTACTTCGACCGCATCGTGGGTCAGATCCAGAACGACGGTCAGCCGGCCAAACCCAAGGGCGGGCTGATCTACCGGGTCAAGAAGGCGCTGCCGTGGACGCTGGTGCGGCAGGTGACGCGGCGGATGCCCTCGTCGTTCAACCACGCGGTGGTGCCGATCTGGTCCAGCCGGATGTGCGACTGGACGAACACGAAGTACTTCGTGCTGCCGATGGACATCAACGGTTACATCCGGATCAACCTCAAGGGCCGCGAGCCGCAGGGCGTGGTGGAGCCGGGAGCGGAGTACGAGCGGCTGTGCGCGCACCTGAAGGAGGCGCTGATGAGCTTCCGCGACATTGAGTCGGGCCGGCAGGTGATCGAGCACGTGGACAGGGTCGAGGACCTGATCGAGGGCGAGTCGCCGGCGCGGGACCGGCTGCCGGACCTGATCATCCGCTGGGCGGAGGACGTGGACGCGTACGAATCGACGGGGGTGCGTTCGGAGCGTTACGGGCAGGTGCGCTGGCCGCGTCACGCCAAGCGGCCGTCGGGCCGATCGGGCAACCACGTGCCCAACGGCTGGTTCGCGGCGACGGGTCCGGGCATCGTGCCGGGCCGATGCGCGTCGGACCCCGAGACGATCGACCTGGGCCCGACGGTGATGCGCTGGCTGGGCGCGGACGTCCCCGAGCACTTCGAGGGCGAGCCGATCTCCGAGCTGGTCGCCGACGCGGCCGCCCCGGCGGGGGCGCGGTGACCATCGAATCTCAGCGGCCAATTTGCTTGAAGCGCTTTTGGCACGGGTTCAGCTGCCGGTGCCCCGTCCACGTGCGAACGTGCCCGGACGCCGTTCGCACGGTCGCAAGCGACCGTGGCACCCGAAAACGGAAGAACTCGTCACGCACGACGCGGAGCGCACCGAGCACACCCTGGTCGCGTCGCTAGGCACTGTCGGAAAACTCCATGTCACGTGGTTTTCAGATAGCGTTGGATGAA